>JAYUCP010000656.1:0-7362 GCA_043740245.1 Acidobacteriota bacterium | reverse complement strand
GCTGACGCGCGGGCTACTGACACGGAACCTGACCCGCATCCCACTCGATTTACCCACTACCCGAATCAGGATGCCTGAGCACAGCCCAAATTTTCGGCTGGACTGATAGTTCCGCACAACAAATCCCGTTTATCCGAGTGAGAGCAAATAACTGTTGCTCTCACTCGGCAGGCGGACTACTGTCCAAGCGATCTGTGTCTGGCGAGAGCGGCAGCGGCCGGCCGGTATGCCGCTGCTCACGCGAACAACACTTAAAGCACCCGCCGTGCTTGGCCGCATTGCCTGCCCAGCGCAGGCAATGCGACCCGTAACCCGAATGCCCCAAAGGAGGGGGAACCTATGAACATTCAAAACAACCACCGCAAATATCTGTTCGTGATCACACTGGCGCTGCTCGCGCTCACGAGTTTGGCCGCGCTGCCGCAGATGATGCACAGCCTGGTCAGCCGCGCCGCTCCATTGACCGGCTCGGTTAGCGCGCTGAATCAAAATACCGGTGAGCCGCTGGCGCTCGCTGCCGGTGATTTTGATGAAGACGGTGTGCCTGACGTGATCAGCGGCTATGCCGGCGCGGACGGCAGCGTCACGCTGCAACGTGGCAACGTGGATGCGCTCTTTCCCAACAGTCCAGCGGCACAACAGCGCCGGGCGCAGGGGCAGTTCACCGCGGCGCCCCTGCTTGCGGCAGCGCGCGTGTTTACGCTGCCCGAAGCGCCGGAGTTGCTGGCCGCCGGAGATTTCAATGCCGACGGACACCTAGACATCGTAGCCGCCGCGCGCGACAGTCAGGCCTTGCAGTTCTTGCCCGGCGATGGGCGCGGCGGTTTTGGCGCAGCGCAAACTATCGCGTTGCCAGGGCGCATGACCGTCTTGACGAGCGGCGAAATCAATCAAGCGGATGGCTTGGCCGATGTCGTCGTCGGCATCGCCGGAGCGCAAGGCCCACAGGCGCTGATTTTTGAAGGGCCGGATGGCGCGCTCAAAGCGCAACCCGAAAGCTTCGCCTTGCCATCCGCAGCCGTAGCTTTGGCCTTGGGCAAACTGGATGACGATCCTTTTTATGATCTGGCCGTCGCCGCCGGCAACGAGGTCGTGCTGATCAAAGGCCGTGACCGGCGCTTATCGCTCGATGCGGCGCGGCAGGCCGAAGTCGAACCGGCCAGCCGCAGTCAACGCTCGTTCCCCTTCATGATTGCGGCCCTCGCGCTGGGTGAATTCAGCCCCGCGCATCGCCTTGAGCTAATGCTGCTGTCAGAACAAGGGACGCTGCATTTGCTCAGCGCGGCAGGGCCTGAGTCAAGCAATCAAACAACGGCCAAGCGCGCGCAACCTGCGTTCCGATCATGGCGCGCAGAAGAAATCTTCAGCCGCGCGCGCTCTCTCGCTGCACACACCCATCCGCAACTCTTGGCGGCGCGGCTTGCGGGGCACGCGGGTGATGATTTGCTGATCGTTGCAGGCGGCAAGCAGCGCTTGCAGGTCATTTCCAATGCACTGACGACGCAGGGCCACGCCAGCCAAACTGACGCGGCCACGCTTTTCTTCTCCGCGACAGCCGTTGAAATCGAAGCCACACCGATCGCCGTCTTGCCGCTGCAATTGAATGGCGATGCGCTCAGCGATCTGGTGATGCTCAGCAGCGGCCAGAGCACGCCAACAATTGCGCTCTCGGCACCCGCCGCCATCTTCACTGTGACGAATACCAACGACAGCGGCGCGGGCAGCTTGCGCGACGCCATCACGCAGGCCAATGCAACGGCGGGCGCTGACACGATCAACTTCGCCAGCGGGAGCGGACTACAAACCATCAACCTGTTTTCGGCGCTGCCTGCGCTCAATGAGACTGTGACGATTGACGGCACGACGCAGCTGGGTTTCGCTGGCGCTCCGCTGATCGAGTTGAGAGGAACCAGCGCAGGGTTCAATACCAATGGCCTGGTCATCAACGTGGCTAACTGCTTGATCAAAGGGTTGGTTATCAACGGCTTTGCCAAAAGTGGGGTGTTCATCAGCGGCGCCGGAGCGTCAGGCAACATGGTGCAAGGTTGTTATATCGGCACCAACGCGGCGGGCACAGCGGCGTTTCCCAATGGCACAAGCCAGACGGGCTTCAACGTTGATGGCGTAGATCTAGTCAACGGCGCGCATGACAACCTCATTGGCGGCACGACAACAGCCGCGCGCAATGTCATCTCTGGCAACAGTGGGGGCAATAGTGACGGTATTTTTATCGCTTTTGCAGGATCGAACAACAATCTCATCAAGGGCAATTACCTCGGCATCAATGCGGCGGGCACAGCCGCGCTTGCGAATGGTTTGGGAGGCGTAGAGATTGCCACAGATGTTTCCCCGGGCCCGCAAGGAAACATCGTCGGTGGGACCGCGGCGGGCGCGGGCAATGTGGCTTCCGGCAATTCGGAGTTCGGAGTCGGCATTTTCAATGCTGATTCGAACAACAACCTCGTGCAGGGGAACTTCCTCGGTACCAATGCGGCTGGCACTGCCGCAGTGCCCAATGGCATTACGGGCGCGGAAATCGCCAATCCACCCGCTGTGGGAGCCTCGCCAAAGAACAACCTAATTGGCGGCACCACACCGAGCGCACGCAACATCATCTCCGGCAACAGCGGCGGCGATGGGGTCTGGATCAAAAACCCCGGCACGAACAACAATCTTGTTCAGGGCAATTACATCGGCACCGATGTCACCGGCACGAGCGCCATTCCAAATGGCACTTTCGGCGGCTTCAACGGCATCGAGATCGCCTACTTCGCCAGCAACAACACCGTTGGCGGCACGGCCAGCGGTGCGCGCAATCTGGTCTCAGGGAATGGCGGCGCGGGCATTGGCATCTTCAATTTCGGCACGACGAGCAATATCGTGCAAGGAAATTTCATCGGCACCGACGTGACTGGTTTGTCGGCCTTGAGCGCAGGCGCGCCGGTAAGCCAGGGCGTGGCGGTGAGTGAGAGTGCGCCCCAATCCAAATTCGGAGGCCAGCTTGGCCGCTTGAATGGCCTCAGGAATAGCGGACTGGTGAGTTCAACCAACGCCCCAGCAGCCCCAATCGCCAACTTCTTTGGGATGGTAGTTATCTTTGGCTCGCAAGGCAGCATCATCGGCGGAACAGCCCCTGGCGCTGGCAACATCATCGCCTTCAACTCCAGGGCAGGAGTGTTGATTGATTCCAGCACTGGCAACGCCGTGCTCGGCAACTCGATCTTCACCAATGGTGGCTTGGGCATAGACCTCGGCAACGGCAACGGTTTCAATGGTGAGAATGGCGTGACGCCTAATGATGCCTGCGATGGCGATTTTGGCGCGAACAACCTGCAAAACTTTCCTGTCTTGACGGCGGCGGCCAGCGGGGCCAGCACGACGATTCAGGGAACACTCAACAGCACAGGCAGCACTACTTTCACCCTCGAATTTTTTGCCAACCCCGTGTGTGATGCTTCCGGCAATGGCGAGGGGAAAACTTTCATCGGCTCAATGCCTGTGACGACCAACGCCAGTTGCACGGCGAGCTTTAACTTCACCTTCCCCACCGCAGTCCCGGGGGGCCAATCCGTGACCGCGACGGCAACTGATCCGTCAGGGAACACCTCGGAATTCTCAGCTTGCCGCCAAGTCATTCAGCAGTGCACCTTCTCCATCGCGCCCACCGCTCAAACATTCACGGCTAGCGGCGGCTCGGACATGGTGGCCGTGACTGCGCCGGGTGGCTGCAATTGGACGGCGGTCAGCAGTGACAGCTTCATCACCATCAATTCGGGCAGCAGCGGCACGGGCAACGGGACAGTCAACTATGCAGTGGCCGCCAACCCAACCGCCAACCCGCGCAGCGGCACACTAACCATTGCCGGACAAACCTTCACCGTCAACCAGAGCGGGATGACCTGCGCCGGGTTGATTTCACCGACTAGCGCCTCTTTCTCAGCAATAGGAGGAACTGGCAATGTGATGGTGCCCGCGCCATCCGGCTGCAATTGGACGGCTGCCAGCAATGACGCGTGGATTACTGTCACGTCTGGCACCCCGGGCACCGGCAATGGGGCAGTCGGTTACAACGTTGCAGTCAACCCCGGCGGCACCCGCATAGGTACGCTGACCATCGCCAGCCAGACTTTCACCATCACGCAGACGGGCGGCCTGATGTTCTTCCCGCTGCCACAACCGGTGCGCCTGCTCGAAACGCGCGCGGGCTTTACGGGTTGCACCATGCCGGGCGCGCCCATCAATGCGAATGGCACGCTGACGCTGCCTGCGCGCACCACTTGCGCAGGCATTCCCGCGAATGCTGCCGCAGTCACGGGTAACATCACCGTCGTGCCGTCAGGGCCGGGCTTCCTGACGCTGTTCCCGAGCAGCGCCACTCAACCGACGGTGGCCAACTCCAATTTCCAGACTAACGAAATCACCAACAATGTATTCACCGTAGGCCTCGGCGCGGGCGACGGCGCGTTCAAGATTTTCAGCAGCGCCACGACGCACGTCATCGTAGACGTGACCGGCTACTACGCGCCGCCGAATACTGGCGGCTTGTACTTCCATCCGCTAGCAACGCCGGTGCGCTTGCTCGAAACACGGCTCGGCTTCACCGGTTGTATCGCCACGGGCACGCAATTGATTGGCACGGGTGATCCGAATGCTGATCCGAATCTGGATTTGCTGTTGCAAGGCCGTTCACCAGTGGCCGCGCCGTGCAACTCGATTCCGGCGACGGCTCAAGTGCTGGTTGGCAATGCGACATCAGTGTTGCCGAATGGCGGCGGCTATTTGACGATCTATCCGAGCGGCGGGACGCGTCCGACGGTGGCGAGTTCAAACTATGCCGGCAACGACGTCATCAACGGGCCGTTTGCAGTCAAGTTGGGCACGGATGGCAAGTTCAAGATTTATACGTTTGCGACCACGCATCTGGTGGTAGACATCCTCGGCTATTACAGCGAAGACGCAGTGGACGCCAACGGCGCGGGCTTGCTCTTCAATCCGCTGCCGAGCCCGGTGCGCCTGCTCGAAACGCGGCCCGATTTCCCCGGCTTCCCGTTGACAGGCTGTACGCGCACGAACGCGCCGATCACGGGCAATCTGGCGGCGGCGACGCATACGCAGATGGCGGCGAACTTCTGCGGCCTGCCCGCTGCCGCGCAAGCCATCGTCGGCAATGTCTCGGTGGTCAATTCAACGGGCGCAGGCTTCCTGACGCTGTTCCCGGCGAATTTGACGACTGCGCCACTGGTGGCTACGTCGAACTATCCGGTGCCTGCGACGTTTGGTTACAACCGGCATTACTTTGTGGGCTTGAGTCCGGCGGATGGGAAGTTCAAAGTGCTGACGCAATTCACGACCGATTTGATTTTGGATGCGTCGGGCTATTTTGCGCCGTAGCGCGCCGGCCAAATTGGCAGCAATGCCTTGCACAGATATGCCAATCAAGGAAGCGGACGCGCCACAACCCGCTGCCGCTTCCTTGAGTTTTCGCCAGCCAGCCCTTACTTTTCCCGCCGTCACTTCCACTGCTCAAACAAAGGAATACGCATGACACATCTGGCATTGCGCGGCGGCGCTCCGGTGCGCACCGCGCCATTCACCGCCTGGCCGATTTACGACGAACGCGAGGCTCTGGCCTTGCAGCGCGTGCTCCACAGCCGCAATTGGGGCGGCTATCCTTGCCCCAACGATCTGGCACGCGAGTTCGGCAGTAGGTTCGCCGCGCAGCATTCGGCACGTTATGGCGTGGCGGTCGCCAACGGCACGGTCTCGCTCGAACTGGCGCTGCAAGCCGCTGGCGTTGGCACGGGCGATGAAGTCATCGTGCCCGCCTATACCTGGGAAGGCACGGCGGCGGCGGTCTTGTATGCGGGCGCGACGCCGGTGTTCGTGGACGTTGATCCGAACACGTATTGTCTCGACGCCGCGCTGATCGAAGCCGCGTTGACGCCACGCACCCGCGCGATTATCCCCGTGCATCTGGGGTTTCGCTTTGCCGATATGGATGCGTTGATGAGCATCGCCGCGCGACACAACCTGTTCGTGCTGGAAGATTGCGCGCACGCACACGGCGGTCAGTGGAACGGCCAAGGCGCAGGTTCCATCGGCCACGCGGGCAGCTTTTCGTTTCAGACCTCAAAGTTAATGACGGCGGGCGAAGGCGGCATCGTCATCACCAGCGACATTGATCTGGCCGACCAGGTCATTCGGCTGGCGAATTGCGGACGGCCCGCGCGGCGCGCAGCCAAGCCCAATCCGGCGCTGGGGCACAACTACCGTATGACGGAATTCCAGGCGGGGATTTTGCTGGCGCAGTTGGAACGCCTGGAAGAACAGACGTTGTTACGCGAACGGCGCACACGGCAGTTGGAAGCGGGCTTGCAGCACATCGCGGGCATCGAATTGTTGCCGCGCGATCCGCGCATCACGCGGCAGGCCAGCTATCACTACGTCTTCAAATTTCACGGCGCAGCTTTTCACGGCCTGCATCGCAACGCTTTCGTCGCGGCGCTCAACGCCGAAGGCATTCCGAGCGATGGGCGTTTTTACGAAGCGGTCTACCGCTCCTCGCTGTTTGAATTTGGGGCTGAACGCTTTCCGGGCTGGGCCGCGCATGCGCGCAGCTTCCATTGTCCGGTCGCTGAACGCGCTGGTTATGAAGAGTCGGTGTGGTTGCCGCATCAGATATTTCTCGGCGATGAACAGGACGTGGACGACGTGTTGACCGCGATTGAAAAGATCAGCGCGCACGCGGCTGAATTGACAGGCTACGACGACGAACACATTCGCGTGCAGGCGTTGTCGCGCGCCCAGCGTGCGTTGTTGGAATCGCAAGAGCCATATTGAGCGGCGCGTGAAAGCCACGGTCAGACAACGCGCTTGCCGCTGCTGCCTGGGCTGCGTAGAATGGCCGCCGTCACACAACATCAATTCTATTTTGAGACGCAAGCAGTGCCTGCTTCTCAAACCAAATCCAAAGGAGAGCAACGTAATGGGCAGAGGTGATAAACGCACCAAGAAGGGCAAAATCTTCCGCGACAGCCGTGGCAACACGCGCAAGAGTCCGAAACAGATTCGACGCGCGGCCAAGGCCAAAGCAATGGCGAAATCCAAAACGGCCTGAGCGGGCCGCGACGGGCGCGGCTTCAAACCTGCGCCCTTTATTTTTATTCGTGTTTAGACTAAACAACTCCCTTCTCGGCGCTAGCCAAGCGAGTTGCAAGCTGATTGACAATGCACCAAACCGCGCCGGGTCAAGGTGGTGCTGGATTGGTGGTGGCAGCCGCTTTGGCAGCCTTTTCCGCCGGCGCCGGCTGCTTTTTGATGACCGCGTAGCGCGGGCGTTTGGTGCGCGACTGCCCTGGCGGC
>JAYUCP010000655.1:0-3027 GCA_043740245.1 Acidobacteriota bacterium | reverse complement strand
CCGCCGATCAGCGCGTCGAAAAGGATGAAGCGCAGATCAAATGCGCCATTGGCGGGCTGGCCGCCATCCGTGAGCTGGCCTTGATAGGTGAAGGCCGGAGCCTGGGCCAAGCCGGTCAGCGTACCCAAACAGACGAGCCAGGCGCACAGGATGGCCGCCCGGCCAGTTGCGTGTGATTTCGACATGGTTGCGTTCCTCAGAAAATGTCCAACAAGCTGCCAGCTTGTTGGGGGCTTCCGGTCAGTCGTCTTGGGATGCCACGACAAGCTGGCAGCTTCTCGGGCTTCCAGCGCCGCTTTCATGCTTTCAGGGCAAGTACGCAGCGAGATAAAAGCCTCCTCCAAAGGCAAAATGGCGGATGCCATGCCGCCTGCGTTCGACCCGCGTCACGCCGCCACAACCAGGCCGTTTCAGGGTTTTTCGTTGGCGGGTTTCGGCGGCGCGGACTGTTTGCTCTGCTCGCGTTGCTCCCTTATTCGCTTCATCTCGTCCGGGTGGCGCACCCAGCCAATGCCCTTCTCTTCGGGTTGATCGAAGACCGCCGGATGCAGGTAAGAGCCGCGTTCTTTTTCCGGCTTCACCTCTTCGACCGGGATACGGTGCTTTTCGGCAAAGGCGTCCTGGCGAATGCCCGTCACCTGCCACGAGACTTTGACGTTGGGCAGGCTGGTGCGGATCTTGAAGCGGTTGTCCTTGATCTCTTCGGCCACGATGGCCTGGGCGAATTGGCCGAGCACGGTGAGTTGATAGCGGAAATCGCGGTTGAGCGCCTCGAACCAATCGGGCAGCACGACCTCAGCCACGCCCACGGCATCGGTCGTCACATTGCCGTCGTAGATGTTTTTCATCTCGGGCGATTCGACGAAGGAGTGATAGAGGTATTTGTTGGCGGGGTCGAGCGGATGGTCAATCTTGAATGCGCCGCTGCTCTTGGTGAGATTGCCGTTGATGTCAACGTTACCATCGAATAAGCCTGCCAAGGAGCCAGAGATTCCATGAATCGCGGTGCCTGTGAGGGCGGTCCCGCGCACCCCATAGCCACCAGCGGTTGATTCTCCGCGAATAGCAACACCTGGCTCTAGGCCGGGATTCGTAACGACTTCCAGCTTGCTGTTGCCCGTAGAGGTTATGCCGATGCCAACATTCCCGCTGCTATCAATCCGCATCCTTTCCTCGCGGCTGGTCGTGCCGTTCGCCGTGGTTTCAAAAATAATGCGCGTGGGCGTGCTCGACGACGTCCAAGCCCCCGCCGCTTCCAGGTTGATGCCTACCCGTGAAGTCGTCACAAAACTCGTGCCCGTATGCCCGCGCCCGCCGAGAAACAAAAGGCTCAGGCCGCTGGCCGTCGCGCCCGGCGTGGCGCGCGAGCCGCTGGCCTGCCGCCCGATGAGCGCGTTGCTGGCCGTGCCGTAAGTGGTGGTGAACACGGACGCCGCCGTGCCGCCATCATTCACGACTTCCAGATTGGTAGCGGGCGCGGTCGTGCCAATGCCGACGTTGGGACTGGTCGAAGCGCCATTGACGCCCGCGACGCTGCCCAGCACCAGGCAATTGCTGCAATCCACCCGCGCCTCGGCGCCGAGGGCGGTGGCGTTGCTGAGATTGCTCGCGCCGACATCGGCGGCAGCGCCGAGGATGGTGTTATTGCTGCCCGTCTGATTCGTGTTGCCCGCCGCACGCCCGACCAACGTATTGTCGGAACCAGTCGTGGCTTGCCCCGCGCCTGAGCCGAAGAACGAATTATTGTTGGCGGACAGATTCGCAAAGCCGGCCAAAATGCCAAAAAACGAATTGTGCGTGCCGGTCGTGTTCGACGCGCCGGCGCCTGTGCCCGCAAAGAGGTCGCCCGTGCCAGGCACGCTGAGCAAGCGGCTACCGCCAATGTTGTATTGTGTCGTCGCGCTAACGATGTTCCCGGTGAGCGTGCCGCCCGCCGTGCCATTGCCGCTGATGTTGAAATTGCTCGTCGTCTGCGGCGATGTCGTGTTCTGCACGTAACTGCCGCTGCCCGCCGGTACCGCCGCCACCGGAATCGTGCCGGTGATCTTGCTGCCCGCCACCGTCGCAATCTTGGTATCGGTGACGTTGTTGTCGGCCAGCTTAGCTGTCGTCACCGCATTGTTCGCCAGTTCTGTCGCGCCCACGCCACCCGCCGCAATGCTGACATTGACATTGCCGCTCGTGCCGCCGCCGCTCAACCCCGTCCCCGCCGTCACGCCGGTAATCGTGCCGCCGGAATTCGCATCCGCCGCCAACACGAAACTCGCCGGATTGACGCCATCATTCTGGTAGCGCAAGACCCGCCCATTATCGGCTTGCGCCGGCGTGGGCAAGGGGATGTTGCGCAACCGACCGACGGTCGTCGCGCCCTGATTGCCGGTCACATCGCCGCCCAACGCCCCGCTAAAATTGATTGCTGTCGCGGCATTCGTCGCATTCGTGGCGTTCGTCGCATTCGTCGCATTGGCGGCATTGGCGGCATTGGCTACCGCGCCCGTGACATTCGCGCCGGGCAGGGTGGCCGTCGTGATCGTGCCGGTGAGCTTGCCGCCGTCCACGGTCACAATCTTGGCATTCGTGACGCTGCCGTCGGCGAGCTTGGCCGTCGTCACGGCGTTGTTCGCCAGTTGCGTTGCGCCTTGGGTGCCGATCACATCGCCCGCCAGCACGCCGCTGAAATTGACCGCCGTCGTGGCATTGGCCGCATTCGCCGCGTTCGTGGCACTGGTCGCGGTGTCGGCACTGGCCGCGCTGAGGCTGCGAATGGCGTAAGGCGTCGCGCCCACAGACTGGCGCGGCGTGAGCACGGTGAAGAGACCCACGCTCGCCCCGGGCCGCACACCGATTTCGAGCCAGCGCGCCGCGCCGGGAAAGGCCGCTGCGCCGAAATCGAGCGTGACACTGAAGCCGCCATTCGTGACGATGACATCTTCCAACGTGACGATGGGGCCTTGTTGCGCGCCGCCGATCAGCGCGTCGAAAAGGATGAAGCGCAGATCAAATGCGCCATTGGCGGGCTGGCCGCCA
>JAYUCP010000654.1:0-18546 GCA_043740245.1 Acidobacteriota bacterium | reverse complement strand
CCGGTGATGTCGACCGCGAAGTCGGCGCCGGCGGTGGTGTAGAGCCTAAATTCGCCTTGTGCGTCAAGGCCGACCGTGAAGGCATTCGGCACGACTTGCCCGGCGGCGAAGTTCAAGTTCGAGACCGGTGGCCGCGCCTGGCCATCGGGATAGATGGTCACAAAGCCCCCGGCGTTCGGGAAAATCACCGTCGCATTGCCGGTGATGGCCAGCGCGTTGTTCGGAATCGTCACCCCGCCGCAGTTCGTAACGAAGGCGGACTTGACCAATTCATTGCCTGCGCTGAGCGGTTGGCTCAAGTATTCACAGGGCGCGAAGCCCGCGATCGGCGCGCGCGTGTCATACAAGCGAATCGGCTTCGGCAACGGGTGATAGTACAGGCCGCCAGCACCTGGAGGCGCGAAGTAGCCGGTGACATCAACCGCGAAATCGGCTTGGGCGGTGGTGTAGAGCCGGAACTCACCTTGCGCATCGAGGCTGACCGTGAAGGCATTCGGCACGACTTGCCCGGCGACGAAATTCAGATTCGAGACCGGCGGCCGCGCCTGGCCATCGGCATACAAAGTCGCAAAGCCCGCCGCGTTGGGGAAGATCACCGTCGCATTGCCGACAATGGCACGCGCAGTGTTCGGAATCCCCGTGCAGGGAATGAAGGCCGAACGGACGAGTTCGCCACCCGCCGGGACAGGCGCACTCAGATAGGCACAGGGATTGAAGCCCGCAATCGGCGCGCGCGTGTCATAGAGCCTGACCGGCGTGGGCAGCGGATAATACTGCAAACCGCTGCCGCTGCCGCTGACGATAAGGGTGTACTGACGCATATCCGGACAACTATTCTCGTCCGCTACACTAACCGTAAAGGTGAAGTCACCCGCCGCCGTCGGCGTGCCCGACAGGACGCCGTTAAACTCATTCAACGACAAGCCAGGAGCGAAGTTACCCGAACTGATCCGCCAGGTCGTCAGCCCAGCCGCGCCGGTTTGCGTGAAGGTTGCATTGTAAGCCTGGTTCACCCGCGCCGTCGGCAAAGTGGGTGGGCTGATGACGATGTCGGCGCACACTGTCAAGGCGTATTGCAGCGTGCCCGCGCAACCAGTGGCATTGGTGGCGCTGATCGTGAAGTTGAAGCGGCCCGCCGCCGTCGGTGTGCCCGCCAAAACACCATTGGCAGCCAACGTTAGCCCCGGCGGCAACAGCCCGCCAATTTTGGTAAAGATGTACGGCCCCCCGGCGCCGCTGGCGGTGAAGGTCGTGCTGAAACTTTGATTGACCCTGGCCGCCGGATTGGTAGCGGGCGGGAAGACGCTGACCGTCCGGCACAAGACGTCAAAGGTGTAGGCCTGCGTCGCCGCGCAAGTGTTCGACTCCGTGGCCTGCAGCGTGAAGTTGAAGCGGCCCGTCGTCGTTGGCGTGCCCGACAACGTGCCGGTTGGTGAGAGTATCAGGCCCGGTGGCAGCGTGCCGCCGACTCTGCTCCAGGTGGCGGGGCTGAGGCCGCCCACCAAGGTCAGTTCCTGGTTATAGGTCACACCCGCTACGCCCGCAGGTAACGTGCGCGGCGCGAGTTCCAGCGTATGGCAGCCGATCACGATGGTGATGATGCGCGTGACCATACAGCCGTTGGCGTCGGTCACTTTGATCGTGACGTTGTAAGTGCCCGGCGTCGTGGGCGTACCGCTGAAAACGCCGTTACTGAAGGCGAGGCCGGGTGGCAACGTCCCGCCGGTTTGCATAAAGGTGTAACCCGGTATGCCGCCGACGACTTCCAGCGCCTGTTCGTAGCTTTCACCGGTTACGCCGTGGGGCAACGTGTTCGGCCCCAGCGCCAGCAAACAGGGACAGCACTTGACGTTTCTCTCCGTCCATTCAAGGCGTAGCCCGGTGGTGGAACTGGAATTGTTGACGGTGATGAGCAACTCATTCGTGCCTGATTGGAACCCGGTGGTGATGTTGAAGTCGTTGAATTGGGTGAAATTGGCCGTGAGGTTGCCGGGCAAGGTCGCAACTGACACCCCGTTTAGCGTCATCACCGCCGAATTGTCCACGGCCCAACGGCCTCTGATGACCCCGCTTAAAGCCGTACAACTCGGTAATTCAAAGGTTGTGCGATAGGTGAAAGTGCCCAGCAGGTGGGGCAGCGCCGCGGGCCCAATCCACATCGAGGTCGTGTTGTTCGCCACCCAGGGAACGCCCAGCGCCGTGGGTGACAGCACGGTGCCAAAACTAAGCAGACTGGTTGGATCGGTCAGACTGTAATGCGTATCCAGTGCGCCGACCGCCAGCACTTGATTGCTGTTATTGACGCCCGTGTTGAACAACCCCGTGAGCGTCGCGGGCGCGCCTTCGATAATCAGGGTGTACATCTTTTCCACGCTACAGCCGCACTTGTCCGTGGCTTTGATGGTGAAACGGAAATCGCAGCACGTCGTCGGCGTGCCCGACAACACGCCCGTGGTGGTGTTGAATGACAAGCCTGACGGTAAAGTTCCGGCGGTAATGGAATAAGTGAAAGGCCCGCCGCAACCGCCGCTCGCCACGAAGGCTTGCGAATAGCTCATCCCCACCATGCCATTCGGCACCGTGTTCGGCGCGATGGCGAGGTTGGTGGCGCACTCGAAGCTGAGCGTGTAATGCTTGATCGCCATACAGCCGTTGGCATCCGTCACCTTTACGGTGATGGGCTTGTCCCCTGTTTCCATCGAGACACCGCTGATCACGCCGTTGAAAGACATCGTCAATCCCATCGGCAGATCGGTGGCTGTGAAGGTGTAGCCTGCCGTACCGCCGGAAGCGGTGAACGGCGGCGAAGTGTAATTTTGCCCGGCGGTACCGGAGGGCAACATCTCGGGGCTGATGATGATGTTGACGTTGAGGCAGGGATCAGGCGGCGGACAAGGAATTTCCACGTCGCCGATTTGCGTCTTGTCATTGCTGTTGATGATTTCATTCAGATCAATAAGGACGCTGCGCGTGGTGGCGTTCGGATCAAGAAAGGCATTGCCGTTGCCGGACTTCCGAATGCCTTGCAGGCCATAAATCGCCTCGCCTTGCGGCAAGCGCAGCGCATCGCCCGTCGCCCAGACACGGCCCAGCGGCGCGGCGAAATCATAATCCACGCCGCCCGCCGCATTGGTTTCGTTGCTGTAATTCCCGATGCGGAAGATATTCGGTGACGGCGACCAGTTGTTGACACCGGCAAACTGGTATTCCAGCACTCGTGAAGAGTGCGCAGACGGAAAGAGGTCGTTATACATACTACGCTCAGCCAACAGCATAGTGCCGCGCGGGCCGAAGCTGATGTCAGAGACAGGATTGGAATAGTTAAGATAGGGAATTGTGGTGGATAGCGGCGGCACGGAATTGGTCGTCAAGAGATTTTCCCGCCGGTTTGTCGTCGGCACAAAATCACCCGCACTATCCAGCGCGACAGACCAGATCTCGTTCGGCAGATGCGTACCGCTAACGTGACGCGAAGTATCCTGGTTCCAGACACTGTAATAGAGTCTGCCGTTGAATGATTGCACCGCCCACACGCGCCGTCCGAGCGCCGTGTAGCCTGGCGTGCCTGAGTCCGGCTTGGCCGGGAAGGGCGTCAACGATGAATTGGGAAGCTGCAAGCCGTGATCCCACGTGCTCAGGATGTTGCCGTTCGCCGGATTGAGGCGATAGATCAGCCCATCCTCGAAATTGCTCACATAGATTTTCTCGTGCGCGCAGTCGTAGTGGATGTTACCGAGCTTCGGCCCCGTGTTCGGGATCAAATTGCTGCCAATGGTATAGGTCGGCGCATTCACGAACGAGGTGAAGACCGTCGGCACACCGAGCGGCGACGTTGAAAATGGGTCGCCGGGAATCTTGTAGATGACGCCGGCACTCGCCCCCAGCGAACCCGTGTGGTTGAACCCGTAAACACTGGTGGCGGCCACATAGATGTTTCCTTTGTCATCCAGCGTCAGACCGAAAACATCACCGAGATTGGCGCGGCTCCAGTCAGGATGGTGATAGAACTGCGTCTTCGGAATCAGCGCACCGACAGGTGTCGTCGTGCTCCAGTTCGTGTCCTCAATCGCAAAGGGATTGGGAAAAACGTTCTCGCCCTTGAGGTCTACCACGACCAGCACCGGATCATTTGGACTGTCGGCGTAGCAAGTGGCAACTGACACTTGACCGGTGTAAGAGGAGTAGGTTCCCCCGCTGCCAGGGATGTTGGGCAATTGTGGTTTCTTGCTGCAACAACCGGGCGGTGGCGGCGCCAGGCACTTGCCAAAACTCCCGGCATTGACGATGCCGTCAATCAAGCTCTCGTTGATCACCCCGCTGATTTCATCCAATTCGAGCTTGAAGATTTCGAGTTCGTCAATCTTGCCGGTAAAGAAATCGCCATCCACGGGCACCCCGCGCCCGACGTAAAGCGGGCTGTCGTTATCCAGGTTCCCCGTCACCAGCGGGTTGGGGCCGTGCGGCACCAGGTTGCCGTTCACATACAGCCTGACCCCCGGATTGGCGCCGGTGCGGTCGGCTACTGCCGTGACGTGTGTCCAGGTATTGGCCGGAATCGCATTGGTGCTGGTGCCGTAGTTCTGATGCGTTCCATCCGCCAGTTGCAGCCCCAGAAAGCCGTTGTAGAGATAGAGCTTGTAACCGTAAACGCCGTTCACCGGGGCGCCGCCGCTGGGCCGGGTAGCGTCGCCGGGGAAGGTGAAGGTACGTTTGTCCACGATGGTGCGGACGCCGCTGTTGGACGCCACGGTTTCGGGCGCGGGATTGATCCAGGCGTCAATCGTGAAGCTGCCCGTGCCCATGTCGAGCGAAGAGTTGTCGTTGACCTCGACGTAATCATTCATGCCGTCGAACAGCAAGGCGTGGGGCGGAACCAGGCCCGGCACATGCGATGGCCCGTTCGGTGTGGCTGGCTTCAGCGTCCCGTCGTTGACGTAGGCCGAACTGTCCTTGGCAAAATCTCCTGCGGCTTCATCGAATTTCAGCCACAAGACCATCGCGTTATAGGCGGGCGGATAAATGCCGCCATCTTGACCCGGCACGCCGAAACAGGTGCAATCCAGGGCGGGCATGATGGTCAGTTTGTCTCTGGACACATACCCGCTCTCGTCGCGGCCTTGCACGCCGGCCACTGCGCTTGGCCGCGTGCAATTCGGCGCGCAATCCGGCGGCAGCGGCAGCGTCCAGGCCTGTTTGATCTTGGCGACGTTCACGAACATATCGTTCTGGCAGCGCCGCTTGACCGTGACCTTGATACAGAAAGTAAGCTGCTGCCCCGGCGCGAGATTGCCGCCCGTGAAGGTGGCCGCCGTGTTCCCCCCTACGATTGGTTTCGAGAAGGTGAACCCCGCGGGCACCGTGCCGCAGGTCGTAATCAGGCCATTCTCGAACAGCCACAAAGGCAATAGGTCTTCGATCACCACGTTGTAGGCGGTGGAAAGACCGTTGTTCCGCACATCGAGCATGATCATCGTCATCTCGCCCTCTTTGACCGAGTTTGGATTGAAGGTCTTGCGGATCGTCACCTTCGGCTCGACCACCTTGAGCGTCAAATCATTGGAATTTGCCATGCACAGCGAAGGCTGCGGCCCAATCGCCGCCATGGCCCGGTTCGTCAGCATGGTCTGGTTGTTCGCGTCCATGCCCATATTGGCGGGCGTGTCGCAGACGGTGGCGCAGATCAGGAGGGAGAAATAGTTGTTCGCCGGATTGCCGTCCACCGGCACGTTGATCGCGCCGTAATTTAGCACCAGGTTGCTGCCAGCCGGGTTGGGGCAGCCGACGTTGCCAGTGATGCTCGGCAGCGGGATGTTGGCGATGGGAATGCCGTTGAAATCCAACAAGCGCCCGACCACGCTGGTGACGCCCATACCCGGCGGCACGACATCTTTGACCGTCAACGAAGGCGTCACACCTTCGGGCAATTCGACCTTCAAGGTGTAACAGACCTCTTCACCGATGGTAACGCTGGGGTTCAGCGTATCGGTCACACTCGTGCTGGAAATGCTCTTGGTTACCCGCAACGAACAGGGTCTGATGGTCAGCGTATAAGTGCGGCTCCCCGTACAGCCGTTGGCGTCTTTGGCCGTGACCACGACGGTGAAGCTGCCTGTTGCCGTCGGATTGCCGCTCAGCACGCCGCCGCTCATCGCAAGCGACAAACCGGCGGGCAAGCCCGTGGCGGTGTACATATACGGCGTTGCCCCGCCGCTTGCGGTGAGCGGCTGATTGTAGGGAACCCCGACAATGCCGTCCGGCACCGTCGCGGGCGTGAGGGTAATTACCGGGCAGCAGGTGAGCGTGTATTGGATGGAAGTCTGGCAGCCATTCGCGTCTGTGGCTGTCACGGTGAACGTGAAAGTACCAGGCGTGGTCGGCGTACCGGAAAGCACGCCGGTCGTGGTGTTGAGCGTAAAGCCCGGCTTCAGGATGCCGTTGCTAACCGAGTAGGTGTAAGGCGCGTTCCCGCCGCTGGCGATGATCGTCTGGTTGTAAGGCACGCCAATGGTGGCGCTGGGCAAGCTGGACGGGTTGATGATGATCGTGCTGGCGCGCTTGCGTACACACGTGTTCAGGTAAACGGCGACGTTGTTGCCGCTGCTGTTGCTGGCGGCCAGATCAGGGCTGCCATCGTTATTGAAATCACCGGCGACTATCCCGTAATGCGGCGTGCCGAAAATGGCAGGCGCGGCAAACGAGCCGCTCCCATTGCCGAGCAGCACAGCCAGCGCAGAGCTAAGCTGGGCGGCGGCAATGTCGGGATAGCCATCGCAGTTGAAATCTCCGACGGCCAACGTGAACGGAATCGAGCCGGAAGTGAAATTGCCGAAAGAGGTAAAACTGCCATCGCCGTTGCCGCGCAACACTGTCACGTTGCCATTCGTGCGATTCGACACGGCCAAATCCGGCTTGCCGTCCTTGTTGAAGTCCGCTGTCACAACGCAGGAAGGGCTCATGCCCACCGGAACTGGCGGCGCAGCGCTAAAACCACCCGCGCCATTGCCCAGCAGCACGGACGCGTTGTTCGAGCCGCCATTGGCCGTGGCCATGTCCGGATTGCCGTCGTTATTGAAATCGCCGACGGTCAAAGCAATGGTCTGCACCCCAGCGCTGACAGGCGCGCCAAACGGCGCAAAGCCGCCCGCGCCGTTCCCTTGCAATACATAAACATTGCCGGAACCCAGATTGACCACGGCCAAATCCAGCTTGCCGTCCTTGTTAAAATCAGCGACTGCCGGGAAAACCGGATCAGGCCCGGCATTGGTGAGCGGTGTACCAAACGACTGGAATTGCCCATCCCCCAGCCCGCGCAGCAGCGTGACCTGCGCCGTCGGTTGCTGGCTGGCCACGGCCAAATCCGGGTTGCCATCGTTGTTGAAATCTCCGACCGCGATTGCCAGCGGGGCGGCGGCGGTAACGATGGGCGAGTTCAGCGCCTGGCTGAAAACACCCGCCCCGTTATTCAGCAAAGACGAAACGTTGTTGTTGCCTGCATTCGGAACGGCCAAATCAAGGTCCCCATCGTTATCGAAATCACCGGTGGCCAGACGCAGCGGGCCCGTGCCGGAAACATAACTCACGGACGGCGCAAAGCTGGCCGTGGCGCAGCCTTGTGGCGGGCAGTTCGGCTTGCACTTACCCGCGCCACCCGCATTGAAAATGGAGAAAAGCTCCGGCGTGGTCAGCGCCGTGTTGAAGATTTCGAGTTCATCCAGCGCGATTTCACCATACGGGCCAACGTTGCGAGTGCCGCCGATCAACAGATCGAGCACATTGTTTTGATAAGTGTTCGTCAGATTGCCGCCGCCCGCTACGAGCGATCCGTTGAGATAGAACCGGACGGTATTGTTTGTGCGGTCAGCCACCACCGCGACGTGTTGCCAAGTATTGAAGGCGATCACCGAACTGCTGGCAAAGGTGACATACCCTGTGCCATAACCCAGGTCGAGGACAAGTTGTTGTCCCCGAATGTAGAAGGCATAGCCTGTTCCTGTCGTGGGTGAGGTCAATTTGAATTTGTCCACAAGCGGTTGGAGTAACGTCGGCCCGACTTGCACCGGGTTCACCCAGAGATCAATCGTGAAACTGCCGTTGCTGATGTTGTAGACCGCGTTATGCGGCACCTGCGTAAAAATTTGCCGCCCGAAAAAGTAGTGCGCGCCGGTGACCATACCCGCGCGGGGTTCAGGCCCGCTCAAGTCCGGCACTATGGCTAGCACGCCACCCGGTTTGGGGGTGCCGTTCTGGCCGAGCATAATGTCATGCACGACAGCCGCACCAAGACCTTCATCCATTGGCCACCAGCCGATCATTTTGTCGGCTTGCGGCGGCGCAACGCAGTCCATCAATGCGGCCGCTACTGCGGCTACCGGTTTGGCCGCCGAAGCCGCGCCGAACAGCGCGCCTTTGGCCAGCAACATGGCGGCGGCACAGAGCGTGAGGATCAACGCGCAGGCGAGCGCGCGCTTGGTGGCGATAGATTGAAATGACTGTGACATGAGTAAACCTCCAAATGGTGTGAGCGGAACGATGATTGACCAAACCGGCAAGCTGCGTTGTCGCAGCAGGGCCAGCGCCGGCAAACCCAGCCCTGTTGCTTGGCTCATTCTTGTGATGGCTCGGCGCATCAGCGACCCGGCAGTTACACCGGGCCGCGCGCGCCAAACGTGCTGAAACCGGAGACATAACTCCCCCCTCCGGTCAAAACCAAGCGGAGCGAGCGGCAGCGTTCGAGCACCAGACCGTTGCTGTGGGTTTTGCGCGTGCGCCGCACAAACAGCGGGGCGTCAGCGGCTCGCACTGCCGCCCGCTGTTTTCCTTGCTACACTTGGTTTCACTGAGAGATGTTACTTTTTGGCGAAACATCACGCGGGCGGGTGTTATTTATTTTCCTGCTGTAAAAAATCGAGGTGACCACCTGGGAGCGCAGGCGTCGCGCCTGCTGTGATAAAAGCCGGGTACATATCTTGGGAAATTGACGAAGGCTGCGGCGGGCTTGGCTTGAGGTAACGCCAGCCGTGTTTGGCGCAAGGCAAAGCAAGCGTCAATAACTTGTGCGGAGAGGTTGTAGCGGTGTCCAGTTACTCTGGAAGCGGTTTTCAGTGAATTCTTTTAACGCGTATGTTTCGTGGCGCAAAGCGTACCGCGCGCAAAATAGAAGGGCGCGCGGCAACGCTCGGGCGCGACGGTCAGCGGCTCGTCGAGGGTAAAGGACGTTTTCGATGTCCACCAGCAACGCAAACGGCTTGCGGCGCTCGTCCGCGCTCATCGCCGCGAGCCGTGCCAGTGGCGCGCCCTGCGGAAAGACGCGCAACGAAATATCGCCATTGACCGTGTCGAAGCCCTGGTATTCACGCAACACCACGCCCGCCTGGCGAATGACGATGTGCGGCGCGTGCCGATGCTCCGGCGGCGCGTCGTCCGTAGGAATCATCCCCACCACCAGCCGGTCGGGATACTTGGTGAAGAACGCGCAAAGGTCGTCAATGTGAATGCGAATGGTGCTCATCTGGCTCCTCCTTATTGGGAAAGGGTTGGTGATGCGCGTATGCGTTACGCGCGTTGGGATTTGCGGAGCCGGGATTCTACACCCGAATTCAATGAGTGACCACAGCCAGCGCGTTAGTGGTGGCATCACTGCCGGGCTTGCTTCACTTGGCCGTAATCACTACCTCGTTGAGACATCAGGTGGTGATTAAGGTTGGCGTGAGGTGATCGAACACCTGGCCGTCTATCCGTACATAAAGTTTTTTTCCTTGATACTGAAACTCGTAAAAAGGATAGAAGGCTGACTCGGATTGTTCGCAGGGCAGCCAAACTAAAGCTTTATTCTGGTTATTTAGGGTTAAGTCAATCGCGTCAAACAACTGGGGTGCTGGCGGCGCTGGAAAATACTTAGCCACCAGTCCCTTGACGAAAGTAACCAAACTCGGATCGTTCTTTTCTCGATTAACCAGATAGGCAGTTGGAGGAATCGTCAGGCTATCCAGGTAATACCCGGTTCGAACGTCCATACGAGTTAGCATCCGGTTTTCTTTACTTGTCTCGTCTTGTAAAGGAATCAGATAATAATCCCGGTCACCTGCGGGGAAATCTAACCGCTTTACCAAAAGTGCAGGCCCAGCTTGCATCCCCCTTAAGTACCTGCCTGTCAAACATGGGTTAATCCCGTACTCGGCCAGTCGTTGCATCATCAGCTTTGGCGCGACTGAACGAGGGATCGGTTTTGGGGCGGGGTTAGGAGATGATGGCGCCGTAGGCGATCTTCTTCTACCAATTACAATAACAGGATCAGTTACTTCACCATTACGGCCAATCAAAAGAAAATTGGTTTGTGGGTAAAAGTTTTCCTGAATGTCGGCAATGTTGATCGTTCCGGCTTCGGTGATAGAGATGGGGCCAAGATTTCCCTTGTCCACTCGATCATAAAGAAGCGGGTCTTTGCCTATAAAAGATGAGTAGGTGACGCCATCAGGGACAGTGTTTTCAGCATACTCTGATAGCAAGACCCAATGTCCGCTATCGTGAACCGGAATGACAACAACAGAATCGTCTGATTCGTTCTTGGCGATTGTTCTAAGTTTGTCGCGAAAAGCAGTACGTTCTTGTTTTACTGGTTTACCGTCAAAATGTCGTTTTGTTATGTCTGTCTGCTCGTAAGCCGCCAGCATTTTGAGCATCTCAAAAGGATCAGTGACAAATTTCTGCCAAACCCCCGGATCCACCGCCGGGGGCTTGCTCTGGAAACCAGCAAGTTGTGCTTGGCCATGGGGATTTATCGGGTCGTCCAGTTGAAAATAGCGCAAAATCATTTGCGCGCTGGCTGGGCCGCAATAACTCCCATTTTCTTGCGCGAAGTAAGTGATTTCTTTTTTCAGGTTGATTACGAGTGACATAATTCTTCCCCCTTCTATGGCAATTCCGGTGTTGAACCCAGGAAAGCCAGATCGCAAGGATAACGTTCAGTTCCCATACCGCTCAATGTAGCGAAATCCAAACGCATTGATGGAGGCACATCAAAAACGTTGTAGTAACATTGGAAGTCGCTCTGTTTGAAACTCTGCTTGATGGATGTGGCAGGGCAATTGTTGCTGAGCAGTATTTCGTAATATGAGCCAGCCGCCAAGCGAGGCAAAGATAAACTGGTAGGTTCTCCTTCCTCACTATAGTTGAGAATAAGCTCCTGGTTATCAGCGACTGCTGGAATGTTAATTGCCATTTTGCTGGCAATATATAAATACCTGTAGCCGATGTTATGTCCGCCCATGTCAGCCGCCAAAGGAAAGGCAGACTTGACTTCCCGGCCTGACCGCTTTTCAGTGCAGAGGATGCCGTTCGAAATTCTAATCTTTCTTTGTAAGATGCCTGGAATGATCTTCATTTTTTGGCTGCGGAAGCGCTCGCCTTCGAGATCAATGATCCAACGAAAATCCGGCGTGAACTCAGCGGCCCGTTTGAAAATATCAGAATTCAAATCACGCGGATCGTCCCAAAACGACTTCGCCGTTAGTTCCGGATGGTGATAGCAAGTAACATCAGGTTCGCTGTTGGTGATGCCAATCGAGACATCGCCTGAAGGTATTTCGAACTCCGCGCTAAGCCTGATGATTTCCTCGCCGCCCTCGCCCGGTGTAGTTACTATTCCAGCCGGCTTTTTACTGACGCGGATGAAAAATTCGTGTTCATTGGCATATTCATACACGCCCAACTCGGCAGTCTTTGTTTGTTCATTGATGCAAAGGATAAAAAGCCCTTCGACAATGACTTTTGCAGCAGGGTTTGCAGGTAGGGTGTGAGTAATGTTTTGCATGGTATTCCTCCAAATGGTTGTTATATCGTCGCATCACTACCAAACGTACTGAAAGCCGCCCAGTAATAAGGGTGACGATGTTTTGTGTTTGTGCTATGCACCAGCATGAGTTGCGCATTTCTCAATGATTGCGCCACCGAAAGTGATTTCAATTGCTGATGAAAATTGGTCATCAACGTGGCTGTTACATCTGAATCCACAGCCCAAAGGCTAGCTACTACGGTTGGGACACCTGCCGCCAGAAATGCGCGGCTTAATCCAATCATTCCCTCACCACGATAAAAGCGTTCGACGCCTGATTGACAGGCTGACAGTACGGCCAGACGTGTGGTTGACAAGCGCATTTGTGCAATCTCATAGGCGCGCAACGCACCGTCGTCACCACTTCCAGCTTCAGGCTTTGCCATTACCAGTCGTGAGTTTGCCCAGGATCGCTCATCAATGATGCCGTGCGCGGCGAGGTGAATAACCGTGGATCGTTTGATTTGCGCTTTGATTACATCTTCAGTGGCCCGCTCAGCAGTTAGCACGTAATGTCGGCCGTAATTGTTGGCAACATCGCTCGCTTCGCGCATAGCGGCTGTTAGATTGGATAAATGCGGATAGGTCGCTAAATCAAAACGCGGGTTTCCAACTGCAAGCATCTGCTCGCTTGCAGTTGATCTATAGTGACGGGCGTGTTCGACGCATAGCAGAAAAACCGAAGCGCTGGGCGCTGTTATGAGTGGATGACTCTCAATCAGGTATTTTTGCTCTCGGGCAGAAAAAAGCGCGGCAAAGGGCAAATGGTGAAGCACCTTGTCAGGCACGATACAAATAGCCTGTGCTTTGTCCAAAAATGGTTCGAGCGATTCGATCAGGATTTGATATAGCTCAGCAGCAAGAGGTTTGATTTGGGCATCGTTTGTTAGGGGCGCTTCTGAGACTGCCCGTACAAAAGACCGCACCTTTTGCTCAAGTAGGGGTAGGGGAATAACTTTTTGACTATGAACAAAACCATTCGTGGAAATTCCAAAAACCAACACTCTGTCAGCTAGGCACGTGAATTCCAGCAAGTTTATTTTAGGCGGGATTCGTTGTTGCGCTATACGCAGGGAAATTGGCTGTGCGCCAGCAACGCCAGCCAATACCTGTTCACTGCTATTTATACTCTGGGAACGAACGCTTTTTATCGAATCGAGTAAAGTCCGGGCGCGGCTTTTTTCAGACAAATCAAAAGCTTGTTGCGGATTTTCAGTATAGGCAAAGCCGATGGCGGCGTCATAAGCTTCATACTCTTTATCAAAATACGTTGTGCGATCTTTTTCAGCCGAGAGTTGGTTACGGTTTTCTTCAAAAACAGCCAAGGCTTGAGTCAAGTCCTGCTTGGCTTGCTCTGTATGACCCAAAGCAATTTCAGTAAGAGCCTTGCCACGGTAAGCTTCAAAATCATACTTTACGATTCCTAATTGCTGAATGAGATCAATTATGCGCTCATAGCCTTGAAGAGCTTTCGCAAAATCACCTGCCTTTCGTTGCAGCTCAGCAAGATACAAACCGCTATAAGCTTGAATTTCCAACCCCATCTTTTCGGCTCCTTGACGAATTCCGATATTGACCGCCTCTTGAAGTAACGGAATGGCTTCAGCAAAACGACCTTCCCGCCCAAGCATAATCCCAAGGTCAGTGTAAGTACGCGAAAGTTGTAATTGGCGTTTGGTTGTTAATTCAATGTTTAGGGCTTCTTGCTGGTAAGCGAGTGCAGATGTGTAAAATCCAGAGATAAATAATTGGCGTGCCGTTTCAATATAAGTAATCCATTGCTGTTGATGGTTAATTGGCTTTCGATTAACAAGTTCAAGCGCCTGTCTTTGATTAACTAGCGATTGCTCCCAATTGCCAAGGTCACTATACCTTTCTGCTAGAGCGTTTGAGCTTGTAACAAGTTGGTTCGCGTTGCTAAGTTGTGCAGCAACTGAAAGTGCCAATTGATTTGCACGAATTGCTTTATCTGTTAGAGACTGAAAACCGTAGAACTCAGCCATCCCATTCAAACTTTCACCTCGTAACCATAGGTGACGATTCGCCGTATTAACTAACCCTGCAAATAACTCACGACTCTTACTCAAGTTCGACTGCCGCAAGTGCAACCTGCCGAGCAAATAAGTTGTCATCTTCGCTTCACACTCATCTAGCATTTGCTGAAAGAGGGATAAGGCCACCTGATACTGTTTTACCGCTTCGGATTGCTTCGTTGTTCTCAACTGGCGGCCATCGTTCAGATGCTGGCGCGCTTGCATCAGCTTAGTTACCAGGCTGGGAGTTAGATGTCGGTAATACCGCGCCACATCCCGCACATACGGATCCGTCGTGCGCCCATAAACCAACGCCCCCAGCCGTTCCAGCAATTGCCATTTGCGCGCGGCTTCCGCTGTGTCGCCGCTTTGCCGCGCTCGCAACAAATCATCCAGCAGCCGTTCGGTGATGCCGTTGCCGGTGGTTGAATAAGCTTGGCAAAACAGGTCAAACGTCCGTTCGTCATTGGCCGGGTCTTTGAGGTATTCCTGATAAAGCTGATCTTCGCTGAGCGAAATGTTGGACGGCGCTTTTTCGAGTTCGGCCAGGCGGCGGCGCGCTTCGTCGGCCCAGGCGGACTTGGGGTCGAGTTGCAGGTATTTCTTCCACTCTTCGATGGCCTGGCGCGGCAGGTACATTTCCTGCAAGCAGAGGGCGCGGTTGAAGACGGCGGCGGGCGCATTGGGTTGCAGCTTGAGCGCTTGTTGAATGGATTCGAGCGCGGCGGCCAGGTGTTGCAGGCTGTCGCCGGGCTGGTTGTTGCGTTTCTCGTACTTGGCTTTTTCGAGCAGAGCCGCGCCGAGGTCGTTGTGCAATTCGGCTAGGTTGGGTGTGTCTTTGAGCGCGGCGTTGAATTGTTCGATGGCCTGATCGAAGCTTTTTTTGGCCAGATAGTATTTGCCCAGCGCGTGTTTGTTGGCGGCGGTGGGGCTTTCGGTAATGGCGTCGAGCAACACGCGTTCGGCGCGTTCGCGCAGGATGCGGGCGTTGGTGTCGGTGTCATTCGCGCCGCGCGTCGGCGCATAGGGCGCATAGTCGAAGCCGCCGATGCGCGCGTCAAACGGGCGTCCGCCGGCATAGGCGCGATTGAGCGCCAAGAGGCCTTCGTTTTGCGGCGGGCGCAAGACGGTGCGCCAGAGCAGGAAGCCAGCGGTGCTCACCAGGAAGAGCGCGGCAGCCAGTTTGAGATATGCCGAACGATTCATGCGGTTGAACAAGGGCCGCCGTTCCGCGCGGGGCGGAAACGGGATGACGTTGTCGGGTTGCGTGTTTGGTTGCGTCACTGGTTCTTTGACCGCGCTTTGTGCGGCGACGGCCCGCAGCGTGCGCAAGTATTCGAGCTTGGCTTGGCGCGCCGCCGTGCACAGAAAGTGTTGCTCGCAGCGGGCTAGTTCCGCCGGGTCGAGTTGGCCGGTGAGGTAATCGTCTAGCAATTCCTCTTCGGCCAGTTCGAGTTGCGCGAGGCCCTCGTCGGTGACGAGCAAAGTGTCCTCGATCTGTGCGCGGGCTTCGTCCGCCAGTGTGCCCAGCAGGTACGCTCTGATTTCGCTGTCTGTAATCAATGACATTTCAGCAAACTTTCTTTCCCGCCCCCCGCCTTTCATGGATGAATGGCGGAAAACGGCAAAACATCACGCCAGAGAATTTTCAAGGCAGGAATTCAGGCAAAGCGCCAGCCGTTGATTGAGCCGGAAGATGCGATTGCGCAAGGCGTTTTGGGTCAAACCGAACTGCTCGGCCAACTGCCGCCGCAAATCAATCTTTTGCTGCCTTGCTTCGCGGTAATAACCCAGCACCAGCGCGCGGTCATCGGCGGGCAATTGGGCCAGACACTGTTCCAGGCACTGATGGCGCTGTTCCGTTTCGCGTTCGTGCTCTGTCTCGGTGAACGCCACTGCGTGCGCGGGGCGCAAAGGTTCTGTTTTTGGGGTGGCGCGCAGATATTCGCGATAAATGTTTTTGGCGACGCCGATCAGATACGCCAGGGGACTGGCTTCGGGCGGAATGTCGGGCAGTTTGCCAATGGCGCAATCAATCGTCTCATCCGCCAGGGCTTCAGGATCGAGACAGGCGCGCCCGGCAAAAAAGAGCACCAGGCGGCGGCGGGCGGCTTCATACGCTTCGCCATCGCCAACCTGCCCCGGCGTCAGCCAGGCCAAGAAGGCGCGCAAATCCGCTGCGTTGAATTCAATGACACCGCTCTCTCGGGTTCGTCTGGTCATAACGGCTAACCCACGGCCAGAACTAGCCAGTCATAAAAAAATAGGTTGATGTGTTTGGTATATGAAGATAACACTCAGATCGGACGGGCGGGAGTTTAGGGGAAGCTGAAATTTTAGTCCAGAGATTGCGCGTGGCTAAATCAGAACACATAAGAATTGGACAGGATTGACAGGATTTTCAGGATGGACAGGATGAGGACAAGGCTGAAATGCCTATCTCTATTGGCCCAATCCTGTGAATCCTGAAAATCTTGTGAATCCTATCTATTTCTGTTGTCCCAGTGTTGGGTGTTTCGATTTAGGACTGCGCTGATTTCAAACCTTGCCATGCAAAACGCTCAGCACCTGGCTCAATACCGCAAACACCTGCTGATCGTCGTTCGCGTCGCCCGTGGCTGCCAGTTTGAACTTGAGCACACCGTTGGGCGAAAAGCTCGCCGCCGGATTTTCCGCCAGCAGCTTCATCAAGCGTTCCGGTTCAACGCGCGCCTTGTCACTCAGCTTGAGCGCCAGTCCCGCGTTCGTGCGGTCAATCGAGACGATGCCGAGTTGATTGGCCTCGCGGCGCACGCGCGCATACAGGAACAGGTTCTCCACCGAATCGGGCAAGCGTCCGTAGCGGTCAGCAACTTCCTCGTGAATGCGCTGCAACTCTTCGTCAGTGCGCGCCGAGGCGATGCGTTTGTAAGTGCGCAGCCGCTGGGTCATGTCAAAGACGTATTCTTCGGGGATGCGCGTATCTACGCCGAGGTTGAGTTGCGTGTTGAGGTCTTCTTCAATCGGTTCGCCACGCAATTCCTGCACGGTGCGTTCGAGCATCTGGCAATAGAGGTCAAAGCCGATGGCGTCCATCTGCCCCGATTGCTGGCCGCCCAGCAGATTGCCCGCGCCGCGCAATTCCAGATCAAGCGCCGCGATGCGGAAGCCCGCGCCCAGGTCGGAAAATTCCCGAATCGCCGCCAGCCGTTTGCGGGCAATCGGCGTCAGTTCCTGTTCAGGCGGAATCAGCAGGTAGGCATAAGCGCGGCGGCTGGCGCGGCCCACGCGACCGCGCAGTTGATAAAGTTGCGAGAGGCCGTAGTTGTCGGCGCGATTGATGATGATGGTGTTGGCGCGCGGAATGTCTATGCCGTTTTCGATGATGGTGGTGGCGACCAGCACGTCGAATTTGTAATCCACAAAATCCAGCACCGCCTGCTCCATTTCTTTTTCGCCCATCTGCCCGTGCGCCACGATGTAGCGCGCTTCGGGCACGATGCGTTTGAGCAGGGCGGCGACTTCCTCGATGGATTCGACGCGGTTGTGGACGAAGAAGACCTGGCCCTGCCGTTGCAATTCCAGTTCGATGGCGCTGCGGATGATGGCGTCGTTGAAGGGCACGACATTGGTTTGAATCGCCAGCCGGTCGCGCGGTGGCGTCTCGATCACCGACATATCGCGCATGCCCAGCAACGACATGTTCAGCGTGCGCGGAATCGGCGTCGCGCTCATCGTCAGCACGTCAACGCGTTTTTTGATTTGCTTGAGGCGTTCTTTGTGCGCGACGCCGAAGCGTTGCTCTTCATCCACCACGACCAGGCCGAGTTCCTTGAAATTCAGATCGCGCGACAGAATGCGATGCGTGCCGATGACGATGTCCACCGCGCCCGTTTCGATCCCGGCGACGACTTCCTTTTGTTCTTTGGGCGAACGGAAGCGCGAGAGCAATTCGACGCGCGCGGGGAAGGCGGCGAAGCGGGCTTTGAAATTCTGGTGGTGCTGATAGGCCAGCACCGTCGTCGGCGCGAGCAGGGCCACCTGCTTGCCGTCCATCACGGCCTTGAACGCGGCGCGCATCGCCACTTCGGTCTTGCCGTAGCCCACATCGCCGCACAACAGGCGATCCATCGGCTGCGGCTGCTCCATATCGCCTTTGACATCGGTTATAGCGCTGGCTTGGTCAACCGTCAGTTCATACGGGAACGCGTCTTCGAATTCCTGCTGCCAGGGCGTGTCGCCGCTGAAGGCGAAACCGGTGACCAGTTTGCGTTCGGCGTAAAGCTTCAACAGTTCCTCGGCCATGTCGCGCATCGCGCGTTTGACGCGGGCCTTGGTCTTGGCCCAGGCGATGCCGCCCAGGCGATCCAGCGAAGGCGAAACGGTCTCGCTGCTGGCGAATTTCTGGACCAGGTCGAGGCGTTCGACCGGCACGTAAAGCTTCGCGCCGTCGGCGTAAGTCAGCAGCATGAACTCGCGCTTGCTCTCGGCCTTTTCGCCGCCCGCGCCAATCATCCGCGCGTAAATGTCAGCGGAAGTTTCCGGCCCCGCCAGATCAATTTGCAGCAAGCCCTGGAACTGCCCGATGCCGTGGTCAATGTGGACGATGAAATCGCCGATCTTCAGGTCGCGGAAGTCGGACAGGAACGCGCCGAGTTTGAAGCTCTTGCTCTTGGCCTGCTGGCGCGCCGCGCGGTCGGCGTG
>JAYUCP010000653.1:0-3040 GCA_043740245.1 Acidobacteriota bacterium | reverse complement strand
TACACCGTTGAACAGGTGAAAAATGCCACTCCGGAGGGCCCGGCCAGCCCTATCTTATTGCGGGCGCTTGGTTCAGTTAAATTAACTGACTACCCTCTGGTAAGCACCGGTTCCTATAGCATCGGGCTGCAGTGCCTGCCGGCACTGGTTTCAGCCGCGAGCTACAGCGCAGTCGAGCTTGCCAGCGAATCCATCGCCGCTGTCTTCGGTACCCGGCTGGCCACTGGGATAAGTGCCGCCACTTCACTGCCGCTGCCCACTACGCTCGAAGGTTCCACCATGAAGGTCAGAGACAGCCTTGGCGTGACGCGCGATGCCCCGCTCTTTTTCGTCTCGCCGGATCAAATCAACTTCCAGGTTCCACCGGGGACGATGAATGGGATCGCGACGGTGACTATCACGAGCGGGAACGGCTCGGTCTCCATCGGCACGACCCAAATCGCCAGGGTCGCGCCGGGATTGTTTGCGGCCAATGCCAGCGGGCGCGACGTGGCGGCGGGCGTGGCGTTGCGCGTCAGAGCCAACGGGCAGCAGGTTTTCGAACTGATCGCGCGCTTCGATCAGGCGCAGGGTAAATTTGTCTCCGTGCCGATTGACCTGGGGCCGGAGGGCGAGCAGGTCTTCCTGATCCTGTTCGGCACGGGCGTGCGCTTCCGCAGTTCGCTTTCAACCGTGTCGGCCAGCATCGGCGGGGTCAATGCCGAAGTGCTCTTTTGCGGCGCGCAGGGCGGATTTGTCGGACTGGATCAGATCAATCTGCGTATTCCGCGCACTTTGGCCGGGCGCGGCGAAGTGGACGTGGTACTAACGGTGGATGGCAAGACGGCCAACACTGTACGAGTAAATATCAGATAAGCAGCGCGTTGCTCGTCTCATCTGAAGCCTGCAAAGCTGGGGGCGAACCAGTTCCGCCCAATACGCCTTGAATCCATTTACTGCCACCCGGCCATTGAGGCCGCAACTCACATGCAGTCGTGTCAGCCAACCTACGCTTCAGCAGCGCTCAGAGTAGCTTTTTCAGACTGGATCAGGATAATTTGCGTCGCTCGCGCAGTCCTGTTGGACACGGCGAAGTGAATCTTGCACTGCAAGTAGCTGACAAAGCGCCCAACCCCATGGCGTTCATTTGCCAAAGCAGGCCAGGCTCCACGCACGAATTGAATTTTCCCGCTGACGAATATGCTGAAAACGATCCTCTCAACGCTGCTTCTGTTCACACTCATGAGTCAACCAAACCAAGCGCCACCGCGTCCGCGTGCCCGCGATCTGGGCATCGTTGTGGGCATCTTGCCGCCCGGCCAGCAAAACGCGATCACCGATGTGCCGGGCGTGCGCGTTGGTCACGCGACGTTGAACAAAGGCGACAGCATCCGCACGGGCGTCACGGCCATCCTGCCGCACGGCGGGAATTTGTTTCAGGAGAAAGTCGCGGCGGCCATCCACGTCGGCAACGGTTTCGGCAAGCTGATGGGTTCGACCCAGGTGAACGAGTTGGGCGAAATTGAAACGCCGATTCTGTTGACCGGGACGCTGAACTTGCCGCGCGTGGCCGATGCGCTGCTGGATTGGATGCTGGCGCTGCCGGGCAATGAGGAGGTGCGCTCGATCAATCCGGTGGTGGCCGAGACGAATGACGGCTTGCTCAACGACATTCGCGGGCGGCACGTCGGGCGCGACGAAGTTTTTGCCGCGCTCAAGTCAGCGAAAGACGGCGCGGTTGAAGAAGGCTGTGTCGGCGCGGGCATGGGCACGGTGGCGTTCGGATTCAAAGGCGGCATCGGCACGGCCTCGCGCGTGGTGCCGGCGAACATCACGCGCACGGGCAGCGGCTACACGGTCGGCGTGCTGGTGCAGAGCAATTTCGGCGGCGTGCTGACGATCAACGGCGCACCGGTCGGCCAGGAGTTGGGCAAGTACTATCTGAAAGAACAGCTCGAACAGAAGAACGAAAACCGGCAGAGCAACGAGGCCGACGGTTCGATCATTATGGTGGTGGCGACGGATGCGCCGCTGGAGGCGCGCAATCTGAAACGGCTGGCGGCGCGCGCAATGCTGGGGCTGGCGCGCACGGGTTCACCCGCGAGCAATGGCAGTGGCGATTACGTGATCGCGTTTAGCACAACGAATCGCATTCGCGCGAGCGAGCCGCTGCGCAAAGTGGAAGTGCTGGGCAACGAGACGATGTCGCCGTTGTTTGAGGCCGTGGTGGAAGCGACGGAGGAAGCGATTTACAACTCATTGTTGCGCGCGGTGACGACGAGCGGACGCAATGGGAGCCACGTGGAAGCGTTGCCGATTGAAAAGACGGTAGAGATTTTGCGGAAGTATGGCGCGCTGAAGTAGCGGGAATTTGAGCTTCGAGGTTTGAAATGGAAAGCGGATGGCGGACTGAATCCAAAGACCCAATCCGCAATCCGCAATCCCAAATCCGCAATCAAGCGATCCGCAATCAGGCGAAGCTGGCGACGGACGCCGCTTCGTCATCGTGCATCTCAAAAACGGTGATGAGTTTGGTGATGGTCAACAAATCGCTGATCCGTTTGGTGGCGTTGAGCAGCTTGAGTTCGCCGCCCGCGCGTTTGACCGTCGTATAGCTGCGCACGATTTCGCCGAGGCCGCCGCTGTCCATATACGGCACATTGGCGAGGTTCAGCACCAGTTTGTGCTTACCGCCTTCGATCAACTCGTCAATCTTGCGCTTCAATTGCACATCACCCTCGCCGAGCAGAATTTTGCCTTCGACATCGAGGATTGTTACACCGCCGTTACTGCGCTCTGTAATGGTCATAGGGCCTCCAGATTTGCCTCCGAATTCAGGTTGAAATTTGAAAAGGGTGTAGAAAAGCAGGCAGAAACTATCACAGGCCTTGCGCGATGGCAAGATGCACTCAGGGCATTTTGGCCGGAGATTTTCCGGCGCGCGCGGTGGCTCGGCTTGCTTGCTTTTTCGCCGCCACATCGCGTACAACCGCTCCGCTGAAGCTTGGCACGGTAGGCGCAATGGCATCAAGTCCGCGCGTTGAGAAAGCATGAAGAGAGA
>JAYUCP010000652.1:0-3042 GCA_043740245.1 Acidobacteriota bacterium | reverse complement strand
AAAGGCGGCCAGCACAACAGCTACAATCAACCCGATGCCGTGAATATGATCCGCTGGCAAAAGAAGGCGGAAAACCGCGATGTTTTTGACTATTACCGCGGGCTGATTGCGTTGCGGCGTGCCCATCCAATGTTTCGTTTGGAAAAAGCTGAAGAAGTTAGGAAATCTTTGAAATACTTTGATGAGAATCTGCACTTACCGGTGCCAGCCGGATGTCTTGCGTTTCAGTTGGAAGACACCGCTGGCCAGGATGAATGGTCGAGGGTGCTGATTTTAGTGAATCCCCAACCGCAAGTTCACGCATTTAACATTCCTGTGGGGACTTGGCAGGCATACGCCGACGCCCACCGTAGCGCCATCATTCCGTTCGCTCAATACGACGCCGCTTCGGAAATCAGCGTCGCGCCCCGCAGCGCCTTGTTGTTGGGCGAGCGCCATCAGAAAAAGGAAGCAGAAGCAATTCGTAGCGAGCTTACATAGTTCGTGACTGGTTGCACCTAAGCATTGACCGCGCGCCGCGAAGTTGGCTTGCGCCAGCAAATCTGCCCGGTTGGACTTGGTGATTTGCGTGACTGACTAGGCGTGGTTATTTCCGGGCCGCCGCTGGCCGCCGCTGGCTGCCGCTTGGTGCTAACCGAAAAGAGGTTGTTCACAATGAGTAAGTCCCCCTCCGCTCTCATTGTTGCCGTCCTGTTGCTCTTTACTCCGGCACTGTTTGCCGACGAGGGTATGTGGACGTTCGACAATCCGCCCCTGCGGTTTTGGAGAGACAAGTACGGCTTCGAACCGACGCAGGAATGGCTCGACCATATTCGGTTGAGCACGGTGCGCTTGAATGACGGCACTTCGGGTGGCGCGACAGGCTGTCTGGTCGGGCCGGATGGCTTGTTGCTGACCAATCAACACGTCGGCGCCGGGCAAGTCGGCAAGCTTTCCCAGTCTGGCCGCGATTTCGTCAAAGAAGGATTTTACGCCCGCACCCACGCCGAAGAGTTGCGTTGCCCCGACATGGCCGCCACCGTGTTGGTCAAGTATGAAAATGTCACCGAACTCATCCGCCAGGCCGTGAAACCCGGCGCTACCCCAACCGCGGCCGCCGAGCAACGCCGCCAGGCCAGTCTGGCGCTGGAAAAAGAGCAGGGCGAAAAGTCTGGCTTACACTGTGAAGTCATCTCGCTTTATAACGGCGGCGAATACTGGCTCTATTACTACAAACGCTACACTGACGTGCGCCTGGTCTTTGTGCCCGAAGAGCAGATCGCCTATTTCGGGGGCGATTACGACAATTTCACCTTCCCGCGCTACAGCCTCGACATCACGTTTTTACGCGTCTATGAAAACGGTCAGCCCCTGCGGCCCCAGCATTTTCTGAAATGGGCGACGCAAGATGTAGCCGAGAGCGAATTGGTTTTTGTCCCCGGTTTTCCAGGGTCTTCGGCACGGCTGTCTACTGTGGCGCAGTTGCGTTACCAGCGTGACAGCGCCAACCCCATGCAAATCCACCTGCTGGAAGCGCGCCTCGAAGCGGTGCATAGATATGCCGCGCGAGGCGAAGATCAACGCCGTCAGGTGGCCTATCTCGAACGGTTGTTGAGCAACGCGCTGAAACGTTTTAACGGCCAGCAGGAGGGCTTGCGCGGTCAGGGCGTCTTCAAGAAGAAGATGGCGGAAGAGGAGGCCCTGCGTAAGGCTGTCCAGGCGCGTCCGGACTGGCAGAAAATTTTTGGGAATCCCTGGCAGGAAATCAGCACGGCTTATCAGCCAATGGCGGCCAATGGCAAACGGCTGGCTTACGGCAATCTGGCGCTTTCACGGGCCGGCACTTTGGCCTCTCTATTGGTGCGTTATGCCGAAGAAGCTCCCAAACCCGACGCCCAGCGGTATGAAGAATTCCGCGACGCCCGGCTCCAGAGCCTGCGCTTTACCTTGCTCTCGGCTGCACCGGTTTATTTGGAAATGGAAGAAGCCTTGCTGGCCGCCTGGTTTAGCGACGCCCAGCAGGTGCTGGGTGCCAAAGACCCCTTTATCGTCGCCCTGCTCAACGGCCAGACCCCGACAGCGGCGGCCAAATTGGCGCTGGGCGGCACGCAATTGCACAAATTGGATTTCCGCCGCGAACTGTTTGAAGGCGGCCCCGAAGCCATTGCTAAAGCAGATGACCCATTGCTGGCATTGGCGCGGCGCATCGAACCAGTCATTCGTCAATTGCGCGCCTGGAACGAAACCAAGGTGTTGAACGTCGAGGCCAGCGCCGGTGAACACCTCGCCAATGCGCGCTTCGCCGTGTATGGTAAGAACGCTTATCCCGATGCCAATTTCAATCTGCGCATTGCCTATGGCACGGTGGCCGGCTATGAAGAAGGCGCGGTGCGTGTGCCTTACAAAACGACGTTCTTCGGCTTGTTCGAGCGCGCTTTCGCCTTCGGACAAAAACAGCCTTACGGACTGCCGCAACGCTGGCTGGCGGGCCAAAACCAGCTCGATCTAAAGACGCCGCTCAACTTTGTCTACAATGCCGACACCATCGGCGGAAATTCCGGCAGCCCGGTGATCAACCGCCAGGGCGAAATCGTCGGCATCAATTTTGACGGCAACATGCAAAAGCTGGTCAATCGCTGGCTGTACGTTGACGAAGACCATAATGCCAATGCCAACGGCGCCTCGAATGGCAGCCGCGCCGTCGGCGTGCACACGGCCGCCATCGTCGAAGCGCTGCAAAAGCTTTATGACGCCGGCGCGCTGGTCAAAGAAATCAAGCGCGATTAACACACAAACAAATCGTGCCCAGGCAAGGCGCGGCGTGACTCTCACCATAGAGTTACGCCGCGCCTTTGCGTTCCTGCTGCTTTGCGTTAAATTCTCAGCCGCAATGCAAACCCAAACGACCGGACAACAACGCGTCAAAGACGCGCCCTCTCAGGAACCAAAAGAGCAGGCCTATCTTTACGACCTGTACATGGCGCCGCTCTGGCGCGAAGCCTTTGACCAGATGGTGGACGAAGAAGTCAAGGTGCCCGCCGAAGTGCTCGAAGCAGGCGTCTT
>JAYUCP010000651.1:0-3047 GCA_043740245.1 Acidobacteriota bacterium | reverse complement strand
CGCGTTTCGAGCAGTCGTACCGGGCTCGGCAGCGGATTGAACAAGAGTCCCGCACCGTTCGCGTCCACCGCGTCTTCGCTGTAATAGCCGAGGATGTCCACGACCAAGTGCGTGGTCGCGAAGGTGTATATCTTGAACTTGCCATCAGTGCCCAGCTTCACCGCGAACGGGCCGTTGATGACATCGCCGCCCGCGTAATTCGAACTCGCCACGGTCGGCCTTGTCCCGCCGCTCGGATAGATCGTCAAGTAACCCAGGCCCGTCGGCAACACGCTCGTCGCGTTGCCGACCAGCACCTGCGCTGTCGCCGGAATCGAGTTGCACGGCGCGGCCACTGGCGCACGGCCCTGCAACAGCAAATCCAAATTCGGATCGGCATTCGGATTGCCCGTGCCGATCAATGGCGTGCCCGGCGCGATGCAACCCGTGAAGCCTGCGCGTGTTTCGAGCAAGCGCACCGGCGTCGCCAGCGCGTGGAAGTACAAGCCACCGGTGTTCGGCGGCGCGTAGTAACCGGTCACGTCCACGATCACGTGCGTGGTCGCGCTGCTGAAAATCTTGAACGCGCCGTCGCCCATGCCCAAGCCCACGGTGAAAACATTGTTGGTGATTTCGTTGGTCTGGAAATTGGAGTTCGCCACCGTCGGTTGCGTGGCGCTGCTCGGGAACAGCGTCAGGAAGCCCGGCCCCGATGGTACGACGGTGATGTTGCCGGTCACCGCCGCCGCCGCCGCCGGAATGCCTGCGCAAGTGGTGCGCGCAGGTAGCGTCAGCGTGCCGTTCGCATTGATCGGCACGCCCGGTGTCGTGCAGCCGCTGAAGCCTGCACGCGTTTCGAGCAAGCGCACCGGTGCGGGCAGCGCATAGAACTGCAAGCCGTTGCCGCTGACAATCACCGTGTAGGCGCGCGTGCCCGTGCAACCAGTGTTGTCGGTCGCGGTGACAGTGAAAGTGAATGTGCCCAGCGTTGTGGGCGTGCCCGTCAACGCGCCGCCGCTCGCCAGCGTCAAGCCATTCGGCAAACTGCCGGTCGTGACGGTAAAGGTGTAAGGCGCGGTGCCGCCCGTGGCCGTCAACGTCTGGCTATACGCCGTGCCGACAAAGCCATTCGGCAGCGTCGCCGGATTGACGGTGATCGTGGTGCAAGGCGGATTGAGCAAGAGCGTATAAGCGCGCTCGCCCGTGCAAGCATTGTTGTCAGTGGCTCTGACCGTGAAGTTGAACGTGCCACTTACCGTGGGCGTGCCAGACAACAGCCCGCCTGCCGCGAGTATCAGCCCGTTCGGCAACAAGCCCGCGCTGACGCTGAACGTCCCCACCCCCGCGCCGCCCGTTTGCGTGAAGGTCTGCGAATACGCCGTGCCCGCGCGTCCGTTCGGCAACGTGGGGCTAACTGGATTCACGGTGATGGTTGGGCACGCCGTATTGGTGAGATTGAAACTCGCCGGGCCTGTCGCGCCGTTCGCTGCCGCTGTCACTTGATACGCGCCCGGTAGGCCGTTGGCCGTGGCGGTGACAGCGGCCTGGCCGCCGGCAATAGTGGCCGGATTGCCCGTCAGCGTGGCGCTCGCGAGAATGAGGGGCGCCATGAAGCTGACGCGCCCGCCTTGCACGGGCTCGCCATTCGCGCTGCTGACCGTGACGACCAGCGGATTGGCGAAGGCCGTGTTGATGAGCGTGGATTGCGGGCTGCCGCTGGTTAGCGCCAGCGTGAAGCCGCGCGCTTCAAACGCGCCGATGTCCGCCACGGTTTGTTGCGGACGCGCGATGCCGCGCTGATCGGTCGTGGGCGCGTCGGTATTCGTGCCCGCGTTGATGGCCGGAGAGCCGGGCAAGAGCGCGTGCGTTTGGGTCGGGCCACCGTTGCTGCCCAAAGCCGAAAGCAGTGGGTTGGTGTTGATCAAATCGCCAGGGCCGGTCAGCAAACCTGCGCCGTTGTCACTCGCCAGATTATTCCCTTGCGAAACGACGCTGGCGTTCGTGCCGGATTTGAAGAGATTCGACAGGGAATTATTGGCCACGATGGTGTTCTTCAACGTGGTTGTGGCGGGGCCTCCTTGATCCCCCGTCCGAATGCCGCCTACGGACGGACTGGTGTTGCCGGTGACGGTGCAGTTGAGCAAGGTGAGCGAAATCGCGGGCCCGCCAAAATTTACATTGGCGATGCCACCGATAACGTTTGTTGCGGTATTGCCGCTGATCGTGCTGTTGGTCAACGTGGCCGTCGCGCCGCCACCAACGCCTTGGTTGACCACTGCGCCATCAAGCGCGGTATTGCCGCTGATCGTGCTGCGATTGATGGTCAACGTGCCGCCGTTGTTCACTACACCTGCCCCATTGCCCAGCGAAGTATTGGCGGTGATGGCGCATTCGGTAATGGTCAGGTTACCGGCACTGCGCACCCCGCCCCCGAAACCAGCTCTGCCGTTGGAGACGGTCAGGCCCTGCAGGCTGACGACGATGCCTGCATTGACATCGAAAACAACATAATCGCCGCCCGTATCGCGGCGCACGGTCAGATTGTTCGCCCCGCTGGCGTTGATGATGGTGACGCCATCGGCAAGCACGGGCAGCGCGCTCGCCAGATTGATCGTTTGCGGCCCAGCGGGCAGGCTGAAAGTAATGTTGTCCGTGCCCGCGCTGAGATTGGCGTCCAGCAGCGCCTGCCGCAATGAACCCGCGCCCGCGTCGTTGGTATTGGTGACGACCAGCGGATTTGGCAACAACTCAAAAGCGCCGATGTCTGTGGCAGCGCCTTGCGGACGCGCGACGCCGCGTTGATCGGTAGCCGGCGCGCCAGCACCATTTCCTGCGTTGATCGCCGGACTGCCGGCAAGCAAAGCAACCGTATAAGTCGTGCCGCCGTTATTGGCAACAGTGCCGAGCTGAGGATTAGCTTCAGGAAGATCGGATGCGATGAAGCCCGAGCCGCCCGTGCGGTTTCCGATGAGATTATTGCCTTGCGAACTAAACGCGCCGCTCACATCGCTGCTCGAGACTGACCCCGTGTTTACGAAATTGTCGGCGATGATCGTGTTTTTTAAAAC
>JAYUCP010000650.1:0-3047 GCA_043740245.1 Acidobacteriota bacterium | reverse complement strand
TGTCCAGTTTGCGCGGCTTCAGGAACTCCAACCGTGGTGTGACTGCTACCCCCTGCTGGCTCGACTGCTGAAGCCGCGCAAACTGGACAGTTTGCGCTACCCTTCCCGCGCTGTCCGTTGTTCCTGAAGCGCCCTCATGCAAAAACGTGACGGGCACCCACCGGCTTTGAGCCGCGTGAATAATCCGCGCCGGTCGGCTACAATGCCCTGCCGCCGCCATCTGGCGGCGGGTTATGCAAAGCAAACTTCACATGTGCCTGTCCATTATGCCGCGTTCTTACTTCGCCATCATCATCTGCATTCTGGCCGTTGCCACGGTGGCGGGCGGGTTGCTTGGCAAACAACCCGCGCCCATGCAACCGAGCGATGCGATGGCCGACAATCCGGTGGTGCGTGCGTTCGCCGATGCGTTGAAACTGATCGAAGAGCAGCACGCGGCCTTGCCCGACAACGAACGGCTGACGCGCAGCGCCGTGTCGAAGATGCTGCATACGCTCGATCCGCATTCGAGCTTTTTCAACCGGCAGGAATTCAATGAATTGCAGGACGAACAGTCCAGCAAGTTTTACGGCATCGGCATCACGGTCAATCAGCGCAACGGGCGGCTTTACATTCTAGGCGTCAATCCGGGCCTGCCGGCAGAAAAGGCTGGGCTGCGTTACGGCGACGAGTTGCTGGCGGTGGATGGCAAAGCGGCCAGGGATTGGACGCACGCCGACGCGCTCAAACACGTGCGTGGCAATCGCGGCACCACTGTCGAGATCACCGTCGAACGCGTCCCTGAACGCAGCAATGAACACGCGCTTGAACGACCTCTTGAACGTAATGCCGAACGCGGCCAGGCGAAACCGCTGACCTTGCAAATCGAACGCGACGAGATCCCCTACCCTTCGGTGCGCAATCGTTTCATGCTGCGGCCCGACATTGGTTACATCGCGCTGACGGGCGGCTTCAACCAGGCGACCAGCGAAGAGTTGCGCGAAGCCATCGCCAAGTTGAAAAAAGATGGGATGACGGCCTTGGTGCTCGATCTGCGGCGCAATCCTGGCGGGTTGTTGAAACAAGCGGTGCAAGTGGCCGAAATCTTCTTGCCCACCAACAGCGAGATCGTCAGCGTCAAGGGTGCGCGCGCGCCGAAACAGGTTTATCGCTCGGACAACCCTGAACCTGAAACGATGCCGCTGGCGGTGCTGATTGATCACGAATCGGCTTCGGCCTCTGAAATCGTGGCGGGCGCGATGCAGGATCAGGATCGCGGGCTGTTGGTCGGCTCGGCCAGCTTCGGCAAGGGACTCGTGCAAACCGTTTTCCGTTTGCCGTGGGGCATGGGGCTGACGTTGACGACGGCAAAGTATTACACCGCCAGCGGGCGCTCGATTCAACGCGAATACGCGGGCGTCAGTACTTATGACTACTACCGCGAAGGCAGGCGCCCACTCGCCAAAACCAAACCGAGCGCGAGCGCCAAAGAAGCGTTTTACACCCCAACCAAACGCGTGTTGCGCGGCGGCGGCGGCATCACGCCGGACGTGCTGGTGAATTTGCTCGAAGAGGATTGGCAGTTGCGCGACGCCTGTTTTGAGTTCATACGCCAGTTGGTCGCGGGCGCGGTGCCGGGCTTGCCGGAATACAAACTGGCTAAGACGACCTTTGATTACCAACTGCGCGGCACTGAATTCCCTGTCACCGAACCATTGCTAAACGCCCTGCGCGGCTTCCTGCGCGAACGCCCGAAGTTCCGCGCGCTGGAAAGCAAACTCAGCGAGCAAGCCGAATATGTGCGCCGCCGTCTGCGCGCCGAATTGATCACGGCGGCTTACGGCGTCGAAGCGGGCGAACAATTCCTGATGGAAAGCGACCGGCAAGCGCTGCAGGCCATCGAAGAGCTACCCAAGGCCAAACTGCTGAGCGAACGCGCGCGCCTTTTCAAACCGGGCGCACAAACCCGCAATTGAGGCTGTCCTGGCAGCGGACAACAGTTTACAGGCAAGGGAATCACGGCAAAGGAATAAGAGTTCCAGTCCTTTGTCCGGATTCCTTTGTCCGGATTCCTCTGCCTTGACCTGTTCCCGCAAAACCCGCATCATTGGTCGCGTAATTGGCAACTCCAAAGTCATCGTTCAAATGCTTTCAAGCGCAGTAACAACAAGTGCTTTGTGCGCCGGAGCCGCGGCTCCCCAAAAGCAAAAAGAGAAGCTGAAAATGCCCGCATTAACACCGGCTGAAATCTGCTGATGAATCCGATCACCCGTGCCGTCTTCCAACTGCAGGAAATCGCTGTGCTCACTTGGCGCATGTTGCGCGGCTTGACGCGCCCGCCACGGTATTGGGTCGAAATCGTGCGGCAAATGGATGTGCTCGGGTTCGGCAGCCTGGCGATCATCCTGCTGACGGGTTTCTTCACGGGCGGCGTGCTGGCGCTCAACACCGGCAGCACGCTGCAAAGTTTCGGCGTGCAAAGCGTCGCCGGGCAATTGGTGGCGACCAGTTTGATCCGTGAATTGGGGCCGGTGCTGACGTGCCTGATGTTGGCGGGCCGCGTCGGTTCGGGCATCGCGGCGGAATTGGGTTCGATGCTGGTCAGCGAACAGATTGACGCCATGCGCGCGCTGGGCACCGACCCGATCAAAAAGCTGGTGGCGCCGCGCGTGATCGCGCTCGTCGTGATGGCGCCCATGCTGACGGTGATTTGCGACATGGTTGGGACGCTCGGCGGGATGCTCTCTTCGATCGCGTTTTTGCATCAGCCTACTTCGGTTTATCTGGCTTCGGCACAAAAGGCCGTGTCGCTCAACGAGATCATCAGCGGCCTGATCAAACCGACGGTCTTTGGCTATCTGATTGCGATCATCGGTTGTTATAAAGGCTTGAGCACGACCGGCGGCACGGTGGGCGTGGGCCGCGCCACCACGCAATCGGTGGTCGTCTCGTCCATTTTGATTATTGCCGTAGACTTTGTGCTGTCGAAGCTTATTCTTTCGACGTTGTTGGCGCCGTAAGCTTGGTGTCAGTAGCCCGACCGTGAGCGAGGGCTTGGTTGTTGAAGC
>JAYUCP010000649.1:0-18754 GCA_043740245.1 Acidobacteriota bacterium | reverse complement strand
GGCTTATGGCTTCACGTTCACGCACGAGTTTCAATGGATGGCGGCGAAGGGCTACGTCGTGCTTTACACCAATCCGCGCGGCTCGACTTCCTACGGGCAGGACTTCGGCAACATCATTCAGTACAACTACCCCGGCGACGATCACCGGGATTTGATGGCGGGCGTGGATGAGGTGTTGAAGCGCGGTTACGCGGACGAGAACAAGCTGGGCGTGACGGGCGGGAGCGGCGGCGGCGTGCTGACGAATTGGGCCGTCGGCCAGACGACGCGGTTCAAGGCGGCGGTCTCGCAACGTTCGATCAGCGATTGGGCGGGTTTCTGGTACACGGCGGATTTCACGCTGTTCCAGCCGACCTGGTTCAAGGCCGCACCGTGGGAAGACCCGGAGGATTTCACCAAACGTTCGCCGCTGACTTACATCAAGAACGTCACCACGCCGATGATGTTTATCGAGGGCGAGGCTGATTACCGCACGCCCCCGGCAGATGGCGGCGAGATGATGTTCCGCGCGCTGAAGTACCGCAAAATTCCGGCGGTGATGGTGCGCTTCCCCGGCGAATCGCATGAATTGTCGCGTTCGGGCGCGCCCTGGCATCGCGTCGAACGCTTGCAGCATATCGTGAATTGGTTCGACAAGTATTTGCAGGGCGCGCCGCTGAAGCAGTACGACGTGGAATAACTTCGAACCACAACGACACATGCAGAAACACGCAGGGCGCGAAAAGGCTTGGGGCCTTTCGCGCCCTGCGTGTTTTCAGGCCAGCGTCTTACTTGATACTTACTTGCACTGTATTCGCCGCCTTGCCATCCACTTTCAGAATAATATCTACGTTGCCGCGTCCTGCCAGTATGCGCGGTACTTCCACATTGACTTGATCCAGTCCTACCAGCGCACCTGGTTTCCCGGCAAATGAAACCTCCGCATTACTCCCACCAATCGTGGCCGTCACTGCATTGAGGCTGCTGCGGAAACGAATGCCGGTGCCGAAAAGAATCAGAAAGACACGCTCGCCCGCCTGGCCAAGATCAATCGGTACTGGCACGTGGCGATTAGTGGCTGGGTCAAGCCGGGAAATCGGTTCGTAGACCTGCATGATGCCGTTTGCGCGCACGCGCAGCGCGACTCCGGCGGGTACGCCTTGACCATTGGCATTCGCGGTAAATAAACCCGGAGCCACATTCGCAATCGGCATTTCGCCGCTGCCCACTACCTCGCTGCCGATCATCACCGTGATCGTTGCCGTGCCTGCCGTAGTCCCAGGCGGAATACGGGCATTTATCTGAGTTGGAGAGACAAAGAAAAGCTCTGCCAAGGTGCCTCTGATTTTGACGGAAGTTCCTGCTAGCGTGGTGGGGAGCGGGAGATTGTTTGCCGAACTGACACCATTCGCCAGTTTTCGGCAGAAAAGCGCAATGATCGAATCCGCCGCGACTTCCGTGCGGTAATTTGCGGCGGAAACCCCAACGACAAGCGGGCTGATTGTTAGCGGCAGACAGTTGGAAAGCGGCGCGCTGCTGCCATTGCGAACATGGACATCAAACGTTCCTTCCGCCAAGGCTGGAGTCAGGCTCTCGATGCGCGTCGCGCTTTTGGAGGTGAGTTTGTCATTGGTAATTACACAGGGGCTCTCTGCCAAGCAGCCTGCGCCTAAAAAGACGATCTCAAGCTTAGCCGGATCGAAGCCTGTTCCCTCAATGCGTAGGCGGAAAGGTTTATTGGCAATGGGCGTCTCAAGCGGGGTCACGCTGAGTATCTGGAATGACGCTGCGATGGTTGCATTTGCCATGTCACTGCCGCCGCCCAACGATTGCGGCAGTGTGGCCGTGATCGTAACGGGGCCGCCCGCTGTTACGCCAGTGGCGTTAAACGTGGCCGTCGTCGCGCCAGCATTGATCGTCACCGAGGTTGGCACGGTGACAATACTCGTATTGGCCGAACTCAACGTGACGATTGTATTGCCCTGCTGTGCGGTGCTCAGCGTGGCGGTGAACTGTCCCGACTGACCTACTTGAATTGTCTGTGCCTTGGGCGTCAGTGTGATCATCGGGTTCATCGTGACCGTAACACTAGCTGTGTCGCTCGTGCTGCCAAGTGCCTGGGGTAAGGTGGCTGTGATTGTGACAGGGCCGCCTGCTGCCACGCCGGTAGCATTGAAGTTCACGGTCGTTGCACCAGCGTTGATTGTCACAGTGGCTGGCACAGTGACCACGCCCGCGTTCGCTGAATTGAGGGTGACTGTCGTATTGGTTTGTTGCGCCGCGCTCAAGGTGACTGTCAGCGCACCCGCTTGCCCTTTTTGAATGGTCTGCGTTTTGGGTGTCAGTGTGATGGCTGTTGTTGGCATTGGTATGACCGTCACGCTGGCCGTATCGCTTCCACTGCCTAAACTCGCTGGCAGGGTAGCTGTGATCGTAACCGGACCGCCTGTGGCGACCCCGGTAGCGTTGAACACTGCTGTGGTTGAACCAGCGTTGATCGTTACGGAAGCGGGCACGGTGACGACATTCGGATTGGCTGAAGTGAGCGTGACTACGGTGTTGCTTTGTTGCGCGGTGCTCAACGTCACGGTGAACTGTCCGGTTTTGCCTGCCTGGATAGTTTGCGGTTTTGGTGTGAGCGCAATGGCAGGTAAGGTTTGAGGCAGGCGAGCCAAGGCGGCGACTTCACTAGGTGATAACAGATCATTGAAGAGCCGCAGGCGCGCGATCTGTCCCGACGAAGCAGTATTCGCCCCTGTGTTCGTCCGGAAAAACCTTAGCGTGTTTGCTTCAATAACCGTATCGTCGGCATTGTCAACGAAAGCAAAATCCAATTGCCCATTTACATAACAATTGACGGTCTTGTTCTGATCCCGCGTTAGGGTAACTTGCACGAAATTTTTCGCTGCAATCGGTATCGGATTGGCACCACGCACTGTGGAAAAACTATCAGAGCGAACAAACTCTAACCCGCCATTACTGATGAATAGCCCGCTATCGCTTGAGCCATTCTTGAAATCAAGAATACGTACTCTGTTATTGTTATTTGTACCCACATTATCAACCGCAAACAACGCCACTATGCTGTAGGCGTTATTGGGTACAACGCCAGCCGTGGAAAAAAGCACGAGCCCTTGATTAGGCCCAAAGAGCAGTCCGCGTCGCTGTGTATTGTCAACCGTGATGAGGCCGAAAGAATTACGACCGAGATCAATTAAGGCTGGCGGCCTACCAATTGCGATAAAGCTGCCAACTGCACTTGTGCGTATATCCTGGAATTGAAAATCGGCCACTGGCGTGCCGTGTGGCAACTGAAGGCCTGCAATCACAAATACCGCTGTGGTGGTCACGTCGCAACTCGCTTTACTGAGCGTCAGTGTGCCGGTCTTTGCCCCAACTGGCACCTGCGCCTTAAGTTGGGTTCCATTATTTGAGACGATTGTCGCGGCGAGATCATTGGGAAATTTAATTGAGATGATGCCAGCTAAACCAGAGCCATTGATGTTGAAATTGCTGCCGGGTAGCCCAATGGCGGGATCTAAATCACTGACGCTGGGACAGCCGGGAGATAGATTAGGCAACCGGTCTAAAGAGGTGATCTGAGACGGAGAAAGAACATCATTGTACAGCCTGATACGCGCAACTTTACCTGCCGAGCCTGAATCAGTTCCTGGCCGTGGGCGAAAGAAGAACAAAGTGTTGTTGGAATCTATCACCGCATCGTTGTTAGTATCGGGAAAGGAAAACTGGAAAAGGCCATTGGCGTAGCAATTTACTACCCCCGATGAGTTACGGGTCACTACTACTTGAACGAAAGTATTCTGCCCAAACACAGCAGTTCCACTTTTCAGGAAGAAGCTATTTGCGAAAGCAAAAGCCAGTCGGCCGTTGTCGAATATCAAGCCGCCACTGCTCGTACCATTCTTGAAATCGAGAATACGCCGAAAATTGCTTACGTCGTTGTATGAGAAGAGCAAGACTATCGTGTAAGTTTGATTTGGGATGACGCCTGTTGTCGGCGCAAGTTTCAAGCCGCTACCTTGATTGAAAAACAGCGCGATACGATTGGAATCATCAATATCTGAAGTGTCGAAAGTATTCGCGCTCACATCCGTTAACGCCGGGGGAGTGCCGACAGAACTGCTGCGCACAGTTTGAAATTGATAATCCGCGACTAATGCTGTTGCTTGTTGCTGGGCGGCTGCCGTTGCATTGAAATGCGCGTCATCCGGTAAAGTTCGCCCCGCCGCTGAGGCATTGTTTATGAACTGCGGCGCTTGATTAGCTGTCACTGCCAGCCAAAGACTGAGGCCCAGTAAGGCCAAGCCGATTGGAAGCGCACTGGCGAAATGTCGTGTTTTCATAAGTTCTCCTTGTCTATCTGTGGTTTGTCATTAGTCCTGCTTTGACCAATCGCCCTCTCAGCCCCTAGCAATGATTGCCGCGTTGACCGCTTCTATTATGCGACCGATAAACCTGGCATCCGTGCTGGTCAGGACTTCCCGCTGACCGGACGAGCTAGATAACTCAATGACGTATTTTGTCCTTTTCGCGTACATCCACCCTAGCCCAATCAACAGTACACTGAGGAGCGCGAAGATGTGCACGCTGTCAAATCTAAACTGGCCCTCTTTTATCTGTAAGTAAGCGCCAAACCCCATCACACCCATAAAAAGCAATGGTTTAAGTATTGACGGTGAGATACTAAGAGCGCGAATCGAAGCAATGTTACTAATAGGGTAGGTTTGACCAGAAACGACAAATCTCGTATTGGTCACCAGCACTCCGCTTTCCTTCAAAAATATTTGTTCTGACAAGTGAGTCTCCTTAAAGAAAATTCTCTGCACTACATCGCTGGCAACCTAACGCTGAAGTCGAACAGCTTCCCGCCCGCCATCCCTAATCCCATCGGCGTCCCCGCGTAGTAAAAGCAATACTCGCCCGGTTCCAGATTCGCTTTGGGAGTAACCTTGAAAACACCAGGCTGCACCTTTTCAAAGGCGAAGTCCTGAATGTCCTTGTCACGCGCGCCGGTCGAACTGCCGAACGCGCTGAATTCCATCAGGACGGCTTCGCGGGAATTGTCTTTGCGCTCCATTTTGACCAGCACAAATTCGCCGGGGCTGCTGGCGCCAAAAAACGAGAGGCCGCTCATCGCCATGCCGGGCTGCGCTAACGAACTGTCGAAGTAGAAATAAAAGGTCGGGCGGAATTGCGCGACGACAGTGTTGGCCGAGGCGCCGCGCACCGAAGCACGTATCTTGGACTTTTTGATGCCGTAAGTGAGAGCCGCTCCCAAATAGCTGCCTTTCGTGCCGGAGAAGACCGTCGGATTGATTTCGCGCAACCCGGTTGGCTCTTGCAGGTAAATGCCAGGTTCGTGCGCCGGCGCCGTAGTGGCCGTGGTGCGCGGTTGGGCGAGCGTGGCTGTGGGCGGGGTTACCGGGAAACCCGTCTGGCCCAACGGTTGTGCGTTTGAGGACGCTGCTGCGGATGGGACACTAAGCATGGCTTGCAGAAGGGCATCGCTCACATGGGCGGCTTTGAGTTGTTTCAACCCTTCCACACTGGTGTCAAAGCGGCATTCGGATTGGCGTATCTTTTCGAGGATAACGTTGTCACCCAACCCCAACTTGACCAGTTCGATGACAGTGGCATTGGTGAGCACTTCTTTGGAAGCTTTCCCCTGACCGTAGACCCCCAACGCTCCAAACCCGCCAATCAGGGAAGAATGGCTGACCAGCACCAACGCCAGTAAAAACAGCCGCATAATTTTCAACGATTGCATTTCAATCTCCCTTTAACCGCCACGGGGCAGACCTTGGCGGTGACTTCATCATTCATTGGCTCTTTGCCCCGTACCGCGCCAGCACCGGGCGGACGTGACGCTAGAAACGCGAAATCGGTTGACGGAACCGGAATAGACAAACTATGGTGTGCGCCGTCGTCTCAGAACGAGCGTGCCCCAACCAAATCAATCACAGTTTGTACGGTGAACTTTTTGCGCGTGTCACTGGCGTCTTTGTCCACTGCTATAGTCGCGGGCGCGGGCGAAATTTTTCCACTCACAAATATTTTTTTCGCGCTTTCACTCGGCAGTACCTGAAGGCAAGGCAGGAACACGCATTTAGCACAAGAGGTCTTGGCCATGGCTATCCCCTCCCCAAATGACCACCTGCTCGCGGCGCTCAGCGGCAGCGGTGACGAAGCGGCTGCCGAAGAATTCGGCAAGCGCGCGCAGGCTTGGTTCACGCAGGCAGCGCGGCGCGCGGGCATCCCGGCGCAGGACTGCGATGATGTTGCGCAAGAGGCGTTGCTGGCCGCGCTCGGCCAATTGCGGCGCGGGCTGTTTCGCGGCGACAGCAGTCTGGACACCTGGCTGGCGCGCATCTTGCGCGGCAAAATCGCCGATTACTGGCGCGCGCGCGGGCACGGCGGCCTCTCACTGACAAGCGCGGATGAAGCTGAATTGCTGGCGCAGGGCGCGGAACTGAGCCGGGCGGCGGACTGCGACTACAGTTTGGTGGTCAGCGTGCATGAGGTTCTGCGCGAATTGCCGCGGCCGCATCGCGTGATTCTGCTGCTCAATCGCACGGGCGGCTACACAATCGAAGAGATCAGTCGCGGCGCCGGTCTGACGCCGGGGCAGGTCAGCGCGCGGCTCTATGCCGCCGAAGGAATGTTCCGGCGTTTGCTGGGCGGTGAAGCGGCGGCGGTCGTGCTTTGCGGGCGGCGGTTGTTGAAAGAAGCTGTTGAGGTAGGAGATTCATGGCTGAGCGAAACGCACTGATTCAATCAACTGCTTGTACCGCGCCCGAAATCGGCGAGTTGCTGACCGCTTATTGCTTCGGGCGCGCCGCTGAGGCGGAGCGTCAGTTGGTCGAGGTGCATCTGCCGAAATGTGAACGCTGCCGGCAAGAGGCGGATAAACTTAGCGCGGCAGTGCGCGTGCTCGCGGCGGATCAAAACCTGTTGCAGACGCTCACGCCCGCCGACATCGCGGCGACCTTCGGCCTTTCGGGCAAGCTGGATGCACCGTTTGGCGGACATTTGTGGCATGCATTGGCGAGTTGCGGAATTTATGCGGCGATATACGCGGTGGCGCTGGTGGTGGAAGTCGCTTATCAGTTTGACCGCTATGGCAGCCAGGGCGTGACGGGGAGTTTGGTGGTCTTCGGTTGGGTCTGGGCGACTTCGTTGGCGGGCTTGGCGCTGGATTGGAAGCTGACGCGCGCGGGCGACCGGCGCGCCTGGCTGGCGGCGGCGGGCGTATTCGGGTTGGGGGCGTTGGGGGCGGTGTTGCTGTCGCGCTGGTTTTTACCGGCGGAGCCGATCACGTTGTTGACCACCGCGCAGGCCGCGCCCGCGCAGGCCGCTTATCTGAAAGCCGTACTTTATGGACTCATCCTCAACGCGCTCTTTTTGCTGCCGCCGTTTCACTTCGTCGTCGCTATGCAGCGTGAGTTGACTGAAGGACGGCACCGCATGACGTTGGGCTTGTTGACCGGCGACAAACGGAGTGTGACGCCGCGCGGCACGCTTTTTCCGCGACTGCCGGCGCTGGTGGTGTGCTTCCTATTGGTGATCATCGTCGCGCTTTACTTGCATCACAGCTTGATGAACCAGTTGCGGCCGGATCGTTACCTCAATCTTTTCTCCGGCTTAATCTATGCGCGCTTATTTCTCTACTTCGCGTTGGCGACTGAGGGGTTGGTCTGGTACGCCCGCTCGTTGAATGAACTCAAGCGCGAGTGTCTGGCGGCGGAGCGAGCCTGGTTCGGTCGGTGAACTGATTGAGCGCTGAAGCGCGGGCGGGCGCGCCCTGGCATCGCGTCGAACGTTTGCAGCATATCGTGAATTGGTTCGACAAGTATTTGCAGGGCATGCCGATGAAGCAGTACGACGTGGAGTAGTGTTGGCACGTTGAAATTGTTGGTAACCAAAAAAGCGCGAAGAGGTAACTCTTCGCGCTTTTTTCTTCATTACGGCGCACGGCGGCTCTTGCCTGTGCCGCCGCGTGGGAATGGTCGAAATTCTTCTACTGCCCCGGCCCGATTGAGCGTGAAGTTGTCGGTCGCGATCAGGGCGTTCTTGTAATAAACGCGCGCCTGCCATGCGCCTGGCAATGATGCCGCCGGTTGTCCTGCGATATTCATACCCGCCCAGAAACAGACCCCGCCGCTGATCGTCAAATCAAAGCTTTGCGTTAAATACACCGCGCCGCTAGGTTGAATGAAATCCCAACGCACGGTGTCACCGCTGGTTGCGCCAGTGATGCTCGTCCATTGATACACCAGTGGGTCGGTAATCAGGTAACTGGTTTTCGCTGCCGGCGCGACGCAGTTGGCGGGGATCGGGCCCGCGCTGGTGCGATGATCCACGACGGTGACGCTGGCGTTGTTGCCGCAGGTGAACGCGGGCGGTTCAGCGGCGAGTTGATTGATGTCGGTGAGCGCGCCGGTTTGGCCGTTCAACTCAAACACGTGCCAGAACTCGCCCACGCCCGTGGGTGCGACATAGGTACGCAACAGGCCGTTGCTGTCATAGATTTGCACTGTGGCCCGCGAACGCGCGATGCCGTCGGCGAATTCGCCTGCGTAATCGTCCAAGAAGAACCGGTAAATGCCCGCTGTCCGTTGCGCGATCCGCACGGTCTCAGTCGGAGGGTGGCCAGCCAACTCAATGTTGTCTACTTCCAGTGCGGCGAACGGCGCGGCGGTCAGGCTGCCGGTGTTATCCCAATACACGTGGAAGCAGCCGTTGGAACCGTCGGGGCCGTACAGATGCGCGTCCAGATCGTCAGGCGCGCCGTTCGCGTCTTTTGTCCAGTTGACGGTGATGCGCAACTGGCCGGTGGCCAGCGTGGGCGAAAGCGAAATGTTTTGCGTCAGCGTTTGTCCCGCCACGACCGTGAGCGCCAGTTGCGTTGCCGCAAAGCCGGTCGCCGTTGCGGTCAACGTGCGCGCGCCCGGCGGCACATTGTTGAGCGTGTAAGCGCCAGTGGCTGCCGAAGTCGCGGTCAACGTCGTATTGGCGATGGCGACGGTCGCGCCCGCCAGCGGCTGCCCTGTCGCGGCATTGCGCACGATGCCCGTGACCGTGCCCGTTGTGGCCGTTGACGCAACGGTGATCGCCACCTGTTTTGCATCGCTCAGCGGCGGCGTGCCGTTGTCGGTGACGGTGAAGGTGACAGTGTAATTGCCGGTCTGTGTGGCGGTGGGCGTCCAACTGAATTGGCGCGTCGTGGCAGTGAATGATGAACCCGCAGGCAGATTGCTGGCTGCATACGTGAGCGTCTGACCGGCGTCCGCATCGGTCGCTGAAACAGTGAAATTCAGGGGTTGGCCTGGTTGGACGGTTTGCGCGCCGGGTACGCTTAAGACGGGCGCTTGATTAGTTCCGCGTACAACAGTGAGAAGGAAGGTGGCGGCTGACCCCGCGCCGCTTGCGTCGGTGACAGTCAGGGAAATTCCGTGCAAGCCCACATCATTCACGCCCGGCGAAAGTCGTATGGTGCGATTATCGGGCTGCAATCTGACAAAGGATGGTCCGCTAAAGATAACCTGCACTGGCTGTTCACTGTCAGGGTCGGCGGCGACGAAAACGACATCGCGCGTCGTGCCGGCGATCAAAGTCAATTCGGGCGGAATCAAGATGTAAGGCGATTGATTGCTCGTCGCGGCAGGCAGCGTCATCGTCCCAACGTCAGTGATGCCGCCCGCAACGGCGACGGTGCGATTGCTCTCGGTGCGGTCTACGCGGAAGTTGGGCCGCATCAAACTGGCTTCGACCGTGAGCACGTCGTTGCCGGAGGTAACCGGCACATTGCGAAGCACAAAGCCGCCATTGCCGTCGCTGAAATCTTCCTGCCCGCGCACACGCACCAACGCGCGCCGCGCCGGAGTGCGGTCACTGTCGAGCACGCGCCCGATGACGGTCGTGGTGGTGCGCGCGAGCGCGGCGAAATAGTAGGTGGCCTCTGGCACCGTGCCATTCGGCGCTAGAATTTGTTTGCCATCGTTTGACACGGTGGCCGCGCCCGAATCAATGAAGCGGCCCAGCGTTGGGCTGTCGGCAGTTTGATCCAGCCGGTAAAGCCGCACGTCCGCGCCCGCCGCGAAACCGTCGGCATTGGGAAAGGTCAGGCGCGCGCCGGGTGTGAACTTCGTGCCGAAGGGCGTGATCTGAATGATGGTCGAACTGTAAATGCCGTTGGGCAAACTGACGGGCGTGCGGCTGTTTGCAACTTGCGTCAGCGTCAACACACCGTTCGCCGCGCCGTCGGGAAAAGTGAAGCGCATCCCCGCGGGCAGGCCCAAGATCACTTCGCCGGTTTGAATTTGTGGCGGTGTTTGCGCGCTCTCGTTGGGCGCATAAGCGGGCACAGTCAACGTGATTTCGTCAGCGTCAGTGTTTTGCACATTCTGGCCGCCGACCTGAGAAGACGCGCCGTAGGTTTGTTGCAAGGTGATGGGCCGCGCCACCTGATTGTCGCGATTGGCCGTGAACGGCAGCAGGAAACTGACTTTGCCAAACGGCGGAGTAACGGGCAGCTTGCTGCCATCCACTTCGACAATCGCGCCGAGCGCCGAGCCTTGCGGGTCGGGGAAAACAAATGACCCTGACAAGCCCGTGTTCACGTTGGCTTGGCGCACGCGCACGACCACGTCTTTCAACGGCGCGCGCTCGGTGTTTTCAACCAGCCCGCTTACTGAGGTGCGGATGCCCAAGGCATTTGCGCTGCGGCCCTCGCCTTGCGGCGTGCGCACGCTGACGATGCCGCTCTCGACACCGGTGGGCACGATCACCGTCAGTTGCCCGGGCGCGGCGCTCGTGACTTGCGCCTCTACGCCGCCGATACGCACCACGTTGTTGGCCGCCGTGCCCGCAAAGCCGTTGCCTTGAATTGTGACCGTCTGTCCCGCCAACGCGGTCGCCGCGCTGAAGCCATTGATCACCGGCGGCGCAGTGCCTGCCGGTGAGGCGATTTCGATCTCGACCAGATTCGACGTCAGCCCGCCACCCGCGCCGGTTGACGTGATTGACAAACTGACGCGCCCGTTGCCGATCAAGGTGCGCGGCAATTCGATATTCATTTGATCCAGCCCGGCCAAATCGCCTTGCGCGCCAGCAAAATCAGGCGTCGCGGCAACACCGCCCAACAACAGGCGTACCGACTCCTGCCGATTGCCGTCGTTGTTCGGATCAGCCGCGCGCAACGTGCCGGTGAAAAACAACAGCAGAAACACACGATCACCGGCGGGTGATAGATCGAGCGGACGCGGGCGCAAACGGCCCGACACGGCGTCGAGTTGCGCGACCGTTTCAAAGCTCTGCGCGCCATTCGCTTTGACGCGCAGGATGACGGCGGCGGGCGCGCCCGTGCCATCGGCATTGGCGGTGAAGATGGCGGGCGCGACGGCCTTGATGTCGAGCGTGCCCGTCGAAGTTGTGCCCGCGCCGGATTGCACCGTGAGCGTCGCCGCGCCCGTGGCCGCCGCTTCGGGAATCACGAAGTTGATTTGATTGGGCGAAACGAAAAACAACCCCGCCGCGCGCTCAACGCCCGCGCTGTCTCTGACGCGCACACTCGTGCCCGCCAGCGCCGTCGGCAACGGAACGCTATTCGAGGACTCGATGCGCGTGGCGAGTGCCGCGCCGAAGGCGGCGACAATCGCGCCGGGCGCAAGCGCATTGGCTTCGAAGCTGGCGGCGGAGATGGTGACGACGGCGGGTTGCTGCGCGTGGGCCTTTGCTGCCGTGCGTTGGTGAGTTGAGGTGATTAGGAGCAGTAAGAGTGCGAGGACTGAAAGCAGTATTGCATTGCGGGTTTGTGCGTAGCGAACGTGGGGATGTTGCATGGGGCCTCCTTGTTGATAAGCCTTTGGGGCAGACGAACCATTTCATGGCCAGCGTAAGCTTGCCAACGGAACTAGCGCGCTTCATTAGCCAGGATGCCGTCCAAGCAACTCTTCTTCTGCTCGAATCGCTTGGATTGAGGGCCGATTCAACTCCAGCGCTGCAATCGTAGCGTGTCCGCTGGCTGTGAGTCCGAGCAACTTCAAATCACTCCAGACGAAATGTTCTGCCCAACGATCACGCCGTGGGTGAAAGAGTGGAACTTCTGTGCCAGTTTGGGGATCAAGCGCTGTTTGGCGGGCAGCTTTACGCAAAGAGCAGGACACACAAGCCAGCGCCAAGTTGCGGCTGCTAGTGGGGCCGCCAGCGATTTCCGGAACGATATGATCAATGTGAAAAGTGGCTTCCTGCCCCGCTTGTGCTAAGCGGCAGTATTCGCAGCGGTTGTCCGCACGGTTGATGACTAACCGCCGCAATTTCTCTGGGATGTAGCTCATTGGGCCAGGGCTTTTTCACGGGCGACACGTTCGGCGCGCAGACGCAGCAGCGAGAGAGATTCGGCTAGATTGACCAACCCTTCAGCCTCAGCACGTTCGCTGGCCGTCAGCGGGTGCCCGAAATCTTGCCGATCTAACAGGGCTTGCAAACGGTCGTTCACGCCGGTTGGCAAGCGGAATTGCGCCAACTCAGCGGGCATTTCAATTTCGACGAGAACAGCTTGTGACATTGGCAAAGCTCCTTTTCAGAAATACTGAACTGCGGCCTGCAAATTATGGCTTGGCCCATACTGCCTTGCCAAGCTCACTAACGAATGCTCACCGTCACCACATTCGCAATCAACCCATCCACCATCATCTCAATCGTCACTTCGCCGCGCCCGGCCAGTGCGCGCGGCAAGGGCAGATTGATTTGATCCAGCCCGACCAGATCGCCTTGCGGGCCGACGGATTGCGGTTGCACGGCGAGGCCGCCGATGCGGATTTGCACGGCGTCCAGGTTGCTGCGTCCGCGCAAGCCGGTGCCAAACAGCAGCAGAAAGGTTTGATCCGTCGCCGCGCCCAGATCAATCGGGATGGGCACGAAGCGTTGTTGCGCGACATCGAAATCGGCGACACGATCATAAATCTGTGTGCCGTCCTGCTTGATGCGCAAGGCGACGGCGGCAGCCAAGCCTTGGCCGCTGGCGGTGGCGGTGAAGAGCGCGGGCGCGGCGGCTTCGATTTGTACGACGGCGCTCACCGTGGGGCCGTCTTTGGGCGTGACGGTCAGGCGCGCCGCACCGTTGGCGGTGCCGGGCGGGATAAGCAGGTTGATCTGATTGGGCGAAACAAAAAATAACGGGGCCAGCCGTTCGACGCCCAAACGGTCGGTGACTTTGACGCTGCTGCCTTGCAAGGTCGTCGGCAAGGGCAGCGTGGTCGCCGCTTGCGTGTCGGGCGCGAGGCCGCTGCCAAAGAGCGCGATGATGGATTCGGGCGCGAGTTGCACGCCGTTGAAGCTCGCCGCTGAAACAGGTGCGGCGGCAACGATGTCGGGCGTGCTGATTTTGGTGATGAAGGCATCGCTCAAACCGCCGCCGTATTTGTTTTGAAAAGGCGCGACGGTCAGCAAATCCGTCCCCAGCATTTGCCCGGTGACATAGGCATTGCCGCCTTCAACCGCCAAGCCCAGGCCGCGTTCTTCCAAACCATTGTTGCCGGTGAACGAGGTGCCGAAGTAAGTCGAATAAACCAGCGCCGCACCCGCCGGATCGAGTTTGGCGATGAAGGCATCGTTGTCGCCGTTCTTTTGCGGTTGCAGCGCGCGGGCGAGCGGGAAGTTCGCTGATTCGGTCTTGCCCGTAAGATAGACATACCCCAGCGCGTCAACGGCAATGCTGCCGACCGGTTCGGGATCGGTGATGAGGCTGGTGTTTTCTTCGCCGCCGCCGCCGAGGTAGGTGGAATAAACCAGCGCCGTGCCTTTGGCATTGAGCTTGGTCACGAAGGCATCCGCCACGCCGCCGAAATTCGGTTGCAGCGCATTCAGGCGTGGGAAGTCGGGCGAGAGCGTGACGCCGGTGACATACACATTGCCGAAGGCGTCAACCGCGATGCCGTGCCCGGCGTCGGCATCCTGGCCGCCGAGGTAGGTCGAATAGATCAATTGGGCGGCGGGCAGATTCAGCTTGGCGACAAAGGCGTCTTCGATGCCGCCGAAATTGGGTTGCAGCGCGTTGGCCGTGGTGAACTGCGGCGACGAGGTATAGCCGGTGACATAAACATTCTGTTGGCTATCCACCGCAATGCCGTAACCAGCCTCGGCATCGCGTCCGCCCAACGTCGCCGGTGCGCCGCCGAAATAGGTCGAAGCGATCAGCACGCCATCGGGATCGAGCCGCAAGATGAAGGCATCGCGTGTGCCGCGCAGCGTTGGTTGCAGCGCATTCTTCGTCGGGAAATTGGCCGAATCGGTGCGCCCGGTGATGTAGGCGTTATCGAAACGATCCAGCGCGATGGCATAGGCCGCATCGCTGAACGAGCCGCCCAGATAGGTCGAATACAACAACACATTGCCGGCGATGTTGAGCTTGGTGGCAAAGGCATCGCCGTTGCCGCGCGTGATGGATTGCACGGCGTTGACCGTCGGGAAATTCAGCGAATTGGTCTCGCCGCAAAAATACACATTGCCCGCCGCATCCACCGCAATCGCCCAACCGCGATCATTCGAGCCGCGCCCGCCGATGTAAGTCGAAAACAGCAACCGTGTGCCGCTCGCATCCAGCTTCAAGACAAAGGCGTCGTTGGTGCCGTCGAGTTGCGTGTCTACGGGCGCGCGGGTGGGGAAGTTGGGCGAATAGGTTTGGCCGGTCAGATAGATGCTGCCTTCGTGATCAACCGCGATGCCATAAGCGGTGTCACGGTTGTCACCGCCGAGGTAGCTGGAATAAAGCACCAACGGATCAATCACCAGCGGCAGGCTGTGATCGTAAGCGCCGAGGCGGAAGCTGAGTTGCGCATCGTTCAGCACGAACGCGGCCTCAATGTTGACGCGGCCCTGCGCAGTCTGTTGATAAGCGACGGGACGATGTTGCCGCACGATCGTTCCGTTGGTGTGTACCAGCAAATCGCCTTGCTCATTCAATTCGAGCTTGTCTGCGCCACTCAAGGCCAATTTGATTTGCGCCGCGTCGGCGTGGGGTGCGAGTACGAAGTCGTATTCCAACTCGCGTTGGCGGCCATAAAAGATCAGGTCAATGCCGGGATAAAGTTGGCGGTAGCGCACACGCTCGAACGCCGGCACATCGGTGTGCCACTGCTGCGGGTCATTGCCGATGAAGTAATTGCTCTTGCCGGGCAAGGCGTCGAGCGGTTCGGGCGTTGCGGTTTGTGCGCCGAGCCAGCGCAAGCGAACTTGCGCGTTGGATGAACCGCAGTCGTTTGGCAAATGCAAGACAGCCTCGCGCCCGGTCAAATACAAACCATAGCCGTGACCGCGCGCAAAGAAGCGCACCGCCGCATCCGTTTGGCCGCGATTTTCTTCAAAGCTCAACGGCAAGCTGCCCAGCTTTTCGGCGGCCCTGGCGGCAGGCAGCATGTTGGATGGTGGTGTGCTTATCAGCTTCGCTTGCAACGGCCAGAGACACGCGGTTATCAGCGCGAGCCACGCCGCCAGCCGCAATGCCGTGGTATGCCAAACAAACTTGTACCGATAATTCATAAGCGCCTGTCAGGTGCGAGGCATTTTCAAATGAGGCCGGGGGCACGAGTGTTGGGCAACGAAGCTGGGGAAAGGGTCTGGGTGTTGTTGGGCGTTTCGTCGCGTGATGATCTTCCGAATTAACACGCGCGATTATAAACCATGCGCGAAGCCTTTCAAGCCTGGGTAGGCATGCAAGTATGCGCGCGTATTCAGTGGGCCCGTCACGATTTTGTGAGACGGCGCTTCAGGCACAACGGACGGCGCGGCAGGAGTAGCGCAAACTGTCTAGTTTGCGCGGCTGCCGGAACTCCAACCATGGCGCAACTGCTACCTCCTGGCCCGACTGCTGAAGCCGCGCAAACTAGACAGTTTGCGCTACTCCTGCCGCGCCGTTCGTTTTCCCCAGCGCAAAATTTGCCCGACTCCCGCGTACTCAGGGACGTTTGGCAATCAACAACCCCGGTGCTAAACTCCGCCCTCGTTGCGAGCATGCCGCCCTACTCAACGGCCCTTTCCAACGGGAAGATTTAGCAAGCGAAAGGGGAAGCTACACAATCCATGCAAGCGTTGATTTTGGCGGGCGGCAAAGGTATTCGGTTGAGGCCGCTGACGATTCACACGCCGAAACCGATTGTCCCGCTGGCCAACCGGCCCTTCCTACACTATCAAATCGAACTGCTCAAACGCGCGGGCATCACCGACATCACGCTCTCGCTGTCTTATCAACCCAACAAGATCGAAGAGGTTTTCGGCGACGGCTCCGAACACGGCGTGCGCATCCGCTATACGGTCGAGGCCGATCCGCTCGGCACGGCGGGCGCGTTCAAACATTCCAGTGGGCACGCGCACACCGGCAGCCAGGCGGCGACTGTGGTGCTCAATGGCGACATCCTGACCAACGTCAATCTGGCTGAATTGGTCGCCTATCACCATCGCCAAGCAGCCCTCGCCACCATCGTCACCGTGCCGGTCGAAAACCCCAGCTTGTACGGCATGCTCGAATCTGATGAGACGGGCCGCGTGTTGCGCTACGTCGAGAAGCCCAAGCCGGAAGAGGCGGTGTGCAAGACGATCAATGCGGGCATTTATGTGCTCGAACCGCGCGTGCTCGAACTGATTCCCGAAGAAGAAAACTATTCGTTTGAACTGGGGCTGTTTCCCAAACTGGTGGCGGCGGGCGAGCGGTTTTACACCTTCGGCTGGCACGATTACTGGCTGGACATCGGCGCGCCGCAACGGTATTTGCAAGCCCACGACGATTTGCTCAACGGGCGCATCAAGACCTTTCAATTGACGCGCGAGCCCCGCGCTGCGGCGCAAACAGCGGGCGAAGCCGCGAAAATAGACAAGCTTTCAATCGTGCATCCGACCTGCACCTTGAAACCCGGCGCTGAAATCATCAACTCGGTGCTCGGCGCCAACTGCGTGATCGAAGAGCGCGCCCGCATCGAAAACTCCGTCCTCTGGTCGAGCACGCGCGTAGGCCAGTCCGCCGTCGTGCACCGTTCCTTCGTCGGCAAAGGCGGCATCATCGGACGCAACACAACCATCGAAGGCGCCATTCTGGGCGACAAGAGTTCATTGACCGATTACTCAATCATCTGAAGGATGAAGGATGAGGGATGAGGGATGAGGGATGAGGGATGAGGGATGAAAATTCAGCCTTCACCCTTTTCATCCTTCATCTCTCATCCCTCATCCTTTCAAAATATGGCTATTATCAAATTCGGAACTGACGGCTGGCGCGCGCGCATTGCCGAAGACTTCACCTTTGCAAACGTCGAAATCGCGGCGCAGGCCGTGGCCGATTACGTCAAAGCGAATGCATTGAACAATCCGCCCGCAATGATCGTCGGCTATGACCGGCGCTTTGCCTCGGCGGATTTTGCGCGACGCACCGCTGAGGTATTTGCGGGCAACGGCTTCACAGTGGATTTGCTGAATGAAGATGTGCCGACGCCGCTGGTTTCCTTCGAGGTCAAACGGCGCGGGTTGGATGGCGGCATCGTCATCACGGCGTCGCACAATCCGCCCGAATTCAATGGTTTCAAGTTCAAAGCGCCGTATGGCGGCTCGGCCACGCCCGCGATCACCAATCAGATCGAAGCGCTGTTGGGCGCAACACCGCCGCAACGTTTGCTGCTGGATGAAGCCCAGGCGCAGGGCCTGGCGCGCGTGATTGCGCCTCCCGACGATTACCGCCGCCACGTCGAAAATTTCGTAGACATCGCCGCGCTGAAACAGACCGACGCGCTCATCATCGCCGATCCGATGCACGGCACGGGCGGGCATTGGATTGAGGATTTGTTGAAAGGCGGCAAACTAAAAGTCGTGACCATTCGCGGCGACCGCGATCCCATGTTCGGCGGCGTGTTGCCCGAACCGATGCCGTGGAATCTGGCGTTGACCGCGCAAACGATCAAAGAGCGCGGCGCGTTGATGGCTCTCGTCACGGATGGCGATGCCGACCGCGTGGGCGCAATGGATGAGCGCGGCGAATACATCAACACGCATCAAATCCTGATGATCATGCTGTTGCACCTGGTGCGGCGCAAAGGATTGAAAGGCTCGGTGGCGCGCACCTTCTCGCAATCGGTGATCGTGCGGCGCATTGCCGAAAGCTACGGCTTCCGCTTGTTCGAGACGCCCATCGGCTTCAAACACATCGGCGAACTCATGCTCGACCCGGCCAACGACTTCCTGATCGGCGGCGAAGAATCCGGCGGCATCGGCGTGCGCGGCCACATCCCCGAACGCGATGGCGTGCTCAACAGCCTGTGCCTGCTCGAAGCCGTGCTGGCCGCCGGCAAACCACCGTCAGAGATCGTGCGCGACATTTGGAAGGAGTTTGGCGAATTCCATTTCGAGCGCCGCGACTTGCACGTGCCGATTGAAAAGGGCCAGCAGTTAGTAACTGCGATGCGCGAGCAAACGCCCAGCGAGTTTTGCGGCTACAAAGTAACAGGCATAGCCACGCTCGATGGCACGAAGCTGCTGTTTGAAGACGAAAGCTGGATTCTGTTTCGCCAATCGGGGACGGAGCCGGTGTTGCGCGTGTATTGCGAAGCGACTTCGTTGGTGAAGACAGCGCAGATGATGGATGAAGGCGTGCGGCTGGCGACCAGTTGAACCTGGGTACGCAGCGCGGCTTTGCACAAAGCGCCCGACTTGCACAAATCGGCGGCGGTCTGCACAAAACGGTTGATTAGAAAGAGTCGTGGGACGTTTAATTATT
>JAYUCP010000648.1:0-18827 GCA_043740245.1 Acidobacteriota bacterium | reverse complement strand
GCAACATTCTCCTCCTGAGAGAAGTGCTGCCTGACTCTTTACATCACGCAAACTATTTTGCTGACTTGGCTTTAGCTCTTAGCTTTAGCCACATGGACACACAGGTCTGCCCCTACGTTGTGGTCGCACGCAATTGCAAACCGCTGTAGCTATAAAGGTCCAAAAAGCAAAGAAAAGCTATGCCCAAATACGTCGCCTTTCTGCGCGCCATCAATGTCGGCGGCCACGTCGTGAAGATGGAGGCGTTGCGCACTTTGTTTGAAACGCTCGACCTCGCCAATGTCGAGACCTTCATCGCCAGCGGCAACGTCATCTTCGACACCAAAGCCAAAAACGAGCGCGCTTTACAGTTAAAGATCGAAGCGCATCTGCAGCAAACGCTCGGATACGAAGTCGCCACTTTCCTGCGCACCACGGCCGAAGTCGCAGCCATCGCCCAATACCAGCCCTTCACCGCCGCCGAGATGCAAGCTGCGAGCGCGCTCAATGTGGCGTTGCTGGCCGAACCGCTCATTGACGCCGCCGTGCAAAAGTTGCAAACGCTGAAGACCGAGCTTGACGATTTTCACGTACAGGGACGTGAGGTCTATTGGTTGTGCCGCGCGAAGCAGAACGAGTCGAAATTTACGAACGCCGTTTTCGAGCGCGCGCTTAAGACCAAAGCGACGTTTCGCGGCCTCAATACCATCGCGCGCCTGGCAGCCAAATATCCACCTACGCGCAACACAAAATGAGATTCCACGGCGAAACACGCGCGCCGCCCCGCATAAGCGAATAGGCAATTTGTGCGCCCCTATGCTACTTTCCAACCACTATGGATTACGCTGAAATTGTCGAAGCCGAAGGCCACTTGGTGGATTCGCAGATTCTCGCCCGCGTGATGGATCGCGTGATCGAATGCGGCGCGGTTTATGAGGTCGTAGATTTCCAACTCGGCCGCACCAACGACGAATTCTCGCAGTTGAAGCTGCGCGTCATTGCGCCGAACAAAGAGACGCTCGATAAAACGCTGCTCGAATTGGTCGAACTGGGTTGTTACCAAGCGCAAACCGCAGACGCCACGCTGAAACCGGCGCCCTGCGACAAAGTCGTGCCGGACGATTTCTATTCCACCACCAATCACCGCACCTTCGTGCGCTCTGGCGGCGAGTGGATTGAAGTCGCCAAACAGCGTATGGACGCGGTCATTATTCTCAAGGACGGGCCAACCGGAAAAACCGCCGAATGCCGCAAGCTGCGCGAGGTCAAAGCGGGTGAGTCGGTTCTATGCGGCAAACACGGCATCCGCATTCAACCCGAATTCAAGGAACGCGACCGGCTGGGCTTCGCGTTCATGGCGAACGAAATTTCATCCGAACGCCGCGTCGAAACCGCCGTCCGCAAAATCGCCGAGATCATGCGCCAGATCAAAGCCGAAGCGGGCCGCATCATTTTCGTCGCCGGGCCGGTCGTCATTCACACCGGCGGCTCGCAAGCCTTTTGCGAGATCATCCGCAAAGGCTACGTTGACGCGCTGCTCGCCGGGAATGCCATCGCCGTGCACGACATCGAACACACGCTGTTCGGCACTTCGCTCGGCGTTGACCTGGAACACGGCAACCCCATCGAAGAGGGTCACAAAAACCATATGCGCGCCATCAACACGATTAACCGCTACGGTTCGATCAAAGGCGCGGTCGAGGCCGGGGCGTTGCGTTCGGGCGTGATGTACGAGTTGGTCAAACACGACGTGCCGTTCGTGCTGGCCGGTTCGATCCGCGATGACGGCCCGCTGCCCGACACCGAGATGGATTTGCTCAAAGCGCAAGAGGCTTATGCCGCGCTGCTCACCGATGCGAAGCTGGTGCTTTGCCTGTCCACGATGTTGCACTCGATCGGCGTCGGCAACATGACGCCCTCGTGGGTACGCATGGTTTGCGTAGACATCAACCCGGCGGTCGTGACCAAACTTGCGGATCGCGGCTCGGCCCAGACCGTGGGCGTGGTGACGGATGTGGGCACGTTTCTGAACCTGCTGGCGCAACAGCTTTGGGCGTAAAAAATCCCGCTTTTGCTTTATCGCGCCATTTACGGTAAATTGACCATCCAGTTGGAATAAACAACTTCCCACGAAGCTATGATTAAAAGCATCAACACAGCAATCCCTTTAGAAACGATCTCCATGCAAAACACTCTCGGTATTATCAGCAAGCCGCAATTGGGCGGCGATGTCGAAACCCACTGCGGACGTTGCAAAGACGCGCGCGAACACGTTATCGCGGCTGTCAGTCCGACGGGCGCCATCGAGCGCGTGCAATGCCGCACCTGCGGCAGCAATCACATCTATCGCGAAAAGAAGGCGAAGACGCGTACCGCTTCGACGCGCACGCGTTCCACCGCGCCCGGCTCAAAAAAGACGCTGGCAGAGTTGGAGCAAGCGGCCGGCCCGGCGCGCCCCTATTCGATGCAGTCCCGCTTCAAAGTCGGCGAACGCATCGAACACCCCAAATTCGGCACGGGCCTGGTCATCGAAGAGCGCTCCGGCAAGATTGATGTGAAGTTCGGACGCGAGTTGAAGACGCTGGTCAACGGTGCCTGATCGCGCGGTTCACCAATCAAGTAACTCTGCCAAAGCGTAACTTGCTAATTATCAGGCTGTCGCAACACGCCGTGTAAATGCAAAGCGCCACCCCGGCAAGACGAATGTTCGTCTTGCCGGGGTGGCGCTTTGCCAACTTTTGCTCCTCAGAAAATGTACAGCGGACTGTTAGTCCGCTGTACAGCGCGCCGCGTTTTCATCGTTTCAGGGAGGCGCCAGAGCAACCTGCATAACTCCTTATGAAATGGCGTTAGGCGGCCAAGGGCGCAAGCCGTTGAATCAACTCTTCGGTGTGGCGGCGCAAATCGCGCGGCAGACGCTTCAAGACAGCATTATTACCCGCCAGCATTACTTCGATAGCGCATTGCAACGGCGGCAACTGCGGATTGCCGTCTGCCAGTTCCAGCAGCAATTGCAACACAAATTCGCGTTGGCCCAGCACGACCGCGCCTTGCAGAAAATCGAATTCCAGGCGCTGCCATTCGGGCCCTTGTCCCTGCCGCCCGCAGCGCACACCTTCCGACCAATGCCGCTCGGCCAGGCGCAAATCACCCTGTTTGACGGCGGAGAGAAATTCGCGCAGGTAGAGGCGTCCGAGTTGATGCCAGGCACGCTGCAGGTTTGGACTCAATTCAAGGGCGCGCTGATAACTGCTGAGCGCTTCGCCGGTGCTGCCCGCCTCATCCAGCACGCTGCCATAACTGAGCCAATAGCGGCCCGTTTCGGGGGCGAGTTCGACGGCGCGCGCGGCACTGGCGACGGCTTTTTCGCGCTGCCCAGCGGCGCACAAATCCAGCGCGCGTTCGGCCCACACCGCCGCATCAATCGGATGGCCTGATAAATAACGGTCGTAACAGCCAAGGGCTTCTGCGGGCCGTGCGAGCGCCGTCAACGCGCGCGCCTTCGCCAAATGCGCTTCCAAATCATTGGGCGCAAATTTAAGCGCGTTGGCGAAGGCCTCTAACGCTTCTGTGTGCCGCCTCAACGCATTGAGTGTTTGCCCTTCATTACGCCAAGCCTCGGCGAAATCCGCCTTGATCTCGCGCGCTGTCGCAAAGGACAGCGCGGCTTGTTCGTGGCGTTCCAACGCCACCAAAACCAAGCCGAGGGTATTCCAGCAACGCTGATCCGCTTCATTGAGCAGCAAGGTCTGCCGCCCGCTGTTGAGCGCGTCATCGTAGCGATGGAGTTGATATAAGACGGCTGTTTGCAGGCTCCAGGCGGCGCTGAGTTGCGCGTCGAGTGCACAGGCTTCGCTCAAACTCTTGAGCGCCTCTTCGTGACGGCCCAGCGCAAATAAGGTGCGACCGTTGAGCAGCCACAAGACGCTCAAGGTTGGGTGAATGGTTAAGGCGCGCTGCAACTCGGCCAGCGCCTTGTCAGCTTGTCCGGCCATCTGTGCCAACGCCACATATTGCGTGGTCGAAGCGGCAACACCCTCAGGCGTGCGGTCGTGCCGGAACCACCAGCGCAGCAACCGCAACGCCCATTCCTGCTGAAAGGCGGCCACCAGCAGGTGGGCTTTGATTTCGGACACATTTTGGCGCAAGAACTTCCGCGCGATCTTCATTGCGATTCCTCTTTCATCACTAAACCGAGTAGCTTCTGCTTTGCTTGCGGGACGACTGAACCGGGAAGGCAGTGGGCGACGGCCAAGTCCGCCAGTTCCCCGGCCACGTGAAAGTGAGGAAAACGGCGCGGGCATTACATCTGTGGGAATTTTCTACAAACAGCAAGAGCCGTTGCATGCACTCGGCACGCAACGGCTCTTGAGAAAAGTTTGTCTTTGCCAGTGGTTTATTTCTTGGCAGCTTTCAGATAGGCAGCCGGATTGGCCTTCACCGTATCCAGGCAGCCCGCGCAACAAACATAGAAGGTTTGGCCATTGGCTTCGCCTTTCAAGGTCTTGTCAATCGGTTCGCCGGTCACCGGGCAAGTCTCAATGCCATCGCCTTTGCCCAGGAATTTAACGGCGGCCGCCTCGTGTTCGGCGTGCTCGGCATGTTCATCCTGTTTGGCGACTGCGCCGTGACCGTGGCCTTTGGTTTTCGGCAGGTCTTTGACCGCCGCGAGTTGGGCAGCTTCGGTCTTCTTGATGTAGGCGGCGGGATTCTTCCGCGCGGTCGCCATACAATCGCCGCAGCAGAAGTAAACGGTGCGCCCGTAAAAATCCGCCTTGGTATCTTTGCTGGCGATCTCATCGCCGCTCACCGGGCAAGTCGTGACGCCATCGCCCTTGCCCAGAAACTTGACCGCTTTGGGCGCGGGTTTCGCGGCGGCTTTGCCAGCGGCGTGCTTAGCTGCTTGAGCAAACGAAAGGCTGGCCAATGCACAGACCAGCACGAAGGCGAACGAAAGCTTGATTGCGTTTTTCATCTCTGACTGCTCCTTGAAACTTGTGTTGGTAATTGCGCGGCGGTTCGCAACCTAGAGTGCGGGGCCTGCGCGAAAATGCAGTTTAGCCTATCCGAACAGTTTGCCAAAGTAATGCGGCATCGCTTTGCGCCACCAGGGCCAATCGTGGTTCACATCGTGGCCCCAGACATCCAGCCAATGCGGAATGTCTTTGCTGTGCAAGATGTCAGACAGTTGGCGCGAACGCTCCGGCGCTTCAAACGCGCCCTGGCCGCTGAAGATGATGATTTGCCGCCCGCCGTGCCGCAAGATCGGCAAGTGATAATCGTCATCCAACTCGCGCAAGTAATCCACCGGATTGTGGAAGTAGACGCTCTGGTTGTAATAACCATCCAGATAGTTGCGAATGTCATAGCTGCCCGCCAACGCAATCACGCCGCCGAATAGATCGGGATGGCGAAAGAAGGTATTGGCGGCCAGATAAGCGCCCAGGCTGATGCCCGCGAGAATCGGTTTGACCTCGCCGCCGCCGCAATCCTGCCGAATCAGCGGCAAGACCTCTTCGGTCAAATAGCCGTCGTAACGATTCAACCATTCGATCTTTTCCCACGGCTCCGCGCGGTCATTAAGCAAGGCCAGCCGGTTGACGCTGTTGACCGAATACAATTTGGCCATGCCGTTTTCGATCCAGTGTTTGACCGAATCAATCAGATAAAAGCGCTCATATTCCAGATAATCCGCCGCCGCCGTCGGCAGCATCAACACGGGCGGGCCGTAATGCCCATAGGCCACGAGCGGCATCTCCTGATCCAAACGCGGGCTGTGCCAACTGGTAATGTCTCGACGCATCGGTGAAAGCTCCTGTATTTATGCGGGTCTTGCGGCAGCGTTGAACCAGCGGGATTAGTTGCCCGAATACTGCGCCGGCAGCGGCTTATCCACTTTCACACGCGCGCCGCGGTTCGCCAATTCCCACAGCGTGGCGTAAACGGTGCGCGTCACCTTCTCCATCTTGTCGAAATCAATCCGGTCAACTTCGTCGTCAAAGCCGTGGTAATCCACGTGCACGCCGTCGAAGTAGAAGATGATCGGGATGCCTTTGCGCGCGTAGTTGAAATGATCGCTGCGGAAAAACAGCCGCTCCTTGTCGTTCGGGTCGTCGTATTTGTAATTGAACTTGAGCTTGAGATAACCGTTGTTGACGGCTTCGCTGACTTCGCCGAGTTCGGTGCTCATCAGCTTGGAACCGATGACGTGAATCTCGTCGGCCTTGGTCAGGTTCTCGTTGCGCTGGTTGGTGTCGCCTTCTTTTTTGGTGCGGCCGATCATATCAATGTTGAGTTGCGTGACGATTTGATTGATCGGCACGGGCGGATTGTTGGTGACGTATTCCGATCCCCACAGCCCCTTCTCTTCACCCGCGTGCCAGACCAACAGCACCGAACGTTTCGGGCGCGGGGCCTTGGCCAGCGCCTCGGCAATCGCCAGCACCGCCGTCGTACCGGAGCCGTCGTCATCAGCGCCATTCCACAATTTGTCATCGTTGCCGATCACCCCCGCCGATTCCAAGAAGAGTTTGTAGCGCGACCAGCCATCGGTTTTGCCTTCATCGGATTTGGGCCGCACGCCGACGTGGTCGTAATGCGCGCCGACGGCGATGTATTCGTTTTTCAGCGTCGGATCGCTGCCTTCCCAAAGCGCCACGACATTTTGCGTCGGCAGGACTTCAAGTTTGCCCACAATGCTCAGACTGAGTTGTTTGTCGGCATTGAGCGCAAAGCCCGCTGTAAATTCATTGGCCGCCGCCTGCTTCAGGATGGCCGCGCCATCGGTGGCTTCGCCCTGAAAGATAGCCGTCAACAATTTCGCCGACGCTAGCACGGCGGGCAGACCGTTCACTTCCTGTGCGCCGCCAATGCTTGTGCGCCCGCCACCATTCGCCGAACGTGCCAGCATCTCCCAGCGGCTCAGCACGGTGGGATTGGGCACTTGCAACAAGCCCTTCGCGCCGTGCGTGCGCGCGTAATTGGCCGCCGTGTCGTAATCCTCGCCCAGCTTGCCTTTGAGATCGCCCGGTTGCACGCCTTTGGGATAGGCACCTTCGGACACGATGACGATTTTGTCTTTCACGTCCAGCCCGGCATAGGCGTTGATGTTTTTGGCTTTGACCATCAAGCCGTGACCCCCATACACCAATTGGCCTTTGGCCGTGCCTTGCGCCGGACGCGGGATGAAATCTTCGCCGAGCTTGTAACTCTGCCCGCCGAATTCGACTTTGGTCTGGCTGGCGTCCAATTGGCCGCGTTGCAGCGTGAAGCCTTGAAAGAACGTCCCGTTGTCACCGCCGGGTTTGAAACCCCAGCGCGATAGATTGAACGCCAGGAATTTCGCCGCCGTGTTCAAGCCGCGCGAAGGTGTGTCGCGCCCTTCCAATTCATCGGCGGCGATGAAGGTCAGGATGTCGCGCAGTTGCGCCGCCGTGATCGTTTCGACACCGGCGGGCGCGCTTGCCGTTTTGGCAGCCGTCGCTTTGGCGTCCTTGTCTTTGCGCTGCGCGTGCGACAGCGGTTGCAGCGCCAAGCAGGCCAGCAACAACGACAAACCGAATAGACTAACTCTTCTCACATTTCCTCCAAGGGTTGGGCGCTCATTGGCCCCATTTGAATTTGGGTCTGGCAGGAGAGTCGGCCAGAGCCGCTGATTATGGAACTATGCCAGGGACGGTTGCGGGATTTTTTCGGCGGCAATGCTCAACGCTGGTTTTTCAACGCCTGATCGAGCACGTCGGCGCATTCGGCGCTGCGTTCGGCAATGCGGCGATTCAACGCCTCGTACCGTTCGTTCGCTTTGTCCAACTCATCCGCAATGTGCAGCGCGGCCAGGATGGCGATCTTCAACGAATCGGCGGTCGCCGCGCCGCGCGCGATGTCGTGCATATGCTGATCCACCTTGGCGGCCAGCGCCTGCGTGCGGGCGACTTCGCCATCTTCAGGGCGAATCAGATAGCTCTGGCCGAAGATTTCGACTTTGACGGGATGGGGCGGATTCAATTCATTACTCGGCATCTACGACTCCCAATTCAGTTGAACCACGGGGAGCCCGGGGAAAGAAAACTTACTGACCATCGTTCAGGTATTCCCTGTGCCCCCGTGTCCCCCGTGGTTCAATCGCTCAGCGTTTCATCTCGTTTTCCATCTCCAGCACCGCCACCGCATCGAGCATCGCTTCGACTTTCAAACGCAACGAATCGCGTTCGGCCAGCAGTTTTTGCACCTGCGACTCGGCGCGCTCTTTGTCGCCGATCAATTTGGCGGTCTCGGCGCGCATCAGCACGTGGTCGCGTTCGAGTTGTTCTTTTTCCATGCGCAAGCGGCTGCACAACTCGACGGTGCGATAGATTTTGTCTTCGAGGTGAGAAAACTTCTCCATTCCTGCGCTGGACATGTTTGCGAAGCCCCCAGTTGAATGCGGATTGCGGATTGCGGATTGCGGAATCTCTAATTTCAAATCTCAAATACCAGCGGCAAAACCTACAATCCGCAATCATCTGATTTCCGCACCGAACGCCATGCGCAACGCCTGCACGACGCGTTCGTGCGCGGCATTCACTTCTTCATCGGTCAAGGTGCGGTTGGCCGCGCGGTAACTCAGCGACAACGCCAGCGAATGTTTGCCGGTGGGCAATTCCTTGCCCGCGTACAAATCAAACAGCCGCACGTTGGTCAGTTCGGGAATTTGCAACGCGTGAATCGCCGCTGCCAGCGCGGCAAAATTCACTGTGGTCGCAATCAACAGCGCCACATCGCGCTGCGCCTGCGGGAACTTTAGCAAAGGCCGATAGCGCGCTTCGCTGCGTTCGCTGGCGAGCAGCGCGCCGAAATCGAGTTCCGCCACGAAGACCGGTTGTTTGAATTTGTAACTCGTTGCAATGCGCGGATGAAGCTGGCCCACGCACCCGAGCGTGTGACCGCCGTGCATTATTATGGCAGCGCGCCCCGTATGCAAATATGCGGGCGGTTTGGCGGCGCTCTCAACGGGCGCGAATTCCAGCCCGCGAATTGACAGCACTTCAGCCAACGCTTCGAGCACGCCCTTCACATCATAAAAATCCAGCCGCGTCCCCGCCGCTTGCCAATCATCGGCGTTGCGCGCGCCTGTCGCCACCAAGGCCAGCATCTCCGTTTCAATTGGCCGCTCGTCATCTGCATGCGCAAAGCATTTGCCGAACTCGAAGAGCCGCACGTTGCGTGTGCCATGATTGAAATTGCGCGCCAGGGCTTCCAGCAAGCCGCCCAGCAGATTCGTGCGCATCTGCGCCAGTTCGACATCAATCGGATTGCTCAACGCAACCCGGCCGGCCTCGCCCACTTCGCTGAACAGCGCATCATTCGCCGCATTGACGAAACTGAAACTGACCGCCTCGTGATAGCCCGCCGCCGCCAAGGCCTGCCGCACGCCGCGCCGCTCGCGTTCACCCGGCAACAGCGCACCCGCGCCCGCACTGCCCGGCAAGGTCGTTTGCAATTTATCGTAACCCTCAATGCGCGCGACCTCTTCGATCAAGTCCTCTTCGATGTTGATGTCAATGCGCCACGTCGGCGCGACCGTCGTCAGCGAATCGCTTGTCACATCCATCTCCGCTGGCATGCCTAACGCCGCCAAAATGCGCGCCGCCGTGTTCAACTCAACATCCAAGCCAGTCAGCGCCCGATAGCGCGCGCGCCGGAACGGAATCGTCTGCCGCCCGGCGTGAATCGTTTCCCTACCCGGATAGACGTCCAGCATTTCATCTGAAATCACGCCGCCCGCAATCACCGCAATCAGCCAGGCCGCGCAGTCTGAAGCCACGCCGGCAATTTCAGGATCGGTTCCGCGCTCGAAGCGATAAGACGCCTCTGTCGCCAGGCCCAACGCCTTGGAAGTCGCGCGAATCTGCGCGGGCGTGAAGTAGGCCGCTTCCAGCAACACCTCCACCGTCTTGTCCGTAATGCCTGAATCTTCGCCACCCTTGATGCCGCCCAAGGCCACCGGACGCTCGGCATCGGCGATCACCAGCATCGCGTTGGTCAACGTGCGTTCTTCCTTGTCGAGCGTAACGATCTTTTCGCCCTCAGCCGCGCGGCGCACGATGATGCGTTGACCGCGCAGCATAGCGAAATCGAAGGCGTGCAGCGGCTGTCCCAACTGCAGCATCACGTAGTTGGTGATGTCGGCCACGTTATTCACGCTGCGTTGCCCCATCACTTCCAACCGTTGAGTGAGCCACTCTGGCGACGGCCCAATCTTCACGCCCTTGATCAAGCGGGCCGTATAACGCGGACACAACTCCGGCGCGCTGATTTCAACCGAGGTCAACTCCGCCGTCTTTATCGCCCCGTCGCCCCGTCGCCCCGGCGCGCCATCTTTCTTCCGAAGCGGCGTATTCAAAAGCGCCGCCACCTCGCGCGCCACACCCAGATGCGACAGGCAATCGGGGCGGTTGGAGGTCAGATCAATTTCGAGCACTGCATCGCCGTCGTGCTCTTCGACGGCGTCAACAGCAAGGCCGACCATCGTCAGCCGCTCGGCCAATTGGCGCGGCGGGATGGCGATGTCCACGAATTCTTTGAGCCAGTTATAGCTGATCTTCATAAATGCGTTCGTCGTTACGTAATGCCTGGGCGTAATTCGACCAGCGAATAGATACGCGGATGACGCGGATGCAGCGGATTTCCGCGGATTCTTTTTCGGGTTGATCCGCGTTGATCCGCTGCATCCGCTGCATCCGCGTCATCCGCGTAGCTATTCGCTTGTCGAATGACGCACACTCTTCAAGTAAGCTCCCAGGGGCTTCGCACAGGCTTCAATTGTTTCGATTAAGCGGAGAAGACTCGCAATGCGACTATCAAAAATGATTTCCGCCATAGACGTTCACGCCGGTGGCGAACCGGGCCGCGTCATCACCGGCGGCGTGCTCGACGTGCCGGGCCGCACGATGTTCGAGAAGAAAACCTATCTCGAAACCCAAGCCGATGACTTGCGCAAACTGATGCTGCGCGAACCGCGCGGCTATCCGGCCTTGTGTTGCAACCTGATCCTGCCGCCGACTGACCCACGGGCCGACGCGGGCTTCGTGATTATGGAGCAGGTCGAATATCCGCCGATGTCTGGCTCCAACACGATCTGCGTAGCCACGGTGCTGATCGAAACCGGCATGGTCGCCGTCACCGAACCGGTCACGCGGCTCACGCTGGAAACGCCTGCCGGGTTGATCGGCGTCACCGCCGAAGTCAGCCACGGTAAAGTCACCAACGTCACGTTTGAAAACCAACCCGCCTTTGCCGTGCATCTCGACACGCCCGTCGAAGTGCGCGGCCTCGGCACGGTTGTCGTAGACGTAGCTTACGGTGGGATGTTTTATGTGATTGCCGATGCCGCGCAGGTGGGCTTGCGCCTGACGCCGGACGAAGGGCGCGACCTTGTGCGCATTGGCGAAATGATCAAGGCGGCTACGCGCGAGCAATTGCCGGTCGTGCATCCTGAAAATCCCGCCATCGCGGGCGTGACGATTGCGCAACTGACCGCGCCGCCTACGCACCCGCAAGCCGTCGCCAAAAACACGGTGATCGTTTCGACCGGCACGCTGGATTGGGACAAACCCGCTTCGTGGACGGGCACGCTGGATCGCTCGCCGTGCGGCACCGGCACGTGCGCGCGGATGGCCGTGTTGCACGCGAAAGGCAAGCTAGGTTTGCATCAAGACTTCGCACACGAAGGAATTCTGGGTACGATCTTCACCGGACGGCTGATTGCGGAAACGCAGGTCGGCCCCTACCGTGCGGTAATACCGACACTGAGCGGACGCGCCTGGATCACCGGCTTTGCCAACTACGTCGTAGACGCGGAAGACCCGTTCCCCAACGGCTTCACGGTCGGCGATCTGTGGGGATTGAATAAAGGCTGAAGAAGGACTTTCATGCTGAATCGTCGGAAATTTTTGAAAGAGGTTACCACCGCAAGCGGTATTGTATTTGTCGGATGCGGACGCGCAGATGTCTCTGCTCAATCGGAGCCTTTCGCAAATGCTGAAAATAAAAAGCGTGCTCCGGTTACGCTCAGGGGACGCAGGGTTCGCACTGTTGATATACACGCGCATTGTCTCGTGCCTAAGGCGTCAGCTTTGCTGAAACAGTCACCTCCGCCCTACGAGGTCGGCCATTTTCTGACAGGCCAGGCGCTTGCTGAACGGACCAATAAGATGGACGCGCAAGGCATTGACCTTGCGGTACTCAGCATCAATCCCATCTGGTACGCGGCTGACCGTGACCTGGTAACAGAAGTGATCAAGATTCAAAACGAGGCGTTGGCTGAATTCTGTGCATCGCATAAAGATCGCTTTGCCGCCTTTGCATCCGTCGCGCTCCAATTCCCTGATCTGGCGGCTGAACAACTTGATGTGGCAGTCAAAAAGATGGGTTTACGCGGGGCCGCGATTGGTGGAAGCGTATCAGGGCAAGAGTTGGCCGATCCGAAATTTCATCCTTTCTTTGCGAAGGCGGAGGAACTCGACGTCGTGGTATTTATCCACCCTCAGGCCTCGGCGGTGCTTAATGATCGTTTGAAGGGCAACGGTCCGCTCGGTGTTACAGTCTGGAATCCACTTGAAACGACTCTGGCGCTGACGCACCTTATTTTCGAAGGCACACTCGATAAGTTTCCGCGCTTGAAAATTTGTGCGGCACATGGCGGCGGGTACTTACCGTCGTACATGCATCGCTCCGATCACGGTTGCGAGGTGATTCCAAATCAATGTAAACCTGGCGTCCCCCAAAAGCATCCGACGGAGTACCTGAAGCAGATGTACTACGACTCACTCGTGTTTACGCCAGAAGCACTACGACATCTCGCGGCAGAAGTTGGCGCAGACCGGATCGTTATGGGAACAGACTATCCTTTTCCCTGGGTAAGTGCCCCGGTTGATCACATTCTTAAAACGCCTGGTCTCAGCGACGCTCAAAGAGAGGCGATCCTCGGAGGAACTGCCATAAAGTTATTGAGGCTCGGTCCTCCGTCAACCCAATAATCCGATGGACGACGGTCGCTTTGGTGATGTTGTTCGAGAGCAGGTCCGGCTCACACGGAGCGCTGAAAGGTGAAACAACTCTCGCCGGAACAACGCGCACTGGTATCGTCGCTCGCCGAGCGGCTTCGCAGCATCGGCGGAATCAGGGCCGTTGTGCTCGGCGGTTCGCACGCCCGTGGCCGCGCGCAGCCGGAGTGGGCTATACCAACCTCGCTTCACGCTGCCAATGATGTGCAAGGATGTGTATGAACGCTAAAATTGCCGTTGTCCTGACTATTGTCGCTGTTACTTTTGCCGTGTCGGTTGACGCGCAAAAGTCCAATCGCAAACAACCCAACACACGAAAGGTTTCGCAAATGCCACAAAACGAACTGCTCAAAAAACTGCTTGGCAAATGGGAAGGTGACTGCCGCACCTGGTTTGAACCGGGCAAGCTCGCCGATGAATCTAAAGTTGCCGGCGAATTTGTAAGCGTGCTGGATGGCCGCTTTGTGCGGCACAACTACGAAGGAATGATTCAGGGAAAACCGCGCCACGGCGAAGAACTGATCGCGTGCAACACAATGACGAAAGCATTTCAAACTTCGTGGGTAGACGATTTTCACATGAACTACGCGATCATGTTCTCGCAGGGCGAAGCGACTGAACGCGGGTTCAACGTGCGGGGCGATTACGATGCCGGCAACGGCCAACCGAAATGGGGCTGGCGCACGGAGTATGAATTCGTTGACGACAATCAATTGGTGATTACCGCGTATAACATCACGCCTGACGGGCAGGAAGCGAAAGCGGTTGAAACCAAGTACCGGCGCGCAAAGTGAGTGATCGTCACGCAACTCGACTTGCTAAAGCTGCGTCCCGCTAATCCAGTTCAATCCATCTTATTTTCATTCAAGACGCCCTTGCGCCAAGGCGTATGCTATTTGCCGACTTATCGTTTCGGTGTTCCAAGAGATAAAGCGATGAAACACAGGCTTACACCATTGAGGTTCATCTCACGCAGAGCAGTCACGGCGCTCATGCTGGCGATGCTGCTGTGTACAGCGCGCTTGGCGCATGCCGCTGAGCCGATTGTTTACACGGTCAAATTCCCCGCACCTGAGTCGCACATTGCCGAGGTTGAAGCGGTGATTCCGACAGACAAGCGCGCAGCCATCGAATTGATGATGCCCGTCTGGTCGCCCGGTTTTTATCGCGTCGAAGAGTACGCCAGCCGCGTGCAAAGCCTGTCCGCACGCACAGCAGACGGCAAGCCGCTGGCCGTCGAACAGCCGCAAAAGAATCGCTGGCGCATCGCCACGAATGGCGCGGCCAGCGTGATCGTGTCGTACAATCTGCTGTGCACCGGGCGTTCGGTCACAACCAATTGGGTCAGCGAAGATTTGCTGGTGCTGAACGGCGCGGCGGCTTTCATCACTTTGGCCGAACAAGCGCGCCGCCCGCATGAAATCAGGCTGGAACTCGCGCCGCAGTGGAAACGCGCGGCGAGCGGTTTGGACGCCGCGCCCGACGGCAATCCGAATCACTTTCGCGCCGCCGATTACGACTCGCTGGTGGATGCGCCGATTGTCGCGGGTGATTTGTCCGTCCGCGAATTCACGGTCGAGGGCAGCAAACATCAACTCGCGGACGTGGGCGATTACAAAAAATGGGACGGCCAACGCGGCGCGCAAGACCTGGAAAAAATCGTGCGCGCGACGCGGCAGTATTGGGGCGGGCTGCCCTTCAAACGCTACGTCTTTCTGAACGTGTTTCGGCAGGTCGGCGGCGGATTGGAGCACAGCAACTCTACCTTGCTGACAAGTTCGCCGAATATGACGACGCCGACCTTGCGCTGGCTCGCGTTTGTCAGCCACGAATACTTTCATGCCTTCAACGTGAAACGATTGCGCCCGGTGGAACTGGGGCCCTTTGATTACGAGCATCCGCCGAGCACCAGCAGCTTGTGGATTGCGGAAGGGCTGACCACATACGGCGCGGATTTGGTCGTGGCGCGCGCGGGCCTGTGCAATACGCAAGAGTTTTTGGCGCTGCTTTCAAGCAACATCACGTCGTTGCAAAATTCACCCGGACGCCTCAAACAAACGCTCGCGCAGGCTTCGCTCGATGTCTGGAATTCCGGCACATCGGGCGTAGGCCGTGACACGCAAAACCTGGTCAGCTACTACGTCAAAGGCCCGGTGGTCGGCTTTCTGCTCGACGCCAAGATTCAACGCGCGACGGGCGGCAAGAAGAGTTTGGATGATGTGCTGCGGCTCGCGCTCAAACGTTATGGCGGCGCGCGTGGCTTCACGCCCGAGCAGTTTCGCAAAACGGCGGAAGATGTGGCGGGCCTTGATCTCAAAGAAGCCTTCAGCAAATGGCTGGGCTCGACCGAAGAATTGGATTACACCGAAGCCCTCGACTGGTTCGGATTGCGCTTTGCCGAAGACGCGCAACCCGCCAAAGGCTGGCAACTCGCGGTGCGCGCGGATGCTTCAGCATTGCAAAAGAGCCGCTTGCAAAAATGGCTGGGAGGTAAAACGGATGCGTAGATTTCGAAAACTGATTGGCCTGTTGCCGCTGCTGGCGTTTGGTCTGTTTGCGTTTGGCACGAATGCCGAACTGGCGCAGCAATCGTCGCTTTCGCAGCGCGCCTACGCTGTGTTGCAACAAAACTGTTTCGGCTGTCACGGCGCGGCGCGCACGTCTGAGCTTGATCTGCGCACGGCGGAAGGCATCCTCACGGGCGGCGAGAATGGCAAAGTCATCGTGCCCGGCGACCCGCAAGCCAGCAGGCTTTTTCTCTTCGTCACGCAGCAGGAAAAGCCCACGATGCCGCCGGGCAAGAAGCTGAGCGACGCCGACATCGCAACCTTGCGCCGTTGGATTGCGGCGGGCGCGCCGTTCGATGGCTTCGCGCCGGTCGTGACCGAAGCGGCAAAAGTTGAAACGGATAAACTCTCGGTTCGGCCATTCACTGCGGCGGAGCGCGGCTTCTGGGCGTTTCAAGCGTCGCAACGAACAACTCCACAGCGCGCTTCTCTCGCCAGTTGGAATCGCAATCCGATTGATGCGTTCCTGTTCGCCGCGATGAAAGCGAAGGGCGTGCAGCCTGCGCCGCGCGCAGATCGCCGCACATTGATTCGGCGTGCGTATCTCGACGTGACTGGCTTGCCGCCTGCGCCTGAAGAAGTCGCCGCCTTCCTCAACGACAAAGCGCCGGACGCATACGAAAAGCTGATTGACCGTTTGCTGGCGAGTTCGCATTACGGCGAACGTTGGGCGCGGCATTGGCTCGATCTGGTGCGCTACGCCGATTCGGGCGGCTTCGAGTTTGACGTGGATCGGCTCGACGGCTGGCGCTATCGCGATTACGTCGTCAAGGCATTCAATGACGACAAGCCGTACGATCAATTCATACGTGAGCAGTTGGCGGGCGATGAATACGCGCCTGAATCAGATGAGGCGATGATTGCGACAGGCTTCCTGCGGCTTGGCCCCGAAGGCGGGGGCGGCGGCGAACGCGGGCGGCAAGATGCGCTGGACGATGTGATTACGACGACTTCGCTGACGTTTATGGGGATGACCGTAGGTTGCGCGCGCTGTCACGATCACAAGTTTGACCCGATTCGGCAAACCGATTTCTATCGCATCCAGGCCGTGTTTGCGCCGACACGCCCGATCAATCATCCGCTGGTCGCGCCCGCTGTTGTTGCCGCGCAGCGCGCCGAAACACAGCGCATCGAAGCGCAGCAACGACCGCTCAAGAAAGCCAAAGACGATCTTGAAGCGCCGTACCTGAAAGTCCTCGTCGAAGAAGCCGTCAGTCGTTTGCCCGACTACATGCAAGTGGCTTGGCGCACGCCCGAAGCTCAGCGCACGCCGGGGCAACGGCTCAACGTCCAGCAAATCCGCAAGACGCTAGAAGACGATACGCTCTCGCAGAAGCTGACCGAAAAAGACATCGTCGCGCGGATGACCACCGACGATAAACAAAAGCAGCAAGCCTTAGTCGCGCAAATCAAAACGCTCGACCGGCAAAAGCCGAAGCCGTATCCGACCGCGCGCGCCATCGGTGAAGCGAGCGCGAAACCTGCGCCGACGTATTTCCTACATCGCGGCAGCCCCGATTCCAAAGGCCCCGCGATGCTGCCGGGCGTGTTGTCGGTTGTGAGCGAGTTTGAATTTCCGGTGCCGCCCGCCAATGCGAAATCAAGCTGGCGGCGGTGCGGTTTGGCGGAATGGCTGACGAACAAACAAAATCCGCTGACCGCGCGTGTGATGGTCAATCGGTTGTGGCAGCATCATTTCGGCGAAGGCATCGTGCGCACGCCAAGCAACTTCGGCAAGCTGGGCGAACTGCCTTCGCATCCCGCGTTGCTGGATTGGCTGGCACTGGAATTCATGGGGAGGGATGAGGGCGGAGGGATGAAGGATGAAAAAGAACGTTTGCTTCATCCCTCATCCCTCATCCCTCATCCCTCCTGGAGCCTGAAGGCGATGCACCGCCTGATGATGACTTCGCAGGCGTATCAAATGCGCAGTGACGACATCGCCGCGAACGTCGCGCTTGATCCTGAAAACAGGCTGTTCTGGCGCATGCCGCGCCTGCGGCTCGAAGCCGAAATCATCCGCGATGCGATGCTCGCGGTCGCGGGCAATCTGGATCGCACGTTGGGCGGGCCGTGCATTTATCCGTACATTGATCCGAAGCTGTTTCAGTCCAGCACCAAGCGCACCTGGCCGGGCAAGCCGGATGACGACCCGGCGACGTGGCGGCGCAGTTTGTACGTCTATTCCAAACGCAGCATTCGCTATCCGTTGTTTGAGACCTTCGATCAACCGAACCTGATTAACTCGTGCGAACGGCGCAACCGCTCGACCATCGCGCCGCAAGCGTTGCTGCTGATGAACAACAATTTCGTGTTGCTGGAAGCGCAGAAGTTTGCCGAACGATTGCGCAAAGAAGCGGGCGCGGATGTGCAGCGGCAAGTCGAACGCGGCTATCAACTGGCGTTGGGACGCGCGCCGAGCGAGTTTGAGCGCGCGAAGACGATTGCGTTTATGCAGGGCAATCCGAACGGGTTGGCAGAGTTTTGTCAGGCGTTATTCAATCTGAATGAGTTTGTGTATCGGCAATAGATACGCGGATGACGCGGATGCAGCGGATCAGCGCGGATCAAATCCGGCAAGGAATCCGCGAAAATCCGCCGCATCCGCGTTCCAAGTGCATCAAGGCTAAACGTATGAATTACTGTTCACGACGAGAACTTTTATCCCAACTCGGTGGCGGCATCGCGGGCGTAGCCTTCGCTGACTTGCTCAATCGCAACGGCACCCTCGCGCAATCCAAGTCGCCGCTTGCGCCCAAAGCCCCGCACTTCCCAACGAAAGTCAAAGCCGTCATCTCGATCTTCTGTTACGGCGGCGTCAGCCAGGTAGACACCTTCGATCCCAAACCGCTCTTGCTCAAACGACAAGGCGAAACGATGACGGGGGTCGGTGAAGTGCGGGCGTCAATGGGCACGCCCGGAGGCATCATGCCTTCGCCCTGGCAATTCAATAAGCACGGCCAATGCGGGATGGAGATTTCCGAACTCTTTCCGCACGTCGCGCAGCACGCCGATGATCTCGCGCTGATTCGTTCGATGACGGCGCTCAGCCCGGCGCACGGCCCGGCGCTTTTCCAAATGAACACGGGCAGCATTCTCGCGGGGCATCCGAGCGTGGGCAGTTGGGTGACGTATGGTCTGGGCAGCGAGAATGAAAACCTGCCGGGCTTTATTGTCTTCACCGATTATCGCGGCGGGCCGATCAATGGCGCGCCGAATTGGGGCAACGGCTACATGC
>JAYUCP010000647.1:0-7464 GCA_043740245.1 Acidobacteriota bacterium | reverse complement strand
TGCTCGCCCGCCACGATTGGGTGACGCTGCACGTCAACGGCGTGCGCTATCTGGAAAAAGCGCCGCTGCTTTATTGGGCAGTTGCGGCTTCGTTCCGGGTCTTCGGCTTTAACACCTTTGCCGTGCGCTTCCCGATTGTCGTCGCCAGCGTGCTGCTGGCCCTGACGTTGTATCACTGCGGCCGCTGGGCCTATTCCGAACGGGCCGGTTTTTATGCGGCGGCGGCGATTGGCAGTTGCGTTGGGATGTATCTGTTCACTCGCACCATGATTCCCGAAGCGCTGCTGACGCTCTGGTTCACGCTGGCGCATTATTGTTTCCTGCGCGGCTTTTTCGGCACGGGCAAGCAGAAGCGTTGGTGTTACGGCATGTATGCCAGCGTCGGCGTCGCGCTGGTCACCAAAGGCTTGATCGGCATCATCTTTGTCGCCGGGCCGATTATTTTGTTTCTGCTGCTGACGCGCAGCCTGGATGAACTCAAACACATGCGCTTGCCGACCGGCACGCTGTTGTTGCTGGCCATCGCCGCACCCTGGCATTTGCTGGCCGGCTGGCGCAATCCGCATTTCCTCTGGTTCTACTTCGTCAACGAACAGTTTTACCGCTTCCTGGGCAAACGCTATCCGCGCGATTACAACCGCGTGCCCTTCTCCTTGTATTGGCTGATGCACCTGGCCTGGCTCTTTCCGTGGAGCATGGCCGTGCCGCTCCTCGGTCTGCAAAAGCCAAGCTTGGATCGCCAAGCAGAGCGGCCACGGCTGGTCAATCTTTATCTCTGGCTTTGGGCGGGCGTGATTTTGGTCTTCTTCAACCTCTCGACCAGCCAGGAGTATTACACCTTCCCAGCCTATGCGCCGCTCGCCTTGCTGCTGGGCGCGGCGCTCGCCAGTGCCGAGACGAACGGCAAAGCCCGCGCCTATCTCGTCCGGGCGCAAGGCGCGCTCGCCGCCCTTGCGCTGCTCATTGCGGGCCTGCTCGGCACGCTCGTCTGGCAAGCGCGCCACGTGCAAGCGACGGGTGACCTGGCAGACTTGCTGAATCAAGCGCCAGCCGATGCCGAGCAGTACACGCTCTCGCTCGGACATTTTTTTGATCTGACGGCGAACGCCTTTGCCGCATTGCGCGGGCCCGCCTTGGGCGCGGCGTTGGCCTTTGCGCTGGGCTTTCCGCTGGCGTATTTCTTGCGGTGCCGCAATCAACACGGGCGCGCCACCGTGGCAATGGTGGCCGCGATGGGCGCGCTCTTCGTCTGCGCCAATTTCGCGCAACAGAAATTCGAGCCGGTCATGTCTTCGCGCACCTTGGCCGAGGTGATCCAGCAACGCTGGGAGCCGGGCGCGCAGCTTGTCTTTAACGGCGAATACGAGACCGGGTCTTCGCTGGCGTTTTACACGCATCGGCAAGTCTTGCTGCTCAACGGCAAGGTCAATGGCATGTGGTTCGGCGCGCAATATCCCGATTGCCCGCCGGTGTTTTTGGAAAGCAGCGACTTGCGCCGGTTATGGCAGGGCGCGGCGCGCATCTTTTTGTTTACGGAAGAAAGCAAGAAAGAGAAGGCGGTGCAGGCGCTAAATGGAATGCCAATGCATTTGGTGGCGACGCGCGGGGGGAAGAGTGTGTGGATGAATCGGCCGTAGCTTTGTGCCTGCCTGAAAAGTTGCCCGCAAAGTTCATTGACGCAAGACTGCCTTTTGGGGACAATTCGCTCGCCCGCATTGAAAACCATCTCGCGACAGGTTCGCTTATGAATGTCATCAGCCTCAAGAAACTCCGCGCATTTTGGAGCGCGCAACGCGATGCAGAAGTTCCCTTGAGAAACTGGCACAACGCCTGCCGCAAGGCGCATTGGCAGAACCTGGATGAAGTTCAAACGGTCTATCCGCACGCCGATACGGTAGGCGATTGCACTGTCTTCAACATCGGCGGCAACAAGTATCGGCTGGTCGTCAAAATGCGCTATCGCTTACAGCGCATTTACGTCACGCATGTGCTGACACACCGGGAATACAACAAAGGTAGTTGGAAAGATGATTGCTAACGCAGTGAAGGCTAAAGAGGCTAACCGCCTCTTCAACACCGAAAAATACGGCAAGCTGCTCGCGCGCCTCGCCCCCAAGGTGATTCGCGCCGAAGCGGAATACGACCGCGCCATTGAAGCGATAGAAAAACTGCTGCGCAAAAGTGACGGCATCTCGCCCGAAGAAGAGCAATTGCTCGATCTGCTCTCGACACTGGTTGAGCAGTACGAGGCAAAGCATTACGCGATTGAGCCGTCTGCCCCCCACGAAATGTTGCAACACCTGTTGGAAGCGCGCGGCATGCAGCCGCAAGACCTCGCGCCGCTCTTTGGTTCCAGCAGCAAAGCTGCTAGCGCGCTCAGCGGCGCGCTCAGCATCAGCAAAAACCAGGCAAAAGAATTGGCTCAGTTCTTTCACGTTTCAGTTGAGCTATTCATTCCAGCCCAACCCCATTGACCCAGGCCCCGCAGTTCTTTTCCGCCCCGAATCCATAACGCAACTCTCCATCCCACGAGGTATCCCGATGAAACAGTTGTTTGCCTTCATCGTCTGCGCCGCACTGCTCGCCGCGCCTGCGCGCGCGTCCGAGGCAGATGCCGTCGCCATTTCCAACACCATTCAACAACGCCATCTGCCGCATGGCCTGATCCTCGATCCGCAATTCGCGGCGCCGGACAGCAATGAGATTGTCGCGTATGCGCGCGGCGGCGATGCGGCGATCTGGACGGGACATTATCTGGCGGCGGAAAGTTATCGCTACGGCGTAACCAAATCACCCGACGCGCTGGCGAATGTGAAGCGCGCGCTGGCTGGCTTGCGTTTGCTGGCGGACGTGACGGGCAATGGCTTGCTGGCGCGCTGCGCGTTCCCATCCACCTGGAAATACGCGCAGAGCGTGATTGAAGACGAGCGCCGCCACGGCGTCTACTTCCGCGTCATCAACGGCGACACTTATGTTTGGCTCGGCAACACCTCGCGCGATCAGTATTCGGGCGTCTTCTTTGGGCTGGGCGTGGCCTACGATCTGGTCGAAGACGCGCAGGTGCGCGACGAAATCAAAGCCCTCGCGACCAAGCTGCTCGATTACCTGCTCGACCATAACTGGCTGGTGACGATGCCCGGCGGCGAGATCAGCACGACTTTCACGGGCCATCCCGAACAGCGCTTGAGCTTCCTGGCCGTCGGACGCCGCGTCAATGCGGGCTTCGCGTCGGATTATGAACTGGCGCGCTTTTTTGCTTCGCTGACTGTCGGCAGCGCGATTGTCGTTGAAGTGCTGGAAGAGCACGACTCGTATTTCAAATTCAATCTGGCGACGATCAATCTGTTCAATCTGATTCGCCTGGAAAATGACGCGACCTATCGCAACCGCTATCTGGAGACGTACAACATACTGCGCCGCACGACCGACGATCACGGCAACGCGCATTTCAATATGCTTGACCGGGCCTTGCGCGGGACGGCGGAGGCGCTGCGCGATGAGGCGACGCGGCAGATGCTGAACGATTGGTTGAAACGCCCGCGCCGCGATGTGTGGTTGGATTGGCGCAACAGCGCGCGCTTTGCCGCGTGTGGCGATGACCGTGCCTGTGCGCCGCTGCCGGTGGCGGAGCGCATCTGCACCGACTTCCTCTGGCAACGCAGCCCGTTTCTCTTGTGGGGCGGCGGTTACGGCAACATCGAAGGCGCAGGCATTGATTACATTCTGCCGTATTGGATGGCGCGCTATTACGGCGTGCTTCAGGAATTTCAAGCGCCCAAACGCAATCCAACCCCGCGTTCAAACCTGCCTGTGCGCGAGCGGGGGCAAACATCCAATGGCCTTGGATAAGCACAGCGGCGAACCGCACATTCTGCATTCTGCATTCTGACTTCTTCATTCTTTTGCAGAAAACCAGTCGTTGCTTGCAAAAGAATGAAGAAGTCAGAATGCAGGATGAAGAATGACCTGGGCTACCGGTTTAATCGCTGGGCGAGTGCCATTACAGCTTACGCAGCTTCACACTTTCCACTGCATGATCCGCGCCTTTCTCTAAAATCAAATGCGCGCGCGTCCGCGTCGGCAGGATGTTTTCGCGCAGGTTGAGGCCGTTGATCTCTTCCCAAATGCTGAGCGCCTTCTGCGCCGCCTCATCATCCGACAGATTGGCATAGCGGTGAAAGTACGACGCCGGATCGCGGAAGGCCGTGCGCCGCAGCGTCAAAAAGCGGTTCACATACCAGCGTTTGACGTGCTCCTCATCCGCATCCACATAGATCGAAAAGTCGAAGAAGTCCGAGACAAACACCGGGTTGTCCGCACCCACGCCGGTTTGCAACACGTTCAAGCCCTCGACAATCACGATGTCCGGCTGCCGCACTTTGACGGTCTGGTCGGGCAGAGTGTCGTAGATGATGTGCGAATAGACGGGTGCTTCGACTTCGGGTTCGCCCGCCTTGACCTCGGCGATAAAACGCAACAGCCGCCGCCGGTCGTAGCTTTCGGGGAAGCCTTTGCGCTTCATCAAGCCGCGCTCTTCGAGCACGGTGTTGGGAAAGAGAAAGCCGTCGGTCGTGATGAGGTCAACCTTTGGATGATGCGGCCATTGCGCCAACAGGGCCTGCAACAAACGCGCGGTCGTACTCTTGCCCACGGCCACGCTGCCCGCGATGCCGATGACGTAAGGAACCTTGCCGGTATCGTCGCCGAGAAAGATGTCCTTGGCTTCGTGCAGATTCTGCTGCGCGGCGACGTACAGATTCAGCAAGCGCGACAAGGGCAAATAAATCTCCGCCACCTCGCGCAACGAAATCTCTTCGTTGACGCCGCGCAGCCGCACCAGATCGGCCTCTGACAACGTCAACGGCGTGTTGTCGCGCAACCGCGCCCACTCGGCGCGCGTGAAGTTGAGGTAGGGAGAAAGCGGCATAGTGTGGTTAGTGGTCTGTGGTTAAGTCAGCAGCGGCTTTGGCTGAGCCGCTGCCACGCCCCAGCCGTGCGCGCCCAACGCCAAGCGCATCCTTTGCCCTGATCGCCTGTCCCGCCGATAATGGCGCTGCGTTGTTGTTTCATAGTTATTATTTGGATTGATTTGAACGTGAAGACCAACTTGTCTTCACCGGCATTCTAAATCAGACCACGCAACATTGGGACACCGTGTCAGTAGCCCGACCGTGAGGGAGGGCTTGGACTAGCGAATGAAGCCCTCCCTCACGGTCGGGCTACTGACACGCCGCTCCGCGATTGTACCAATCTTGTGTGGTTCGATTTAGCATCACGTTCGCAAGCCAATGAAAGCGACCAGCGATTTACCCAAGGCGCGCACGACCAAAGCGCTGCCGACCAAACTCAGCTTCAAAACACGGCTGCGCGAATTCAGCGTGCTGGCGCGCCAGTGGATTGCCGCGCAACTGCCGCTGCCCGAAGCGCGCGTCGAGTGGCGCGCGCTGGCCGAAACCTTTTTGCAATTGGGCGCCACCGGCTTCGGCGGCGGCATTGCCGTGATCGGACAGATTCGCCGCGTGGTCGTGCGCGAACGGCGCTGGATGTCGGAAGAAGAATTCCTCGACGCCGTCTCGCTGGCGCAAAGCCTGCCTGGCGCGAATGCGGCCAATGCGATCAGCTACGTCGGGCTGAAACTCGGCGGTTTGCGCGGCGCACTGGTTTCGGTCGGCAGCTTCATCTTGCCCTCGTTTTTGATGATGATCGCGCTGACGATTGCGCACGGGCATTTGTCAGAACGCCCGGATGCCAAGTTGATTTTTCAAGGCTTCAACGCCGCCGTCGTTGGGTTGATCGCCGCCACCACCGCGCGCCTGGGCCAGACGGCGATGCAGCGGCAGTGGCACTTGGAACTGGGCGTAGCGGCGGGCTTCATCCTCATCTTCACCGACATCACCGTGGCCGAAGTCGTATTGCTGGCCGGATTGACCGGCGTTTTCATTCAATCGTTCAAAGGCCGCGTGCGCCAGCGGCTGCGTAACCAATTGCGCAAGGAACGCCAAGCCGAGGGACGCTCTGCCGTGGCCCAACAGCAGGCGCGCCAACACGCCGCCGAAATGATCGAGCACCCCGACCGGCTGACCGACGATTACAAAGTCGAAGTCTCGCTGCCGCCCGGCAACACCGAAGCCGAACCGCCCAAAGAACGGGCTACGGGTGAATTGCCCAAACCGCCCGCCGATAAACCTTCAAATTCCGGCAAGCTGCTTTCGCTCGCGCCCTTGGTCATCTTGCCGCTGCTGGCCTGGCCGATCTTGTCGAAGTTGGTGGCGACCTGGCATCTGGCAAGTATCTTTCTGCGCGTGGGCACGGTCACGTTTGGCGGCGGCTTCGTGATGATTCCGCAAATCGAGACCGACGTGGTGAATGTGCACCAATGGATGACGCATCAGGCCTTCGCCGATGGCATGGCCTTCGGTCAGATCACGCCCGGCCCGGTGCTGATTACGGCCACCTTCATCGGCTACAAAGTCGCGGGGATTCTGGGTGCCGTGGTGGCGACGATTGCCGCCTTCCTGCCCTCGTTCATCATGACGGTGATCGCGGGCACCTCGCTCAATCGCTTCCGCACCAACCTTCAGGTGCAGGCGTTTCTGGCGGGCGTCGCCCCCGCCGTCGTCGGCATGCTCGCGGCCGCTGGTGTCAGTTTGGCGAAATCGGGCGTGAGCGGTTCGGCGGGCTTCGGCATCGCGACGCTGGCGTTTTTGCTGATGATGCGCGCGGCGGTGAATCCGGTGATTATTATTTTTGGGTGCGGGATGTTGCAGTGGGCGATTGCGAGGGGGCTGATCGGGTTGCCGTAAGCTTGACGCCGCGCGCGCGACAGGTGTAAAGGTGCGCCGGGTCGTCAAGCTGGTGAAAAGATATGGCAACGATTGAACAAACTAGCAACAAAGAGAAGGGGACGCGGCGGTGAGGTTCAGTTGGCACAACGACAAGGCCGCCAAAAACCTGCAAGACCACGGCGTCTCGTTCGACGAGGCCGCGACCGTCTTCGATCATCCCCTGGCGCGCGATCTCTGCGACGACCTGCACTCTTGGGACGAGCCGCGCTATTACACGGTCGGGCCGTCAAGCAGCGGGCGTTTGTTGCTTGTCTGTTGGACGCTGCGCAACGATGAGCGGGGGGAAGTGATACATTTGATCAGCGCGCGTGAGCCTGAACCTAGAGAAAAGAGGCAATATGAAGCATCAGAAGATTTTGCTTGAAGGTAACGATGGCGACGCGCTCGACCCGCTCGCCGGGGAACTCGATTTGACCAAGCTGCGGCGCGACTACGGGCGCGAGCGGCGTTTTCGCATGCAGGCACTCGAACGCTTGCCCGGCGACGAGGCGCAAAAGCAACGCTTGCGCAATCATTCGGACGAAGCCGCGCGCCTCTTGCGCGTGGCGCTCGCCGATGCCGTGGAATTTCCGCGCATGCCCTATCTCGCCGTGCGCGCGGTGCTCGCCGCCCGTGGCAG
>JAYUCP010000646.1:0-3072 GCA_043740245.1 Acidobacteriota bacterium | reverse complement strand
CGACGACGACCGAATCGCCTTCGCAACCGTAAGCCGATTTCAGCACCCATTCCTCGCGCTGCAACTGTTCAACGTCGAGCGCCGCCAGCCGCCGCGTTTCGGGGATGTGTTCGACAATCCACGCGCGCGCCTGGGCTGAAAACAATTCCTGCCGCTCCCACATCAACGCCATGCTCAGCTTGTTCTGCGTCACGACTGCGCCGAAAGGATTGACCACGGCTACGCGGCCTTCGTTCTCGGCTTCGAGCAGCAACAACAATTCGCGCGCCAGCGGGTCGGGGTCGGGATAGGGCGTCTGGTTATCCCAGATCGTTTCGCGTTCGCCCCACCAATCGGTTTTGTAATGGCGCAAGATCAAATCCACCGGCTGCCCCAACACTGTCACGCGCCGCTCAGCATTGAGTCCCAAGTTGTAAGGCGAACCCAGCATTACCAGGCAACCGCGCGCTTCGAGCCAACGCCGATAGAGCGCGATCATGCTCAAATCTTCGGGCATATCGGTGGGGTAAATAATGGCGCAGGAAAGCTGGGCAGCTTCCGCCTGCCGCATTCCGCACTCTGCACTCTGCCGCAACATCTGCCAGAAGCTTTCGGCAAAGCCGGCGTTGGGGTCGGCAGTGTTTGGATGGTACGGATGCAGCAATTGATTGAGCAGCACCGTTTCAGCCTCGCCTGACGGCGTGTCGGAGTTGAGTTCGCAAGCCTGTATGCGGCCATCAGTGCAGACAAACAAATCCGCGCGCGCGATGCCGTGCCAGCGCCCTTCGCTGGCGAGCCACATCATCTTTTGAAAGGGAGTCAGGCCGAAAAAATCGTCGAGCAATTCAGGCCGTGCCAGCACAATCTCGGCGAGTTCGTGGTAGATGTGCGTGACGCGTTCAGCGGCGGTGTAAAGCGCCTGCAATTGCGCGGGCGTGAGAATGACGCCCCGCAAGCGGAAGCGTTCGCGGCCATTCAGCCAGGGATCAGAGAGAATGCCCGTGGCATAGAGTTGCCGCGTAAATTCACTGTAATCGGGCAACATCGTGAAGCTTATTTGAGGTGTTTTTTCGCCACGTAAGGGTTGGCGGGATTGACGATCAATTGCTGGCTCTTTGGATCAATCAATACATCCATGTCCTCCATCGGGATGCAGCCGAGCAACATTTCAGCAGCGCCGGGCAAGACCATCGCGCGCACAGTCGTCGCGCGGTTGGCGAAGCGCACATCCACCGGCCCGGCGACGTCCAGCATAACGTGTGAGCCATCCGCCAACTGGGCCTCCTGTTGATCGAGCACGGGCAGGCCGAGTTGCACCTTCACGTGCTCATTGACGGCCAGCATGTACGAGCCACAATCCGCGAGCATCGTGACTTTGGTGCGCCGCACTTCTTCCTCTTTCAGATACCCGCGCCGGCATAGCGCCAAGTCATCCGAGCTAATCAATTCGATCTCTGCGTAAGTCAGTCCCATAACAAACTCCTTTCGATGATTCACAAACACTTGGTCAGCGCATTGGTTTCTCGAAGACCAGGAAATGCTGTTGCGGCAAAAACTCTTTCGTCTCCTTCCAGGTCAGCCCGACGAATTCCATTTCTTTGCGCGCCTGCTGGACGGTCATTTTATGCGTGCGTTTGATCGGCACCTCGGGGTCTTCGCCGCGATATTCGATTTGGACGACGCGCCCGCCGGGTTTCAGCGCCTTGACGATGCTCTGCATCATCTCGTAAGGAAACGCGAACTCGTGGTAGACATCCACCAGCAGCACGACGTCTACGACACTGTCCGGCAGCTTCACGTCCTGTTCCGTGCTGCGCACCGCCACAACGTTGTCGGCTTTGAGCTTGCGTTTGCGCTCTTCGATCACGTTGAGCATCTCGCGTTGAATGTCTACGGCAAAGACCTTGCCCTGCGGCACGACGCGGCTGATGCGAAACGCAAAATAGCCCGTGCCCGCGCCCACATCGGCGACCACATCGGTGGGCCTGAGTTTCATCTGTTCGACGACTTGATCGGGTTGCTCTTCTTCAACGCGTTCGGGCCGTTCCAGCCAGCTTGCGCCCGCGTAACCCATCACCTGCGCGATCTCGCGGCCCTGATAAAATTTGCCGGTGCCTTCGGGGTCGTGGTCGCGGCGCGTTTCGTAAATCGGCGCTTGCCCGGCACCGGTTTGCGACGCCGCCGTTGGCGTGCCCGGACACGCCGCGCCGAACAACAACACCGCCAGCAAAAGATTCATCAATAGGCTCATCGTATCCCCGCTTAAAAAATCCGCGTGACCACCAGTGCCGCCGCGAAATAACCGACCGCTTCCAGCAAACCCGCGCCCACATTGCCATCTTCGGCAATCTCGCTGTCGAGCCGCCCGTTGCGAAAGCTGAAGCCGCCGCCCAGAAACAGCATCTGCACGATGAGCTGCCGCACCGGATAGAGCACCAGCACTACCAACAACATCCTCCCGAAATCCACGAACGCGCTGGCATAACTCACAAACGTGCCCGACACCGCGTAGCCCGTCATCATCCCAATCGCAATCACCAAGCCCGCGTAGCCACAGGCCGCCGCGACATTGCCTTCGTTGATCAGATGCGCGTCGTTGTAAGCCGTCAATTGCCGGAACAGATGCGTCAGCACCAATAATGCCAGCGTGCCGGCGAACCAGAAGACAATGGTGACAGCCACGTTGCCGCCATCGCCGGTCAACACGCCCGCCACAATTTCGCTGGCGGCGAAATAAACCCCCGCCGCGCAAATCCCCGCCGCCACATTGCCCGCGCGAATCTGTTCATTCAACGCGACGCCTGTCCATTTGCTGTATTGCTCAAAAATCAGCGCCGTCACGCTCATCGCCACGATGCCGCCGATGCCATAACTGGCCACGCTGGTCACGTCGTTCCAAAACGCATGGCTCGGCCCGCTCAGCACCGGAATGATGACCTGGATCACGCCGAGCAGAAAGCCGCCCAGCGCAATCGCCGCCGCCCGGTTATCGCGGTCAATCAAGGCTTCGGTCATGGATTCACCCAGGATCAGGCGATAAACCACGCGCGCCACGATCAACAACACGATGACCGCTAAAACCACAAAACCAAT
>JAYUCP010000645.1:0-18874 GCA_043740245.1 Acidobacteriota bacterium | reverse complement strand
TAACGCTACGTTGGCGAAGCCCTTCAAGTGGACTTACAAAGGACGACCGCTTCAGGTCTAAACCAGAGGTAGAATTTCAGGAAAGCTCCACTAGTCCGATTAATGGCCCGGTATGGCATTCCTACAAAATAGAAAGACTCGCACCTGCGTATATGATCAGTAACGTTGCTTTGTACTTGAGTTCTGATATCCCTGATGACGCCCAGCTTGCTTGGTTTCCTATAGAAGGCGGCAAGGAGACTAGAAGAACCTACTTTGCTCCGCTGGTAAACGGAGAAGTTGAAAAGTTTCCTGATTATTAACCTTTGAAGCCGCCGACCCGTCAGAGGTACAAAGCCGTTTGCGCTCCTCAGTCGCCTAGCGACGACTGACCTTAGCCGTGCGTTTTAACGCACGGGAGCGCGGCGGACGGACCTTGAGTCGCGTAGCGACGGTTGAAACCTGCGAACAATGGTGCGCCAGTTTCAATCGTCGCTACGCGACTCGGAAACATTTCCGCCGTTCCGTGCGTTAAAACGCACGGCTAAGGTCAGCCGTCGCTACGCGACGAAGCAGAAAACTTGGCTGCGGTTCGTGAGTTGTTTGCCTCACCGCCTCGTTCCGCAGACAATCGCGCCGGAGGTTACGCAATGATCCAAACCGTCGAAGCCGTCATTGACCAGCACGGCAACCTGCACTTGCGCGAAGCCGTGCGGCTGTCCGCGCCGCGCCGCGCGTTGGTCACCATTCTGGAAGAAGCCCCGCTCGAAGCGATTGCCGAAACCGCGTTGCTGAGCGAAGCGGCGCTGGCCGTGGATTGGAACCGGCCGGAGGAAGACGCAGCGTGGTCATACCTGCAACCGGCGCAGTGATCCTAGCGCCGTTTCCATTCTCCGATCTTTCGCACGCAAAACTTCGCCCAGCCGTGGTCTTGGCCGCGGCCGGGCGTGGTGATTGGGTGTTGTGTCAAATCACGAGCAGCCCTTATGCCGACCCGCACGCGGTTGAGCTGAATGTTACGGACTTTGCCAGCGGCGCGTTGAAGTTCACCAGCTACGCCAGACCGGGCAAGCTCTTCACGGCCAATGAGCGGTTGATCACCGCACAGGTAGGTGTGTTGAAGAAAGAGGTTACCGAGCAGTTGGTAAAGGCTGTGGTGAGCATTCTGCAAGCCGGGCTTTGAGCATGAAGCAACGACAACCATTCACCACCATCATTGAACGCGAGCACGACAGCTACGTCGCGCACTGCCCCGAACTCGACATCGCCAGCCAGGGCGCTACCGACGAAGAGGCCCGGCGCAATTTGGCCGAAGCCGTTGAGTTATTCTTTGAAGCTGCCGATCCGACAGAAGTGCAAAGCCGGTTGTCCATTTCTGGAGCGCAACGGAAAGAGCTTGAACGTCGGTTGGCCTGTTTTGCGGCAGACCCTGCCACACGGCCGTGGGAAATTGTGAAGCAAGAATTATCGAATCGCTGAAGACCTTCGCCAGCCCTGAAAGGGCGACATTCAATAGCCGGTGGCAGCGCCACCGGAAGCCGCACGGAAATTACGCCCGACCCTGAAGGGGTCGCATTCATCATCCCCATCCAACCCCTTCAGGGTTGCAGTCTGTTATTCCGTCCTCCCGTGGGCATTGCCCACGGATATTAATTTGTCCCTTTCAGGGACGGGGCGGCAAAAAGCAGCGCTTCATTTCAGTGGGAATAGCTCTCAGCCCTTCCGGGATTATTCACACGCAAGGCGCGGCACGATTGCCGTGCAAACTTTGAACCACGAGCGTGAATCCCGATGAACAAAGGCGCAACTTCCGTAGCATTTCAACCACACGAACACAACCATCAACCCAATCGCTTTGGCGTCATCCCGACGCCGGTGCGGCTGAATGCCGTGCCCGAATTCACCGGCAAGGGCGTGACCATCGCCTTCCTCGACGCCGGGTTTTATCCGCATCCTGACTTGACGCAGCCAGTCAATCGCATCGCGGCTTACTTCGACATCGTGACGCTGGATCAGGTGTTGAATGACGATGGCGAGCCCGAAGCGACTGCGTGGCACGGTACGCAAACGTCTGTGACGGCGGCGGGCAATGGTTTTTTGTCGAACGGCGTCTATCGCGGGCTGGCCTCGAACGCGCGCGTCGTGCTGGTCAAGGTCAGCGAGGACGGCCATATCAAAGAAGAAAACGTCGCGCGCGGCATTCGCTGGGTGATTGCCAATCGCGAACGCTACGACATACGCATCCTGAGCATCTCGCTCGGCGGCGATGCAGACGTGCCGCACCGCGACAGCATCGTTGACCAGGCGGCGGAAGAAGCCGTAGCAGCAGGCATCGTCGTGATCGCGGCGGCAGGGAATTCAGGTTGCAGCGAAAACTATCTGACCGCGCCACCCGCCAATTCGCCCTCAGTGATCGCGGTCGGCGGCTACAACGATCACAACCAACTTGAGCCGGAGCGTCTGGATTTGTATTGCTCGAATTACGGTGTGACGGCAGACGGCATCGTCAAACCTGAAATCATCGCGCCCGCGATCTGGGTGGCCGCGCCGGTGTTGCCGAATACGCCGAGCTATCGGCAGGCGGTGGCGTTGGATCGGTTGGTCAACGCGCCCGATTACGCGCTGACTGCGTTGGCGCGCGAAATTGGAGAAAGGGCGGGCTTGCCGCTTGCGTTAAACAACGAGGAACCGGCGGTCATTCGCGCCGCAATCGAAGCGGCGTTGCAAGCCAACAAATTCATCTCGACGCATTATCAGCACGTAGACGGGACTTCGTTCGCCGCGCCGATTGCGGCTTCAGTCGTGGCGCAGATGTTGGAGGCCAATCCGGCGTTGACCCCGGCGGCGGTGCGGCACATTTTAGTTTCGACGGCGGATCGGCTGGCCGGACAGCCGTTGTTGCGGCAAGGTTATGGCGTGCTGAATGCGCGGCGCGCGGTGGAGCAAGCGCTGCGTGAAGAGCACAGCCACAGCTTCGCGCAATTGGGCGCACCGCGTGTGGCAGCAGGCAAACTGGTCTTCACGCATCAGGATGATGAAGCGCGCAGCGTGGCGGTGGCGGGTGATTTCAACGATTGGAACTGGGCGCAACAGCGTTGCGCGCGCAATGACGACGGCATCTGGCGTGCTGAATTGCCGTTGCTGGCGGCGGGCCGTTATCGCTACAAATTCGTGATTGACGGCACGCGCTGGCGGGACGGTCCGCCGGGCAATGGAATGAAGGAGCCGGACGAATACGGCGGCTTCAATTCGATCTTACACGTAGTTTGAATGCGAGCAGGAGAACGTATGAAAAATCAGTCAACAGAGGCAGCACAACATTTGCAACCGGTGATTACGGCGGAAGAACAACGCCTCGCCGCATCACGCCAGCGCACGCAGCACTGGAAACGCTGGGGGCCTTACCTGAGCGAACGCGCCTGGGGCACGGTGCGCGAGGATTATTCGCCCTACGGTTCGGCTTGGGATTACTTCCCGCACGAGCACGCGCGCTCGAAAGCCTATCGCTGGGGCGAAGACGGCCTCGGCGGCATCAGCGACCGGCAGCAATACATTTGTTTTGCCGTGGCGTTGTGGAACGGGCGCGATCCGTTTTTGAAGGAGCGCCTCTTCGGCCTGACCGGTTCGCAGGGCAATCACGGCGAGGATGTCAAAGAGTATTACTGGTATCTGGACGCGACACCGACGCATTCGTACATGAAGTTTCTGTACAAGTACCCGCAGGCCGAATACCCCTATCAACAGTTGGTCGAAGAAAACCAGCGGCGCGGGCGCGAGGCGTTGGAGTATGAATTGTTGGACACCGGCGTGTTTGCCGACGACCGCTATTTCGACGTGTTTGTCGAATACGCGAAAGCTGCGCCGGAGGACATGCTGATTCAGGTGACGGTGGCGAATCGCGGGCCTGAAGCGGCGACGATTGAGTTGCTGCCGACGCTGTGGTTTCGCAACACGTGGGCGTGGGCCGCTGCGGATGGAGATGAGCCGCGTCCGGTGATGAAGCAAATCGGCGCAGGGGTGATCGAGTTGGAGCATTGGTATCATGGGACGCGGCGCTTGTATTGCGAGGGCGCGGGCGAGTTGCTCTTTACCGAAAACGAGACGAACAAGCAGAAGCTATTTGGCGCGGCGAACGAGGCGGCGCACGTCAAAGACGGCATCAACGATTACATCGTGCACGGCAATCAGGGCGCGGTGAATCCTGAACGCACAGGCACAAAGGCGGCGGCGCGCTATTCGCTGACGTTGCAACCGGGCGAGACGCGCACGGTCAAGCTGCGGTTGACGGACGATGTACGGCAAACTGTTAGTTTGCCGGAGTCTTCATTGGCAAACCCGCTGGCAGGAGGTCGTCCCACGCCAAGCCTACGGCAAACTAACAGTTTGCCGTACATCTTTGGCGAGGCGTTTGAACAAACCTTCAATGAACGAAAGCGCGAGGCCGATGAGTTTTACCAAAAGCTCGCGCCGGCTAATTTGTCCGACGACGCGCGCAACGTGCAACGCCAGGCCTTTGCCGGCTTGATGTGGAGCAAGCAGTTTTATCACTATGATCTGAATCGCTGGTTGGCGGGCGACCCTGCGCAACCCGCGCCGCCGAGTGAACGCCGGAACGGGCGCAACAGCGATTGGTCGCATCTCTACAACGCCGACGTGATCTCGATGCCCGACAAGTGGGAGTATCCGTGGTACGCGGCGTGGGACTTGGCCTTTCACACGTTGCCGATTGCGCTGGCCGATTCCGACTTTGCTAAAGAGCAACTCATCCTGATGCTGCGCGAATGGTACATGCACCCGAACGGGCAGATACCGGCGTATGAGTGGGCCTTTGGCGATGTGAATCCGCCGGTGCACGCGTGGGCGGCGTGGCGCGTGTACAAGATTGATCAGAAGCGCACGGGCGTGGCCGACCGCAAGTTTTTGGAGCGCGTCTTTCACAAGCTGCTGCTCAATTTCAACTGGTGGGTCAACCGCAAGGATGCCGAGGGCAAGAACATTTTTCAGGGCGGCTTTCTGGGCTTGGACAACATCGGCGTGTTTGACCGCAGCGCGGCGCTGCCCACCGGCGGGCATTTGCACCAATCGGACGCGACCAGTTGGATGGGGATGTACTGCCTGAACATGCTGACCATCGCGTTGGAACTGGCGAACGAGAATACGGCCTATGAAGACGTGGCGAGCAAGTTCTTTGAGCATTTCGTCTACATTTGCCACGCGATGAATCACATGGGTTGCGCCGACGTGAGCTTGTGGGACGAGGAGCACGGCTTTTACTACGATGTGCTGCATCTGCCGGACGGCGGGCATTGGCCGTTGCGCATTCGTTCGATGGTCGGGCTGGTGCCGCTATTTGCGGTGGAGACGTTGAACTCAGAGGTGATTGATAAGCTGCCGGGCTTCAAAAAACGCATGCAATGGTTCATCGAGAATCGCCCGGAGTTCGGCCAGCATGTAGAGATTCAGCAAACCGCCGACGGCCAGACGCGCTGGTTCCTGTCGCTGGTCAATCGTGACCGGTTGCGGCGCGTGTTGGGTTACATGCTGGATGAAGAAGAGTTCCTCGCGCCGCACGGCATCCGCGCGGTCTCGCGGCATCACAAGGACAATCCTTATGTGATCGGCGTCAACGGCAACGAGCATCGGGTGGATTACGAACCGGCGGAATCTTCGACGGGTTTGTTTGGCGGCAATTCGAATTGGCGCGGGCCGATCTGGTTCCCGGTGAATTACCTGCTGGTCGAATCGTTGCAGAAGTTTCACTACTTTTTGGGTGATGATTATCAAGTGGAGTTTCCGTCACGGTCGGGCGCGCAGTTAAATCTGTGGGACGTGGCGGGCGAGTTGTCGCGGCGGATGACGCACATCTTCTTGCGTGGTGACGATGGGCGGCGACCCGTGTTTGGCGGGGCCGAGAAGTTTCAGCACGATCCGCATTGGCGCGATTATGTGCTGTTTTACGAATACTTTCATGGCGACAACGGAGCAGGCATCGGCGCGAGCCATCAAACGGGCTGGACGGCGTTGGTGGCGAAGCTGATTCAACAGAGCGGGGAATAAAGGCGGCGGTGCGGATGATTTAGATGGTGTGAGTCGTGGGTGAAAGCGAAAACGATGCAGGTTTGAGCGCGGTGTCGCAACCGCGCTCTTTTTTCAGAATGATGCGGTACCGGGAGCGGTAGCGAGCGGGTGACTCCGAGTTGCACACATTCGGAGTCACCCGGTCGCTACCGGTACCGCATCGCTTGCAGGAGATTCAAATGATGAAAAGCAACCATTGGTTGAGACGTTTTGTTTGGGCGGCGGTCATCTTCGCGTTGTTGCCGCTGGGCATTGGGTTGGCTGTCGTTGATCCGGTCAACAAGAACATTTTCGGCACGGCGCTGAAGGGCTACGACACGGTGGCCTATTTCAATGAGGGCCGCGCGGTCAAAGGCAAAGACGAGTTCCGCCACGATTGGCAGGGCGCGAAATGGTTTTTCGCCAGCGCCGCCAACCGCGCTGAGTTCGTCAAGAGTCCTGAGAAATTCGCGCCGCAATACGGTGGTTATTGCGCCTGGGCGGTCGGACACGCTTACACCGCGAATATTGACCCGGAGGCCTGGAAGATCGTGGCGGGCAAACTCTATCTCAACTACGACAAGCGCGTGCAGCAGAGGTGGGAACAGGACGTGCCGGGCTGGATTGCGAAAGCGAATGAGAATTGGCCGAAACTGAAGAAATAAGTCGTTGGCGATAGTTCATGGTGGGACTCCTTGTGGCTGGCCGCCGGACGAGTGTTTGCTTGTCCGGCGGCATTTTTTATTTGGGCTGTGGCCCTTATCTCTCCGAAAAAATGGACGAAAATCCAGGAGAATGAACTCTGCCAGCGCAACTCAAAATCAGGCATAACGGTAAACCCTTTTGAAATCAGTGTCGAGAAAAAGCCTGGCCAGTGCGGCATTGAATTTGCCGCTGTGCATTGCATCATTTCATCATCCCCAAAAACGAACACTGACAATTAGCTTTCATGTTCTACGTTTTCATCCCAGCAAAGCCCTTGGTGCGGTGAGGTTCGCAAGAGCCTCACCGCGTTTTTTATCGTGCGGGCCAGCCAGCCGTCGAATCCTTCAAGCTCTTCAACACGCACAATTCCGGCAATAGCTTCAGCGGCAACATGCGTAGCACGCTGTTCAAGCAGGTGACCGGCTACATGCCCGGCGCGGGCAATCCGTATCAGGCCCAGTTCGGCGCACGCTTCTCGTTCTGAGGCGGGGCCGTTTGAGTGTTTGAAACTGGCACTGGGTGACTCGCAGAAATCGTCCAGCGCCTTTTGTGTTATGGAAAACCGGCAACTCGAAACCACGCGCTTGCTGTTGCGCCCGTTCACGCGCACTGACATAGACGCGTTGCATTGTCATTGGACTGATCCGCAAGTGCGCCGTTATTTGTGGGACGATCAAATCATCCCGCGTGAGCAAGCCGCCGCTATTGTCGAAAGCAGCCTTGCGTCTTTTGCCGAACACGGCTTCGGCTTCTGGACGGTGGCAATGAAAGGCGAGCCGTTAGTGATTGGCTGCGCGGGCTTGCGCCACTTCGATGACCCGCGCAATGCGCAGCCCGCAGTCGAAATCCTGTACAGCCTCGCGCCGGAACATTGGGTCCAGGGCCTGGCGTCTGAAGCGGCACGCGCGGTGTTGCAGTATGGGTTTGAAGTTTGCGAACTGCCGCGCATTTTTGCCGGCGCCGATCCGCCGAACGTGGCTTCATTTCGCGTGATGGAGCGTTTGGGCATGCGCTTCGATCACCGAGCAAAGTTGAATGGAGTTGTTGCCAATTACTATGCCATCACGCGTGAGGCCCATTTAGCGCGGCAAACTTTACAGCGAGCGCCGCAAATGGCCGCCGTTCTTGATTGAATCAAAAGCGGCAAGCCGAAACCCTTGATTTTCTTAGCTGAAATTCATTCCGCCCCTTGACAGGGTTTGCCTGCCTCAGTAGTATGCCGCTCGTTCGCACGCCGCGCCGCGTCAGGCGCAACCCAAACAACAATCGGATGCTTTACCGTTAATGCTGTAACGAAGAGCGTAGAAGTAGTGCGTTTTGTGTGTATTCGTATTGGTGCCAAATGAAAGCCGTGCTGGAAGCTGAGAGTTGAATCCTCAGCTTCGAGCACGGCTTTTGTCTTTTTGAACAGGAGCCGTTTGCCCCCGCGTACCACAGGCATCAACTTCACCAGCGGCTAGCTAAGCAGCTACGGCAGTAAAGCGTGAGCACTGCGCAAGCGGGATGTTAGTAACCCGGGCGGGTTTTCGCAGAACCCGTTCCAACGCAACCAGGAGGTAATTACTCACCATGGCAGAGAAGAAACAAGGCAAAGTTAAATGGTTCAATAACGCCAAAGGCTACGGCTTTATCGAACCGCCCGACGACGGCGGCGGCGACGTCTTCGTCCATTATTCGGCGATTGATATGGACGGCTTCAAGACGCTTGACGAAGGCATCGTGGTCGAGTACGAACTTGTCAACGGCCCCAAGGGCAAACAAGCGGAACGGGTGATGAGAGTAGATTAGCTACTGCTAGGTGATTTGTGTTACGCCATGCCTTGCTCGTGCTCACTGCGGGCAAGGCATTTTTATTGCGGAAGGCGGAAGGCGAAAGGCGGATTCGTGAGGTTTGACAAGCTGAAGAGGGCTTCAATACACTGCCCGCCCGTGATCGTTATGTTGTCAAAAGAAGGTTTCTGAATGCTCAAGCTGTATAACACGCTGACCAGTCAGGTCGAAGAATTCCAGCCCCTTGCGCCGCCCGTGGCACGCATGTATGTGTGCGGGCCGACGGTGCACGATTATGCGCACATTGGCAACTTCCGCACCTTCCTCTTCGCTGATCTTTTGCGCCGCTATTTGAAGTACAAAGGTTTTACCGTTCACCACGTAATGAACATCACCGATGTGGACGATAAGATCATCAAGAAAGCCATTGAGAAAAAGCAGACGTTGCGCGCATACACCGATGATTACACGGCGCGGTTCTTTGAAGATTTCGATGCGCTAGGCGCCGAGCGGCCCGAAGAGATTTTGCGCGCGACCGATCATATCCCGGAGATGATTGACATCATCGGGCGGCTCGCTGCGCGCGGCCACACTTACGAATCCGATGGCTCGACCTACTTCCGCATCAACACCTTTCCCGGCTACGGCAAGCTGTCGAAGATGAACTTCGAGGGCAACCTGACCGGCGCGAGCGAGCGCGTGGACGCCGATGAATACGAGGCGAAAGAGAACGCGCGCGATTTCGTGTTGTGGAAAGCCGCCAAAGAAGGCGAGCCGTTTTGGGAGACCGCGCTGGGCCAGGGCCGCCCCGGCTGGCACATCGAATGCTCGGCGATGAGTATGAAAGCGCTGGGCGAGACCTTTGATATTCACGCGGGCGGGATTGATCTGGTCTTCCCGCACCACGAGAACGAGATCGCGCAAAGCGAAGGCGCGACCGGCAAACCCTTCGTGCGTTACTGGGTGCATTCTGAGTTCCTGCTGGCCGAAGGCGAGAAGATGTCGAAGTCGAAAGGGAACTACTACACCGTGCGCGACCTGCTTCAACAGGGGTTTTCGCCGCGCGCGATTCGCTATTTGCTGCTGACGGCGCAGCATCAGCGGCAGTTCAATTTCACACTCGATGGGTTGCGCGGGGCCGAAAGCACGATTGAGCGCTTGAATGATTTCAAACGGCGGCTCAGTGAATTGCAGGCCGAGAGTGGCTCGACCGCCGCTGCGGCTGATTTGGTTGAACGCACGCAACAACGCTTTGAGACCGCGCTGGATGATGATTTGAATGTGCCGGAGGCGCTGGCTGCCCTGCACGATTTTGTGCGCGAGACCAACACGGCATTGGCGCAAGGCAGCGTCAATGCGGGTGATCAAAGGGCCTTGCTTGCGTTGGTTGACCGCCTCGATTCAGTCTTGCGCATCTTTGACGAGGTCAAACACGAGTTGCTCGATTCCGAGATTCAGGCGCTGATCGATGAACGGCAGGCGGCGCGCCAGAACAAGAATTTTGCACGCGCCGATGAGCTGCGCAATCAGCTAACCGAGTTGGGTATCATTTTGGAAGACACGAAAGACGGTTTGCGTTGGCGTAGGAAATAACCTGCACTCGCGTGCAAAACACGATGAACAACTTTTTTTTCATCCTGCAACACGTCCCCGTCCTCTCCCGCAAAAATCTCTTCGCGGACTAACAGCCGTCTGCCTCAACGCACCGCATCCCAATTGAACAAGGTTTATGTGTCAGAAGCCCGACCATGAGGAAGGGCTCGCATTATGAGACGACCCTTCCTCACGGTCGGGCTACTGACACTGTTACAAGTCGGAGGTATCAGACATGCTCGCAACCAAACTCGAACTCGCAACCGCAAAACTCCCTGCCATCAAAACGCCGCTGCCCGGCCCCCTCGCGCAACAGGTCGTCGCGCACGACGATCAATTCATCTCGCCGTCATACACGCGCCCCTATCCGCTCGTCATCAAACGCGCGAAAGGCGCAATGATCGAAGACGTGGACGGCAACGTCTTTCTGGATTTCAACGCCGGGGTCGCCGTCTGCTCGACCGGCCACTCGCATCCGCATGTGGTGGAAGCGATCAAAAAACAGGTGGACGACTTCATCCACATTTGCACGGCGGATTATTACTTTCCGAGCCTGCCGAAGCTGGCCGAAAAGTTGAGCAACGCCGCGCCGGGCGTGCGCCCCAAGCGTGTCCATTTCGGCAACTCCGGCGCAGAAGCCGTCGAAGGCGCGGTGAAGCTGGCGATGTATACGACGCGGCGCCAAAAATTCATCGCCTTCTTCGGCGCCTTTCACGGGCGCACGATGGGCGCGCTTTCGCTGACGGCCAGCAAGGCGCGCCAACGCGGCGGCTTCGGCCCGCAGGCGCTGGATGTAACGCACATCCCGTATGCCAACTGTTACCGCTGCCCCTACAACCTGACGCCGGAGACTTGCGGCGCGCTGGAATCGAAAGGGCCGCATTGTGCGCGCATCATCGAAGACCTGCTGTTCAAAACCACTGTGCCCGCCGAGGAATGCGCGGCCATCGTGCTGGAACCGATTCAAGGCGAGGGCGGTTACGTCGTGCCGCCTGCCTCCTTCCTGCAAACGTTGCGCGAAATCGCCGACCGCCACGGCATCCTGATCATCGCCGACGAAGTGCAATCCGGCTTCGGGCGCACGGGCAAGATGTACGCGTCGGAGCATTTCGATTTCGTGCCCGACATTCTGACCTCGGCCAAGGGCATCGCGTCGGGCTTGCCGCTGAGCGCGACGATTGCGCGGGCCGACCTGATGACTTGGGCGCCGGGCGCGCATGCTTCGACCTTCGGCGGCAACCCGGTGGCGATTGCGGCCTCGCTGGCGACGCTGGAATTGCTGGAGGACGGCTTGATAGAGAATGCCGCCAAGCAAGGCGCGTATTTGCTCGAAGGCTTACGCGCGTTGATGGACAAGCACGCCATCATTGGCGATGTGCGTGGCAAAGGGTTGATGATCGGCATCGAGTTGGTCAAAGACCGCGTCACAAAGGAGCCACACGCCGATGCGTTACATAAAGTCGAGTTGGAATGTTTCCAGCGCGGCTTGATTACGCTGGGTTGCGGCACGAGCACGATTCGCTTGTCGCCGCCGCTGGTGATTGACAAAGATCAGTGCGACTTTGCGATGAAGACGATTGATGAAGCGTTGGCGAAAGTCGCCGCTTGATCTCAATTCACTTCAACAAAGAAAAAGCGCCGCAACGAATCGAATGCTCGTTGCGGCGCTTTTGCTGAGAGCGGTCGAGGGTGCGCGCTTCACTGGGAAGTTTGCGGCGCGCCTTTGCCGACCAGGTTTGAATAGAGCAGCCACTTGCCATCCACCAGTCCGGCGATCAGGACGTAAGAGCGCACTTCATTACCGCTGCGGATGCGATAACGCCGCAAGATGTTGTCGGGCGGAATGCGCGGCAATTCGATGACGTGATTGGGGCGGCTTTCATAAATCGCGTGCGCCAGCGCGGCCAATTCGCCATCGCCTGCCAGACCGGAAACGGCTTTGGGCACCAGGTTGTTGATGGTGGAATTTTGCTGCGCGGCGGTGACGGCCTGTTTGTCGAGAATCGCTTTTTTCTCGGCCAATTCCTGACTGGTTTTTTTCAAGTCAGCTTCGGCCTTGACGGCACGCGCTTCGGCGGCTTCGACCTTGCCGTCGGCGGTGCTGTATTGCTGATACATCCAGCCCAGCAGCAGCAACGCGAGCACCAAAGCGCCCGAAACAACCATCAGCCCCCAACGCAATAAGGCGCGTTTTTCGGCTTCGATTTGCATCGTTTGCCGGCGCACCATTTCATATTCTTGCTGGCTGTACATCATAAGTTCTTCAGTTCGTCTCCCAGGATTGACTGTTTATGCGTAGATGAACAGTTGATAAACGCGCGCCATTCTAGCCTGTGCGGTTGCGGCTGGCGAGTGCAAACTGCCGTTTGAAACGATCAAGCCGCTGCATTTTTCGACGCGGCTTGAAACGGCCAGCTTTGTACTTGGCGCGACCAGAGCAAAAAACAAACGACGCCGGCGAGCAATGCCAGCAGGCTGAACTTGATGATCTGCGCATCCGAAGTCGAAAAAATAAACAGCCAGCCCAGCAAAGCAACGAGATTGGGCAACGGATAGAGCCACAGTTTGTATGGGCGCGGCATCATTGGCGCTTCTCGGCGCAATATGATGACGGCACAAAGTTGGCCGACGAATTGCACCAAGATGCGCAGCGCGATCAGCGCATCAATCACTACGCCAAGCGAAATGAAGCCGAACAAAATCGCGAGCACGCCGATGACCAGCAGCGCGACGTGGGGGAAGTTGTGCTTAGGATGCAAGCGGCTGAAGACTTTGAAAAAGTAACCATCGCGCGCCGCTGCAAACGGTATGCGTGAATAGCCGAGCAGCAACGCGAAGCAGGAGCCGAAAGCCGTCCACAGGATCATCAGCGTCAGAGCGACGGCGATGTTGCTGCCGTATATTTTTTCCATCATCGCCGAGACGATGAATTGCGAGATGGGGTGCTGGTCGGCGGGCACGAACTCGCGCCAGGGGACGATGCCGATAATCGAAAAGTTGATCGCAAGGTAAATCAACGCGACCGCGATCACGCTGATGATGATCGAACGCGGAATCGTGCGACCCGGCTCTCTGACTTCTTCGCCGATGTAGCAGCTGTCGTAGTAGCCCAGATAGTCATAGACGCCGATGCGCGAGGCCGCGCCGAGACCGAAGAGAAACCCGGTCGAGAATTTGAAGGCATCGGGCGGAAAGTCGAAAGCAAGCTTCGCGTCGAAATGCAGCAGACCGGTCAGGATCACTACGCCAGTCGTGAGCAGCGTGCCGATCCACAAACTGACTGTGATTTTGCCGATGTGCGTGATCTGGCGATAGAGCAATGCGATGTTGAGCGCGCCCACAATGACGACGACGAGTTTCAGCGGCACGTGCGGCCAGATGTAGCCGAGGTATTGGGCAAAGCCGATGTAGCCCGATGCAATCTCCATCGGCCCGCTGATGATGAATTGCCAGATGAACAGAAACGCCATCAAACGTCCGAAGCGTTCGCGCCCGAAGCCTTCGCGCAAGTAAACATAGCTGCCGCCCGACCCCGGCATCATCGCGCCCAATTCGCTCCAGATCATGCCGTCGGGGATGACGATGAGCAGCGCAATCACCCAACCCAGCAAGGCCTGCGGCCCGCCCAGTGCCGTCATCAACAGCGGGATCGTGATGAACGGGCCGATGCCGATCATGTTCGTCATGTTCAGCGCGGTCGCTTGCAACGTGCCGAAATGACGGATCAGGTGCGGGGATGCGGGTTGCTGGTTCATCGTGCGCTTCAATCAAGCAGGTTTAGGAAGTCGTTCAGGATGCGGCCCGTGATGCCCCAGATCGGGCCGCGTGAAGAAGGATAAGCCGGCCACGCGTGTTCGACGCCGTCTTGCGCCCACGTGTAGCGATCAGACATCCCTTCGCGTTTGAGCTGCGGCAGCGAAACCCAGAAGGCGTCATCAACTTCAGCGCTGAATTGCAGATCGAAGGCGGGCGGCGCGCTGGCGACAAAGGGTGTGATTTCGATTTGCGGCAAGCGCGGATTTTTCGGCGACAGCTTGGGCAAGCGGCCCAGAAATCGCCCGCCAGCGTGCAGGTTCAAGCCGATCTCTTCGAGCGTTTCGCGCGCCGCTGTGTCCAGCAAGTCTGCGTCAGTGGCATCAGCGCGTCCGCCGGGCAGCGCCAAATGGCCCGACCACGGATCGCGCGGGTGTTCGGCGCGTTTGATAATCAAGGCATGAGCTTCGGCTTGTTCGGCGCGCAAGATGATCGTGACAGCGGCTTGGGCGATGCGCGCGGGTTCGATTGGCAGACGCTCCAATTGCAACAAGCGTGGCTGCAAGCGTTGCAGCGTTGCGGCAAAGCTGTCCGCTGCGAGATCGTTCATAGCTATTTTCCGACGGTGACTGGCTGACCTGGCGCCAGATTGCCCGGCGCCAGGATAACGGTGTCATTCGGTTTGAGGCCTTCGACGATTTCGACCCAGTCATTTTCGCGGCGGCCAACGACAACATTGATTTCGATGGCCTTGCCATCCTTGATCGAAAAGACTTTTTGAATCCCCGCAAAGGTGATGACGGCCGAAGGCGGCACGGTGATGACGCTATTGCTCGAAGATGTTTGAATCACCGCCTTGGCGAACGAACCGGGCCGCAACTTGCCGCGCGGGTTTTCGACTTCGGCTTCGATGATCAGCGTGCGGCTTTGTTCCTGAATGGCCGGGCTGATGCGGGCGATGCGTCCGCTGGCGAAGTCCGCTTCACCTTCAACCGTCACGCGCACGGGCTGACCGGCGCGAATGCCTTGGGCATCGCGTTCGGGCACTTCAATGCGCAAGCGCAACGGATGCAAGCGCACCACCGTGACGACGGGCGTTCCGGCGGAAAGGTACTCGCCCAGATTCGCCCGGCGCTCGCGAATCGAACCGTCAAACGGTGCATAGATTGTCGTTTCGGCCAGTTGCTGTTTGGCCGATTGCAGCTCAGCGCGGCGCTGCAAGAGGACGGCCTGGCGGTTGCGCACTTCTTCGATGGAGTCCTGATAACGGCTTTCGGCGACTTTATACGCCGATTCGACGCGATCCATTTCGGCGCGCGGTTGAACGCCTTCTTTGACGAGTTGGCTGGTGCGGTCTAAATTGCTTTTGGATTCTTGCAACAGCGCCTGTGTCTGGCGGACGAGCGCCGTATTCTCGATGGTGATGTCGTCTTTCTCACCGTCGGGTGGCAGTCCCAAGCGCACACGGGCTTGTTGCAAAGCGGCCATCGCCTGATTGACGCGCGATTGAAAGTCTTGCGTTTCAAGTTGGGCGATGAATTGGCCTTTGCGCACGGGCGTGCCCAGGTCAACGCGCAATTTGTCCAGCCGCCCCGCGACTTTGAAACTGATCGTCGCCTGTTCATCGGCGGCCAATGCGCCAGGCGCTTCGACCGTGCGGTTGATGGAACGTTGGCTCGCCTGGGTAACCTTGACGGCTTTGGGCGGTTGTTTGGACGCGTCGCCACCGCCTTTACCACCGCCGCTGCCCCCGCCGGGAGCGGCAGCTTGTTGTTCGGTTTTACCGCAGCCTGTAAAGAAGAGCGTGGAGGTTAGGAGCAGGATTGTCGTGGATAAAAATAATTTCGCCTGATGCATTGATCTGATTTGTTCGCTTTGTTTCGTAACGGGATGAGCAGATATAGGTTTTAATGACGCGACGCTGACAGTTGCCGTTACCGGAAATTCACTGCCAAGCCGCCGCCATCATCACATTCAAAAAGCAGAAGGTCAAAAATGAAGAACAAAATTTTGCTTGGACTGGGCGCGCTCGCCCTACTCGCTGGTTGTTTGAGGATCATTAGTTCACCAGCGATTACACAGGCCGCCGCGCCGTTTCATAAGGCTGAATTGATCTTTCCGCTTGAGCATTGGCACAACCACGCTTCAATGATTGTCGAGTGCCCGAATGGCGATTTGCTAGTGTGCTGGTTTCACGGTTCGGGCGAACGCACGGCGGATGATGTGAAGGTCGAAGGCGCGCGCTTGCGCAAAGGCGCCAAGCAATGGTCGCCGCGCTTTACGATGGCTGACACGCCGGGCTATCCCGATACCAATTGCACGATGTTCATTGATCCGCGCGGGCGGTTGTGGTTGCTGTGGCCGACGATTCTGGCGAATCAATGGGAATCGGCGCTGATGAAATACCGGATTGCCGCGCGCTACACGCAAGACGGCCCGCCGCAGTGGGATTGGCAGGAAGTCTTGCACGTTACGCCGGGGCCCGAATTTGAAGAAACCGTCAACCGCGTGCTGGATGAATGGCAAAAGCAACAGCCGCTCTCTCCTGAAGCTCCGCGCGAAAGTTTGCAGGCGTATATGGCGCGCATACGCAAGCTGGCGGCTGACAAACTCGCGCGGCGGCTCGGCTGGATGACGCGCGCGCATCCATTCGTCTTCACGTTGCCATCTGGCAAACAACGCCTGATCGTGCCGTTGTATAGCGATGGTTTTTCGTTTTCGTTGATGGCCATCAGCGACGATTGGGGGCAGACGTGGCACACCAGCACGCCCTTGATTGGCGGCGGCAATATCCAACCGAGCATCGTGCGCAAGCAGGACGGCACGCTTTACACGTTGATGCGCGACAATGGGCCCGCGCCGAAGCGCCTGCACCAGAGCACCTCGCGCGACAACGGCGAAACCTGGAGCCCAGTCACTGATAGCGAATTGCCGAACCCAGGCTCTGGCGCCGAGATCATTGGCTTGCGCAATGGTCACTGGGCGCTGATTTACAACGATACCGAACGCGACCGGAACAGTTTGACGGTGGCGATTTCCGCTGACGAAGGCAAAACCTGGCAATGGAAACGCCAACTCGAATTCGATCCATCTGGGCCGGAAGCTGGCCGTTTCCACTATCCCTCGATTCTTCAGGCGCGCGATGGCTCATTGCACGCCAGTTACAGCTACCATCTCAATCGCAAACAGGTCGAGTTGGATGCGGAAGGGAAGGAGCGCCGCAAGGCGATCAAGCACGCGCACTTTAACGAAGAGTGGGTGATGGCGCAGTGAAGGAACTGCACCGAGTGTTGACGTAGGGAATCTGGCTCATGTACAAAGCTGTGCGCTGTGTCGGCAGCCCGACCGTGAGGGAGGGCTGGCTGGCGAACCCAGGTCATCCCTCACGGTCGGGCTGCTGGCACGCCACGTGTTTTGCACACCATTTGTATGAGCCATTCTATTTTTGCCTTCTTGTTCTGCTTCGAGCTCTTCGTAGCTTCGTGGTTGTCAAAGAATTTTTTGCTGACTACTTAAATCGAAACCGTTTTTTCCCACGCCCAAAAGCAAAAGAGCGAAGGTTTTCAATTCCCCTGCGCGCTCTTCACTCATGCCATTGCATTTCAAAACTCCAAAATTTGATCAGTTTTTCTCTTACGGCCTGGGTGCTTCCGGTGGCGGCGCGGGCGCAGGCGGCGCGGGCCGATTCGTCCGTTCGGTATGACTAGCGGTGCCCCAGGCGGCAAGCGTGGCTTGGTCGTCGCGGAACTTGTTCTGGATGACGGCGTCCAGCCGCCGCACGGCGGTGATGCCGCGCGTGAGCGCCGTGTCAATCCCCACCGTGGCCGAAACGCGCACGTCCTTGGCCGTCGCGTGACTGTCGTGTGCCGCTTCGAGGGATTGGATGTGGGACTGGATTTCCGCCAGGAAGTTCGCCGGCATCTCGTGGCGTATGAAAGCGGCGCTCAGTGGAGTTGCATCCGCCGCAAATGCCCGCGCGGCGTTGAGCAGCGCCTGATCCGAGCTGCTGCGGGGCAGGCGGAACTTGTCGTCCAGCCCCGGCGTCTCGTAGGCCAACGCGCGCGCCGTGCGATTGATGGCCACCAGCGCATCGCGCAGTTCTTCGCGGATCATGCCTTTGGTCGTCGTGCCGCCCACCGCCGCGTTCGCGCCTGACGCCTGATTGGTGGCGTTGGCGTCCAATTCTTTCAGCGCAGTGGCAATCTCCGCAAACAATTCGTGACCCAATGAGGTGTCGGGGAAATCTGCCGCGCGCAGTTCGCCGAAATTCCGCACGCGCTTGAGCATGTTGTAACGCTTGGTCTCCACACTATTCATGGTTGTTTCCTCCGCTTCCGCCGATTTGAGTTCGCCGGAAATAGCCTGCAAGAAAAATGGTTGATGGGAATGCTCGGATGACCGCCGAGTTTGCCGGGTTCAGGTCTTCCGAGCTTCTCTTTGAAATTAACGGTTGAGTCAGCGCACGCTGAAAGCTCAGGTAGTGTAGTTGGGGCTTAAATTTAGTGGCCTATGGCCTTACATACGTTCTGACAGGGCGGATTCTACGCAGGATTTGTGGCGGTTGCAACACCAAACTTTTGCACTAGCTTTAGCGAAGCTTCCGTTGAACCGCTGACCGGCATAGTTTTCAACCTCGCTGCGGTTGCTTGCAGGACTGCAAACATGGCCTCATTGCGTGGGGCTGCGGTCTCTTTCGGCAAGCACCGACTCTGGCGGCTTGTCATCCACTCCCAGCATCTGGCAGTCCCAGCACCTGGCAGTCCCAGCACCTGGCGCAAGTAGCCGTTGACCGTGAGACCGCGCGCGGTGGCCTGGGCAATGAGGGCTTGCGCAATCTCAGGTGCGATTTGTTCGTTGCTGGTTAAGGTCATAGAGTTCACCTCTCTTTTGTCTCCCCTTTGGAATACAGCGGGGCGGGGCGGGGCGGCAACGAAAAGCAATCGGGCGGGGAAGTTCTAAAGGCTTGGCAGCTTTGTGACCCCGAACGCTTCAGGCGCGACGAACAGGCCGTCGAAGA
>JAYUCP010000644.1:0-18932 GCA_043740245.1 Acidobacteriota bacterium | reverse complement strand
CGCCCAACACCGGCAACATCGTACGTTTGTGCGCCGCGACGTATGCGACTTTGCACCTCGTCGGTAAGCTCGGTTTTCGCATTGACGAAAAAGCGGTGCGTCGCGCGGGGCTGGATTATTGGGACGAAGTCGAGTTGCATCACCATTACACGCTGGCGGCGTTCCGACAGGCGTTACCCAACAGCCGTCTGGTATTGGTCGAGACCGGCGCAAAAGCCTGTTACACCGACTGGCAATTTCAGCCGCAGGATTGTTTGGTGTTTGGGCGCGAGACGTTGGGGTTACCGCAAGAGTTCGTCGCTGAGCATTACGAAAACTCGCTTTACATTCCGATGCCGAACCCGCGTGTGCGTTCGCTGAACTTAGCCAACTCTGTCAGCCTCGTGCTTTACGAAGCGCTGAGACAGCTAAAAGTGAAAAGTGAAAAGTGAAAAACGAAATTCACTTTTCACTTTTCACTTTTCACTTTTCACTTTTCACTAAGTCTTAATGTGATAGACCTTGATCTTGCTGTTGAGCGTAGTGTTATTCATCCCCAGCAGTTTGGCGGCTTTGCTTTGATGGTTGTTGGTGATGTCTAGGGCGCGGCGTATGAGTTCGATCTCGAAGCGCGAGACTTCATCGTAAAACGAAATGCCACGTTCGATGTCGAGCGCGCCGGCCATCTCCGACGTACCCGAACCGGCGCTCAAGCGCGCTTGCGGGTTAGTGACTTCTTCGCGCAACACGTCGAGTGTGAGTTCGTTGGTGCGGGCGATGATGACGGCGCGTTCGATGCCGGCTTCGAGTTCGCGCACGTTGCCGGGCCAGGGGTAAGCCTCGAGCGCGCGCAACACTTCGGGCGCGAGTTGTTCGCCAATCTGGCGATTGTTTTCGGCGTTGTACTTGCGAATGAAATGTTGCGAGAGCGGCAGGATGTCGGTCTTGCGTTCGCGCAGCGGTGGCAGGTGAATGTTGATGACGTTCAGCCGATAGAACAGGTCTTCGCGGAACTCGCCGGACTTCACGGCTTGCTGCAAGTTCGTATTGGTCGCGGCGATGATGCGCACGTCCACCTTGCGCGGTTGCGTATCGCCCAGCGGCGTGAACTCGCGTTCCTGAATAACGCGCAACAGCCGCGCCTGGGTTTCAGGCGGAATCGTGCTGATTTCGTCCAGGAAGATTGAGCCGTTGTCGGCGACTTCAAACAAACCTTTCTTGGCCGCCACCGCGCCGGTGAACGCGCCTTTGGTGTGGCCGAAGAGTTCCGATTCGAGCAGTTCGGATGGGATGTTGCTGCAATTGACGGCGACGAATTGGCCGGATTCGGCGCGCGGGCTGGAAAAATGAATCGAGCGCGCGACGACCTCTTTGCCGGTGCCGGACTCACCAGTGATCAACACGGTCGAACGCGCGGGCGCGACCTGTTCGATCAGATCAAAGACTTCGTGCATGGCGGTCGAATTGCCGACGATCTGGCTGCGGTCGGCTGAACTTTTCAGCGTGCGCCGCAACATACGCCGCTCTTCATCACCACGGCGGCGCGCAATGCCGGCGGCCACGGTCTTCAGAATTTGCTGGTTGTCGAAAGGCTTGCGGATGCAATTGAACGCGCCTAATTGCCAGGCCGCGATGGCGGTGTCAAAGGTCGCGTAGGCGGTGATCATAATCACGACGGCTTCGCTATCCAGCTTCAAGATTTCTTCCAGCGTGCGCAAGCCGCCGATGCCGGGCATCGAAACGTCCAGCAGCACGGCGTCGTAGGCGCGCTCGTGCAACCGCGCCAGGCCCTCTTCGCCGGTTTTGGCTAAATCGGTGCGATAGCCGTCGCCGGAAAGCAGGCTTTCCAACACGTCGCGCATCACTTCTTCATCGTCCACAATCAGGACATTGCCTTTTTTTGCCATAGCCAAAAGGTAACGTAATTTCGGCGAATGCGCCAACGGCCAACCTCGTGTTAGTGCACAACCCGTCGAGATTGCGTCACCAGCGGAACCAGTGCCGTAACCAAAACCAGGGCCGTAACGGATGAAACGGCGCAACCTAAATCGAACCACGCAACATTGAGATGGCTTGAACCACGGGGCGCACGGCGCGCTCGGGGGACAACCAATCAGCAGAGACTGCCCAGTGTTCCCAGTGTCCCCCGTGGTTCAATCCCGTGTCCCGATGTTGCGTGTTCTGATTTAGACTGATTGCCAAGCGGCGCGCTTGCCCCGCTGGCTATGGTATTTTGCGCTGCGTGCGCTTACGCACTCAACCACATTGAATCATGATGATGAACTTACTGCCAGAATTGCCGCCAGAAATCGTCGGGCCGTCCGCTTGGTACGGCCCTGAACTGGCCGCGCGCCAGACCTGGCTTGAGCCGCTGACGGCAACCGAGATTGCCGAGATTGAACGCGCGACAAAGGTGCTGGCCGCGACCGCGATTGAGATACCGGATATTCGCGCCAGCGATTTCCCCTTGCCCACGCTCGCCCCGCGCTTGCAACGGCTGTTGGCGGAAGTGCTTGACGGGCGCGGCTTCGCGCTGTTGCGCGGGTTGCCGGTCGCGGGCTGGACGCCGCGCGAGGCTGCCATTGCCTTCTTCGGCCTCGGCGCGCATCTGGGCGGCGCGCGTCCGCAAAACGCCCAAGGCCACGTGCTCAGCCACGTCAAGGATTTGGGCCGCTCGAGCGACGATCCCAACGCGCGCATTTATCAAACCCGCGAGCGTCAGACCTATCACACCGATTCCTGCGATGTGGTCGCGCTGCTCTGTCTGCATCCGGCCAAAGCGGGCGGGTTGTCGAGCTTGGTCAGTTCAGTGACCATCTTCAATGAAATGCGCCGCCGCCGCCCTGATTTGTTGCACGTGTTGCTCGCGCCCATCGAAACCGACCGGCGCGGCGAAGTTCCCGCTGGGGCGCGGCCCTATTTCAGCATCCCTGTGTTCAACTGGCACGCGGGATTGTTGTCGGCGATCTATCAGCGGCAATACATCGAATCGGCGCGCCGCTTTGCAGAGGTGCCGCCGCTGACCGCGCCACAGGTCGAGGCGCTCGATCTGTTTGACGCGCTGGCAAACGATCCCGCGCTGCATTTGTGCATGGAGTTGCGGCCGGGCGATGTGCAATTGGTGCACAACCACACGCTGCTGCACGACCGCACCGCGTTTGAAGATTGGCCGGAGGCCGAACGCAAGCGCCATCTGTTGCGCTTGTGGCTTGCGCCGTTGGCCGCGCGTCCGTTGTCGCCGGTGTTTGCCCAGCGCTACGGCACGGTCACGCCGGGCGCGCGGGGCGGCGTGCTGGTGCAGGGAAGGAAGCTGTGCGCGCCGCTTGAGGTTGACTGAAAATCGCCGTATTCGCCCCGATTCCCAGCGCCAGCGTCAGCACCGCAATCAAGGTGAAGCCGGGCCGTTTCAGCAACATTCGCGCGCCGTAGCGCAGGTCTTGCCAGAGTGTTTGCATAGTTTCTCCAATCCGATAGTCAAAGCGGTTGGGCTTGGCTTATCATCCGTTGCGTTTATTCAAAGGAGTTGCCTGCTTATGCCAACCATCCAAATCGGAACCGATGAGTTATTAAAAGCTGCGTTGCAATTGCCGCAGGTCGAACTGGAACAATTCGTCAGGCGTCTGTTGTCGCTGAAAGCCAGGGAACGCGCGCCCGTGCTTTCAGAGCGTGAAGCCGAATTGCTCGGCAAAATCTATCAAGGCTTGCCGCCCGGTATGCAGCCGCGTCTGAACAAACTGATCAAAAAGCGCCGGGCGCATACGATCACGCCGGAAGAGTTGCAAGAGCTGAAAAAACTCACTCATCAGGTTGAGCTTTTCGATGCTGCCCGCTTAGAGCAATTGCTCGAACTCGCGCATTTACGCAACGTGCCGCTCGAAGACTTGATCAAACAACTCGGGCTCAAACCCGTGTCGCATGACTAAACAACGCACGCCCGCCAAACTGAAACAACTGGTGCGTGAGCGTGCGTTCGGCTGCTGTGAGTATTGCGTCTGCCCTGAATCACACGCCACGCAATTTCATTCCAGCGAACACATCTTTCCTGAAGCCTTGGGGGGCGCGACCACAGCCGGCAACCTGGCACTCGCTTGCCAAGGTTGTAACAACCAAAAGCAGGACTATACGCACGCCCGCGATCCGGTGAGCGAAGCAATCGTCTCGCTCTTTCATCCGCGTTACGATGATTGGCACGCGCATTTTGCTTGGAGCCCTGACTGTCTCAAGCTGATTGGGTTGACTGCGACTGGGCGCGCCACCATCTCGTTACTTGATTTGAATCGCGAGGGCGTGATCAATCTGCGCCGTTTGTTGTACCGAGACAGCTTGCATCCGCCTGTACATCGCTCTTCCAAAAAGTAATCACTCACAGCGCAACGCCACCAACGGATCAACCCGCGCCGCCCGCCGCGCCGGTACCCAACACGCCAGCAATGCCGCTGCCGCTAACAGCAGTGCCACGCCGCCGAAGATGAGCGGATCGGTGGCGGACACGCCATACAGGATTTGCGCCAGCGCCCGCGTGACAGCCAGCGCGCCCGCCAAACCCAATGCAATGCCGAGCAAGGCCAGTGTCAGGCCGCGTTTCAATACGAGTTTCAGAATGTCTGCGGCTTGTGCGCCCAAGGCGATGCGCACGCCGATTTCGTGCCTGCGTTGCGCGACGCTGTAAGCCATCACGGCATAAGTCCCGACAGCCGCCATGACCAGCGCCAGCAAGCCAAAAATCACCAGCATCCACATCATCATTTCTTTGGGTGAGCGGCGTTCGTGTATGACCTGCGACATCGGGCGCGCTTCGGCCAAGGGCAAACGCGGGTTGAGCGCGGCCAGTGCGCGGCGCGTGGCGGGCACGAGCTGGGCTTCGGCATTGGGCGCGCGCAACACCAGCGTCATGCGGCTGGCGGGGACTTGCGCGAAGGGCAGGTAGATGCCTGGTTCGGCCAGGTCATCCAGGTCGTCATTCATCACGTTGGCGACGACGCCGATGATCTCGACCGGCTTGGCGGTCTGTTTGCCGTCCGGCGCGCCGAAGGTCAGGCGTTGGCCCAGCGCTTCACGGCCTTTCAGGTAACGCGCGGCAAAGGCTTCGTTGACCAGCATCACGGCGGGCGCTTGGGCGTCGTCTTGCGCGTTGAAAAGGCGGCCCCGGCGCAACTCGGTACCGATGGCGCTGAAATAGCCGGGCGTGGCGATGCGCACATCTGTGCCGGGATTTTTGCCGGGTTCGTTGGGCGGCTGCCCTACGATTTGAAAAACGCTGGTGTTGCTGCCGCCGCTCATTGGCAAATTATCCACCGCGCCCGCGTTGCTGATGCCGGGCAGGGCGCTCAAGCGTTCCAGCAGTTGTTGAATAAAATCGCGCCGCTGCTGCGCTTCGGTATATTGCTCGCGCGGCAGGTTCAGCGCCAGCGTCATCACCGCCGCCGGTTTGACGCCGAGGTCAGTATTCAACAGCGTGACGAAGCTGCGCACCAGCAAGCCTGCGCCGATCAGCAGGACAAGCGACAAGGCGATCTCGGCCACGACCAGCGCATTGCGCAAACGGCCACCGCCGCGTTTGCCGCCTCCGCCTTTGCCGCCGTCTTTGAGCGTTTCGTTCAAATCCGTTTTGGCGGCCTGCCACGCGGGCGCGAGGCCGAACAAGATGCCGCACACGATGGACGCCAGCGTCGTGAAGGCCAGCACGCGATAGCTCAAGCCCAGATTGCTCCAACCGGGAATGTATTTCGACATGCCGGGCGGAATGCCTTTGGCAAGCGCGTCGATGCCCCAGCCCGCCAGCAAACAACCGAGCGCGCCGCCCGCCAGCGCCAGCAAAATGCTTTCGGTCAGCAACTGCCGCAACAAACGCCAACGCGACGCGCCCAGCGCCAGCCGCACGGCGATTTCTTTTTGACGCGCCGCCGCGCGTACCAGCAACAAATTGGCGACGTTGGAACAGGCGATCAGCAAGACGAACAGCACCGATCCGATCAGGATCGGCACATACAGCCGCGCGCCGCGCGTGTATTCATTGGTCAGCGTCACGGCCAGCACCTGATGACGGGCTTCGCCCTCAGGGAATTGTTGTTGTATGCGTTGCGCGATTTGATTGAGGTCGGCGTTGGCCTGGGCCACGGTCGCGCCCGGTTTCAACAGGCCCAGCACGCGCAGGTAATGATTGCGATGTTCCTGCCGGATGGCGGGCTCGAACACAAAGGGCGTCCACATTTCGCCGCCGCCGTAAGGGAAATCAAAAGCCTTCGGCATCACGCCGATGATCGTGAACGGTTTGTCATCGAGCAGGATTTGTTGGCCGATGATTTGCGGATTGCCACCGAAGCGCTGCTGCCAAAACGCGTGTCGCAAGACGGCCACCTGTTCGTGTCCGGCTTCGTCTTCGCCGCGTTGGAAGGTGCGGCCCAGTTGCGGTTTGACGCCCAGCGCGTCGAAGAACGCTGCGGATACGGTGTAAGCCGTGTAGCGTTCCGGCGGTCCCTCGCCCGCCAGCGTGAAATCGCGGTTGCGCATCACGATGACCTCTTGCAAGGTCTGGGACTGCGCCCGCCATTCCAGCACATTGCCCGGCGACACTGAGCCGCGCGCGACACCCATGCTTTGCATTTGCTCGAACAGCACGACCAGCCGGTCTTGCTGCGGGAAGGAAAACGGCTTGATGAGCGTCGCATCCGCTGTGCTGAATTGCGTCGTCGTCGCGCCGATGCCCAGCGCCAGCGTCAGCACGGCAATCAGGGCAAAGCCCGGATTTTGCCTGAACGCGCGCAGTGCATAACGAACGTCTTGCCAGAGTGTATTCATAAATCTCCTAACAGGCCTCAGGCCTTTGTGCTTGTTATTACCCACATCTTTTCTCTTTTGCGCCGGAGGCGCGGCGGATATTAGCCGGTGGTGAAACCACCGGAGGCCTGTCGTTATTGCCTTTGCGCCCCGGCAGGGGCGCGGGACGAGACCCGACCGGCAGTGGGTTTCGTGGCCTGACGCTACGTCCGGCACCCCTGCCGGGGTGCAATGTTATGCCACTCGCTCCCGGTGGTTGCACCACCGGCTAATATCCACAGCCCTTTCAGGGCCAAAAGCAAAGACCGCTAAATCCGGAAAATGTGGGGAATGACAACGCCTTTGTGGCCTGGCTTATTCATACCGCAGCGCAATCAGCGGATCCACTTTCGTGGCCCGGCGCGCCGGAAAATAACAAGCCAGCGCCGCCATCGCCAGCAATAACGCCGCCAGCGCGCCAAACGTTAACGGGTCGGTCGCGCTGACGCCAAACAGCAAGCTGGCAAGCAGCCGCGTCAGGCCCAACGCTGCCAACAAGCCCACGCCCGCCAGCGCCAGTTTCAAGCCTTGCCGATGACCAGCCGCAGCACGTCTGTGGTTTGCGCGCCCAGCGCGACGCGAATGCCAAGCTCGTGCGTGCGTTGCGTGACGGTGTAAGACATCACGCGGTAAATGCCAAGCGCCGTGCCAGAGCGGCGCCTCGGCTAAGTCGTTGATTGGCTGTTGTGGCTGGTGAACTTCGTCAGGCTGAGGTGTTCACTTTCGAGAATGGCGCTTCCCAGATTCGCGCAAGGGATTGGCGTAGCGCCTCCGCAGGTTTGCGTGTGATTCCAAATCTGTGGGCAAGTTTGCGGGCAGAACGAACCGGCGCTGAGGCGTTCATTCCACTGCCCGTCGCTTTTCCAGGCTCAGGCCACGGACTTAAGAAAACCGATCAACTCCGCTGTCACTTCCGCTGGCCTTTCCATCGGCACCCAATGGCCCGCGCCTTCGAGCAAGACCTTGCCGCGCAGGTCAGCCATCCATTTGTCCATCGCCGTGAGCGCGCGGCCTCCGTGGAATTGCAGCACCGGATCAAGCGTCCCGGCGATGAACAGCGCCGGTTGTTGAATGCTGCCGGTTTCAGGCGCATCGAGTTGCGGCGTCAGCGCGACGTTGCGGTCAATGTTGCGATACCAATTCAACGGCCCGCGAAAGCCGCTCTGCTGATATTGCGCGACGTAATAATCCAGATCGGCCTCGGTCAGCCAGGCGGGCAATTGCGCAGGATCGGTCATGCCATCCAGAAACTTTGCGGTTGATGGCTTGCGCCCGGGCCGCTTCTCAGGCGGCAAATCGCCAGAGACCGAGTAATAAATCATGCGCAACGACCGGCGCAGATCGGCTTCGAGTTCGGCCTCGGCGACGCCCGGTTGCTGGAAATAAACCATGTACCAGAAATTGTCGCCGTAAAATTCCTGCTGCGTCAGCGTGCCCGCGCGCCAACGCGAATAGGGCACGCTCAGCCCCGCCACCGCGCGCACGCGCTGCGGATGCAGCAACGCCGTATGCCACGCCACCGGCGCACCCCAATCGTGCCCGACGACGAAAAACCGCTCGTGCCCCAGCGCCGTCGCCAAACCCGCGACATCATTGGTCAATTCGATGATGTTGTAATCTTCGATATTCGGCGGGCGGTCACTGCCGCCGTAACCGCGCTGATCGGGCACGGCGACTTGGAATCCGGCAGCGGCCAACGGTTCGATTTGATGCCGCCACAGGTACCAGCATTGCGGCCAGCCATGCAGCAGGATGACGAGCGGGCCGGCGCCGGTGACGACCGTGCGGAGGCGGATGCCGTTGGTTTCGATCAGTTGGAAGTTTGGTTCGTTCACATTGTTCCCCTTTGCTGGTCTACGGCTTTTATTGTTGCCGGAGCCGTACTTCATCGTTTGATGGTGAAAGTGCGCCGGACTTAAGGATAGCACGGGACTCGCTGACTCGCCTGGTTACAGCAGCCGCAATAGGATTTCAGACGTTAATTGAAAAATCAGTTGACGCTGGATAATTGTATAGTGTATGGTTACACCATACAATTCAAACAGGAGCCGGATAAGGAGGCAAGACCGATGCTGATTACAGTAGATGCAGCAGACCGCCGCCCGCTTTATCAGCAGGTGGCGGATGAGATCAAGGCGTTGATTGCGCGCGGCGCCTTGGCCGAGGGCGCGACGTTGCCGCCGGTGCGCCAATTGGCCGCCGATTTAGGCGTGAATCTGAATACGATTGCGACCGCCTATCGTGAGTTACAGGACGAAGGGTTGTTGTTGATCAAACACGGTTCGGGCGCGGTGGTGACCGAACGGCACACGCGTGCGGCGCAGCGGCCCAACGCCGAAGAGTTGCGCAAACCGTTACGCGCGGCGTTGACGCCACTGATACTGGCCGGGCTGAAGCGCGCCGAAATTTTAAGTATCGTTACCGAGGAGTTACGCGGCTTGATGAAAGGAGCGAAATCATGAGCAATTCGTGGTTACTGACGATCTTGTTCGTGCAAATTTTTCTGCGGCTGCGCGGGTTAAGGCGGTTTTGGCGTTTGCCGCTGCAACAGGGTGAAGGCTGGTTTCTGGGCACCCCGGTCGCCCCGGATTTTTATCGCACGACGGGCGTGGACTGGTTGCGCAAGTATCGCACGTGGCTGGTGCTGCCCTTGGTGCTGGAGGCAGTGGTGCTCGCCGTGCTGCTCAGCCGGGGCAGGCTGCTTTATACGCTTTACGCGCAATTCATTGGAGTGATCTTGACTTCGATCTGGTTCACGTTGACCGTCGCGCAATTTGCGGCCCGGGCGTGTGTCCTCGCGCCTGCGCCAGCCGCGCAAGCCGCGGCAAATTCGGTGTCGGCGGTGCAGTTATCGCTGACGCCCCGGCGCTTGCGCGACCACAGCGACTGGCGTGTCGAAGCCTGTGTGATCGGGATGACGCTGGTGGCGTTGTTCTTACTGATTCAAGCGCGCGGGCAAACAGAGATGGTCAGGCCCTTGGTCTGGCTGCTCTATTTGCAAACCGGGCTGCTGCTGTTGAAGCAGTTGTTCATACGCTGGCGGTTGAAACTACCGCTCAACCGCGCGGAAGATTACCAGCGCTGGCGCACGGCGTGGCTGACCTATCATTTACACGTCTTTGACGCGGCGCGCGTCTTTATCGCCGTGGCGGCGGCGGGCATCTTGGTGTACGAGCGGGCCGAAGCGCGCTGGGGTGTGGATTGGCTCGATCCGCTGGCGGCGGGCTTGCTGTTGCTGGGACTGGCGTGCTTTACCGTTTATTGCGTCCGCGAGTTCCGCCGCCTGGCCGTCGTTGAGCGTGCTATCAAGCCGCTCGAATTGGTCAAAGAATTTCCCCCTACGCCTGTGGCCGAAGGGCGCTTTATGGCAGGCGGGCTGCTCTATCTCAACCGCGACAACCCGGTGATACTGGCGCGCAGCCCGCAAGGCATCGCCCTCAATCTGGCCAATCGTAGTACGTATCTGTGGTTGGGTTATTTGGCTGGATTGGTGTGGCTGGTGCTGTGGCAGGCAGCGCGTTGAAGGGCGTACAAGGAGGAAGCCTAACAGTACGCGGCAGTACCAGTTTTGCGCATACGGAACCTGTGTCAGTAGCTCGCGCGTGAGCTACTGACACAGTTGCCGTATACACAGGTGAAAATTCCGCCAGCGCTTCAATTCTGGGAACAGGTGATCCCAGAAACGGACAAGCGCAGCAAGCCGCTGGTGCAGCCGTTCCCACTCAAAGCGCTTCATTCAAACAAGTAAACGGTTCGCTACGGTTGGCACGCGAATTGGATAACTGAGCGGGATTATTCCGCGCACAGCACTAAGCTGGCATTGGCAACCTGGGCAGGGCAATTCGACCGGCGTGAACCGGTGCTGGCCTGCCACACGAATGGAGCAATGAGATGAACGTTTTTTGGCAAGACCTGCGTTACGGCCTTCGCATGTTATGGAAGAAGCCCGTCTTTACCTTGATCGCCATTCTCACCTTGGCGCTGGGCATCGGCGCGAACACGGCGATTTTTAGCGTGGTCAATTCGATCCTGCTGCGCCCGCTGCCTTACCACGAACCTGAACGTCTGGTGCTGATCAATCACGATTATCCGCAGATCAAGCTGAAAGCCTCGGTCTCGGCCTTTGGCTATCGCCACTACCGCGACAATGCCAAAGCCTTCGAACACATCGCGGCGCTGCGCAACAACAGCTACAACCTGACGGGCGGCGGCGAACCGGAGCGCGTCAACGCGGTCAACGTCACGGCCAATTTCTTCCCGCTGCTCGGCGCTAAAGCGGCGCAAGGGCGTGTCTTTTTGCAGGACGAAGAGCAGGACGGACGCAATCGCGTGGTCGTCTTGAGCGAGGCATTCTGGCGGCGGCGGTTTGGCGCGCGCGCCGATGTGTTGAATCAGCCGCTCACGCTCAATGGCGAGAATTACACCGTCATCGGCATCATGCCGCCCGCGTTTAAGTTCGGAAACGAAATCGGTTTCAGCACAGATCTCTGGCTGCCGCTGACGTTCCCGCCGGATATTTTGACCTCGAACAATCTGACCAATGAATTTTTGTTCGTGCTGGCGCGGCTGAAAAACGGCACGAGCTTCCAACAAGCGCAAGCCGAAATGGACGGCCTCGCCGATGGTTTGCGCACGCAATACATGCAAGGCGCGACGCGCCAGAATTGGGGGCTGACGATTCAAGCCTTCAACGAATTGATCGTCGGCGATATTCGCACGCCGCTCTGGATTTTGCTGGGCGCGGTCAGCCTGGTCTTGCTCATCGCCTGCGCCAACGTGGCGAACCTGTTGCTGGCGCGCGCGACCGAACGCCACAAAGAGATTGCCATCCGCACCGCGCTGGGCGCCGGACGTGGCCGCGTCGTGCGGCAGTTGCTGACCGAAAGCGTCTTGCTCGCGGTGTGCGGCGGCTTGCTGGGCTTGGGTCTGGCGGCGTGGGGCGTCGGTTTGCTGGCGAAGCTGGAGCAATTGAAGGTGCCGCGCATGCAAGAGATCGGGTTGGACGCGCGCGTCTTGCTCTTCACGCTCGGCGTATCGTTACTGACAGGCGTGATCTTCGGCCTGGTGCCCGCGTGGCAAACGACGCGCGCCGATTTGCACGAGACCTTGAAAGAAGGCGGACGGCAGGGCGCGAGTCTGGCGCGCGGCTGGTTGCGCAGCGGCTTCGTCGTGATTGAAACGGCGCTGGCGTTGATACTGCTGGTCGGCGCGGGCCTGTTGCTGCGAAGCTTCTGGCATTTGCAACAGGTGAGTCCGGGCTTCGACCCGCAAAACCTGTTGACGATGAATTTGTCGTTGCCCGATTACCGTTACCGCGAACCGCAACAGCGCGCGGCCTTTTACCAACAGGCGCTCGAACAGATGCGTGCACTGCCAGGCGTCGTTTCCGCTGGCGCGACTGCGATCTTGCCGTTGAGCGGAAACAATTCGAGCGGCAGCTTTCGCATCGAAGGCCGCCAGGTTGCCCAAAACGAATCGCCGCCGCACGGCGACCGTTGGGCCGTGACGGCGGGCTATTTCGAGACGATGAAAATCCCGCTGATTCGCGGGCGCTTCTTTGAAGCACGCGATGTCGCCGACGCGCCCGCCGTGACAACGCCTGGCGTAGCCGCGCCCGCCTCAGCCGCGCCCAGCGTGGCAATCATTGATGAAGAGTTGGCGCACAAGTACTGGCCGAATGAAGACCCGCTAGGCAAGCGCATCACGTTTGAAGGCACGCGCGACAATCCGAAATGGCGCGAAATCGTCGGCCTCGTCGGCCACGTCAAACACCGCAGCCTGGAAGGCGAATCGCGTGTGCAGTATTACCTCCCGCATCCGCAACGCCCGCAGGCCGGCATGTATCTGGCGATTCGCACCGCGGGCAAGCCGACCGACTTGACCGCTGCCGTGCGCGGCGTGATTGCCGGCCTAGACCGCGACCTGCCCGTCTTTCGCGTCAACACGATGGAGCAGTACGTCGCCGATTCGATGACGCTGCGCCGCTTCACCATGACGTTGCTGGGCATTTTCGCCGTGCTGGCCTTGGTGCTGGCGACGGTCGGGCTTTACGGCGTGTTGTCCTATTCGGTCACGCAACGCTCGCACGAAATCGGCATCCGCATGGCGTTGGGCGCGCGTGCGGGGGATGTGCTGCAATTGGTCGTGCGGCAAGGTATGTTGTTGGCCGGCGCGGGTATCGGCATCGGCCTGCTCGGCGCGTTTGCGTTGACGCGCGTGATGAAGACGTTGCTGTTTGGCGTCGGCGCGGCTGATCCGTTGACCTATCTGGTGATCGCGGGCGTGTTGGCGGCGGTGGCGTTGCTGGCGTGCTGGCTGCCCGCGCGGCGGGCGACAAAGGTGGACCCGATGATTGCGTTGCGGTACGAATGAGGCGCGGCGGCTTTCAAAGCTGCGCCAGCCAGGCATCAAAGGCGAGCAGCACCTGGAATTCGTCTTCGGATTGCAGCCGATTCAGGTAATCGGTCAGCAACTTGCCGGTCAGCATCGGCAGGGCCTGGCTAGCTTCGCGTTTGACGTAGCGTTTGCGCTGCAAGTGATAAATCGTCAGCGCCCTGCCGTCATACCGCCAGATTTCGGGGACGCCCAATTCGACATAGATCGGAAACTTGTCGAGCGAATCGTGATGAATGTCTATCTCGACGGCGAGGTCGGGCGGCGGGTCTACGGCAAAATCGAGTTGAATGCGCGGGCCGAGTTGGTCAGCCGTTTGTATGTAAAAGCAGGCATCCGGTTCTTTGCCGACGCTCTCGGCGCGTTTGCGCATGGTGGCCGAACCGAAGCCTAGAATCTTGAGGCGCAACCGGAGCCGGATAGCAGTGATCAGGCTTTCGGTAAAGCGCACGTATTTTTCGTGTTGAGCTGAAAGTGTCATGGCGCAAAGTGTCCCTTTGTCAAAGCTGATGCGCAGTCCCGCCGGTTCGCCGACTTGGGTCAGCAATTCCTCGTACTCTTCCCAACTCACATGATGAAAAGTGACGGTCGTATCTTCAGGCAGCCGGGCGATGATGTCGTAGTGGCTAGCCGGTTCTTTGAGTGGCGCGGTGGTGGCGGCAGTGGCTCTGGTCATAAGTGTAAATTCGACGCTGAAATTTAAGACGGCGGGATTTTAGTCTTGCCTGTCGCCCAGTTCAACCAACAGTTCGGCAGCGTGCGCTGCAAGCCCTGAAAGGGCGCGATTCAATAGCCGGAGGCAACGCCTCCGGAGTGCGCGAAGACATCTCCCGGCCCTGACAGGGCCGCATTTGAAGCCGGATGCGACCCCTTACAGGGTCGAGAAAACACGTGCGCCTTTCCGTGGACGTTGCCCACGGCTATTAAATGTTGCCCTTTTAGGGCAGCCAAATCTGGCGAATTCGTCAACCGAATCAGCGGCGCGTGCGTACTCAGAATTAACGCAACACCGTCTCGCGCCAGCGCCGCACGCTCGTCATATCCAATCGCTCGCCTTTGAATTCAATCTGCTTGACCGCCTTCGTCCCGTTCACGCTTTCGCGTTGCAACACGCTGCTGATTTCCATCCAGCGCACGTCGGCGAATTCCAGCTTGTCTTTGCCCAGGGAGCGTTCCTCGTCCACGGCAAAAGTCCCGATGACCAGCATCACGGGATGCGGTTGTTTCAGCCAGTAATCCACCCAGCGCGGTTCTTTGATCCTGAACATCTCGCGGCCATCCTTGCGGCGTTCCAAATGCGAATTGCCGGATTTGAGTTGCAGGTAAAGCCGCTGCCCCGTGCCTTTGCCGTCGTCGTCGGTGAACTCCAATTCCATGTCCAGGCCTTCGTCTTCGGTCGCCGGAATCTCGAAGCATTTCTGGTCGGCGCTGGCGATGCGGGCGGCGACTTCGAGCGCCAGCAGTTTGCCTTTGCGGCGCGAATCAAGCCGGATGGCGTCTTCGGCCTGCATACCCTCCACCTGTTGACGCACGGCTTCGCTGGCGAAGAGCCGTTCCAGTTCATCCCAGAGGCCAAAGGATTCGTCACAACTGTCGCAGACCACCGTGGCCGTGGTTTTCTTTGCCAGCAGCTTTTGCATCAGCACCTGCGGATTGCCTTTGGGCGCGTGGCAATGCGGGCAGACGTAAGAGCGCAGCCGTTGCACCGCTTCGCACTTGCCTTGCAGGTGCGCGTCAATGTAGTTGGCGAAAATCACCTGTTCCTGTTTGGTCACGCCCGGCGCGAAATAGACGCTGATGTCGCCGTGGCTGGCGGCTGCGCGCGTGAGCTTGAGGCCCATGTGATGCGCTCCGGCGAGCGTCGCAAAGTCCGCCGCATCGCGCCACAGTTCCTTGAGCTTGAACGATTCGCTGTCGGCCAGTTTGACCACCAGCGTGGCGTAAATGTCATCCAGATAGCCTTGCACGGTGTAGCTCACAAACACTGCCGGATGCTCGACGACCGCCAGGCGTTCGCGTCCTCAATGGCTTCGGTTTCGCGAGCGGGTTTCAACACAAGGCTTTGGCGCTTTTGGGGATCGGCGACGACTTTCCAGAATTATGCTCAGATGTGAATGGCAGGCTATGCAACCACCACACAGGTAAGATTTGCGCTAGAGTAGAGCTTGATTGATGGTTGAAATGAGCTTGCCAGAGTTCTTGATCTTCTGCATAGTGTAACTAGAAGCCTGGGCACGATAGTCTTTTGGCTTGTGTAAAATTGAGATCATTCGCTGTACTTCAACTAGAACAACATGTCTGAAGAACTGATTCCAGAGAGAGAAAATCTACCTAACAAACCACTTGTCGAGGCCATTTTTGAATTGCAGTGGGCTTTAAGTTCGGTGGAAGGGCAATCTGAAATTGACCCCGGCTTCCGTATCCTACTTGGTCGTCTCTACGATCGTGTTCGGGGCGAATATCCCTTTCTGGAAAACCTACCTCAAGCTCAATTTCCTGAAGAAATGACGGGCAAACTCGTAAGGCACCGTTTCCGTACAGCGAAGGATGGTTGGCCGCTCGTGCAGGTTGGCCCTGGTGTGCTATCAGTTAACGAGATACAGGGGTATGAGTGGGATAGTTTTCGTCCGCGTCTGACACAAGCCGTACGAGCATTGTTTGAGTCATACCCTACCGACATCCATCAGTTGAAGGTTACTCAAGTTGTGTTGAGGTATTTAGACGCAATTCCATTTGATGAAGAAACTCCTCTCCTGCAGTTTCTCAAGGATTCTCTGCACACTACGATTCAAGTTGACGAGCGGCTTTTTCAGAATTCTCAGGCAGCTAGGTCGCCAAGCGGCATGTCGCTCAGTCTCGGCTTCAAGCTTCCAGAGTTGCCGGGAGCAATTTCGGCTTCATTTGCTCTAGGCATGCGAGAAAATCAACCGAGCATTATTTGGGACACACAGGTATTGGCACGAGGAGAAGATGTCCCTCAAACGGTAGAAGCATATGAGTCTTGGCTTATTGCGGCGCGGGACATAGCTGGTCGGTGGTTTAGGACTCTTTCAAGAGGCAAACTCTATGAATCCTTCAGGAGGAAAGAATAATGAACGAATATATCTCTCCATCTGCTGCCTCATTCACAACCGCTATTTCCATTCCAGGCGAAAGCCGTAGTAATACTGCCTCACGCCCTCCTCGCTCATCTCCGCTGCTCGGAGGGGTGCAAAATTTATTTCTGGCTGTTGCTGCATTCACCGCGCCGCACGTTTACATTGCTGCATTCACCGCGCCGCACGTTTACATTGCTGAGACTCCCAATCTCAGCCAATCCGTTTCTTCGGCTGTTGTATGGGGTATTCCACGCAAAGGACGCAAGATTTCTTTGCGTGAGGCGCGGCAAATCGCTTTGCGAATTCTTGCGGAAACAGAACGTGAGCTACAGGAAGAGCGTAGCGCTGAGGCCCAATTTCTTCTAGGTGCTTGGGAAGACCGTTACATTGAAAGCTAATGATTTACGAGCCAGTCAAGCTTGATGATCCAATAAGGCAAGGCGATATTTTCAAGAACGTTCCTCGTGTTGACCTCTCCCTTGCTAACATTGCAGTAGTTGATGACGATGACAATCGTCAAACGAGGTGGCGCGACTTGGTGCTGGAAGGAAGCGCGACGCAAGGAGTAGCTGCTGTTCTTCCGGTTAAAGCTGTAACCGCAATCGTGATCACACAAGACTGCGATGCCGTAAGGGGAAAATACTTATCTCTTTGTCAGATGGATGAATACTTGCCGTCAATTGGCCATAAAGAGCCTCCGAAAAGTCCGAAGAAATGGCAATCTCTTATTGTTGAGCAGGCGAGAACTAATCCTCGATTGGTCTACTTCCCGGCTGCCCCAGAAAATGGGATCAACGAAAGGATGGCAGTAGATTTCAGAGTAATTCTCCGCCTGCCGCGCACAGACTTGGAAGCACTACGAGAATTCAGACTTGGCAGACTCAACGCTATTGCAACAGAACATTTTCGGGAGACATTAGCCCATTTTTTTAGAAGATATGCTTTCAACGAATGGTACCCACTGACCAAGGAAGAATTTGAAGAATATGAAATAGAGCGCCGAGAAACCATAGAAGCGTACCCTTGGCAACTGAGATAGAGGAAGGGAATACGCGCGCCTCCGGCAGCCAGTTGATGTACAGGAATTGCGCCAGCGAGCCTTTGATGGGAGCCGCGTCGAGCCGCAACGGAATGAAGCGGCGCTCCTGGTTCAGCGGATCGCGAAACCGGAACGTGCCCGCTTCCAACTGCGCCCAGTCGGAGCCGAACGCCTGCGCCGACTGACGCAGCACCAGCACGCGCGACTGCTCCAACCCTGCCTCGATCTTCGCCCTCCGGTTTGCGCTGCCGCTGTCGCCGGGCTTCAATATCCAACTGTCGAACCACACGCGCAGCCCGTCCGCCCAAGCGTTCGGCGAGGGGGCGCACGATGTCTTTGTCTTTGCTGCTGTGGCTCAGGAATACGTCGTAGTTGAAATCATCGGCCATGCGCGGTTCTCCTGGATGCTGGTTCGCGTGAATGGTGTTGCGCCGGTACTGTCTGGCGAAGTCACGCTGGGGCGGCGCGCAGTATAAAGCCACTGCCCGCTTGGCTCAATCACGAACGGGCTGCCCGCGCTGGGTTGTTTCGTGTATATTGCGCTGGCCTTGACTGAGATCAACTCATCTAGCTCAGACGCTGCGAAAACTGAGGCGCTCAATCTTTTCCGAAAGGACGTAATCAATGGCAATGGCAATTCTTGAAGATGTGCAAACGAATGAGCGGGTTTACGATGGTTTGCGCGCGGGTTTGGAGCAAACGCGCTGGGCGCAATGGGTCGTGATCGCGCAAGGGCGGTTACTGGCTGCGGCGCCCACGCGCGAAGAGGCGCTGCGTCAAGCCGGAGAACTCGCGCCCACCGCGCCCAGCCGCCTGGTGCGGCAAGTCGGGATTGAATTGCCCAAGGTGGTGCGCAAGTTATGAGCGCCCACGCTTTTCCTTTTCACGCGCAAGAGCCTGCCGTCACACTCAACCTGCTGACGCCCGACCCGTTTGCGCCATCGCCAACGCCGTCCGCGCGGCGCGCTACTTTGCTCGTAGACACGGGCTTCTCGGATTACCTGCAACTGGATTGGGAAACGTTTCTGGCGCTCGACCTGCAACAACACGCCACCGGCACCATTGAATCCAAACTGGCCGACGGCTCATCCGTGACCGACCTCGTGGCTGCGGTACGGGTCGTGATCCCGGAGTGCGGCGTGGACGCCGTATTACGGTGTATTTCCAGCCCGGGCTATGGTGAAGAGTTGCTGTTGGTAGGCGGGCGCTTCCTCAAAGAACGCCAGGCCGTCATTGATTACTTGCAAGAACGAACGACTCTCTTAGGCTGAAAGAAGCTCAAATACGCCCTCACTGGCGTCACATTTTCAGCCAGCTAATACGCCACTGAAACGTGCGGCCTTCTTCATTCTCCCGCTTCATCAAGTCGAGCCGCAGCGGAATGAAGCGGCGCTCCTGGTTCAGCGGATCACGAAACCGGAACGTGCCCGCTTCCAACTGCGCCCAGTCGGAGCCGAACGCCTGCGCCGACATGCACAGCACCAGTACGCGGGACTGCTCCAACCCTGCCTCGATCTTCGCCGGAATGCTGTCGCCGGGCTTCAAGACCCAACTGTCGAACCACACGCGCAGCCCGTCCGCCCGCAACCGCTCGGCGACGGCGCGCA
>JAYUCP010000643.1:0-7513 GCA_043740245.1 Acidobacteriota bacterium | reverse complement strand
GGCCAGAACCTCGCCTGGCCGCAGTTCCGCGGGCCGGACTCGAATCCCGTGGGAGCGCATGCGCGGCTGGCCGAACGCTGGTCGAAAACTGAAAACGTCGAATGGATGCAGCCGATTCCCGGCCGCGGCTGGTCTTCGCCGATTGTAGCTGGCGGCAAAGTGTATCTGACCACCGCCGTGACCGAAGGCAAATCGAAGGCGCCGCAGATCGGGACGGAATACAGCAACGAATTGGTCGCGGAACTGCAAAAGCAGGGGCTGCCGATGAAAGAGGTGCTGGAGCGCGTGACCGAGCGCGACATCGAACTGCCGAAAGAAGTGCGGCTGCATTACTCACTCTATTGCCTGAACCTGAAGAGCGGCAAAATCGTCTGGCAGCGGGAATTTCACGCGGGACAGCCGCCCGGCGGGCGTCATCGCAAGAACAGCTTTACGTCAGAGAGTCCCATCACCGATGGGAAGTTCGTTTATGTGTACGTGGCGAATCTGGGGCTGTGGGCGTATGACTTGAAAGGCAAGCAGGTGTGGACGACGCCGCTCGAAGCCAATCCGATCTACCTCGATTTCGGCACGGGCAGTTCGCCCGCGCTGATAGGCAACCTGCTGGTGATCGTGAACGACAACGAAAAGCAGCAATACATCGCGGCTTTCGACAAGCAAACGGGCAAGCAAGTCTGGCGCACGAATCGGGAAATCGGCCCCAAGGGGCGGCGCTCCGCCTGGGTTACGCCGTATATTTGGCGGCATGCGCTGCGCACTGAGATTGTGGCAGTTGGCCCGGATATCGTGGTGAGTTACGACTTGGCGGGCAAAGAATTGTGGCGCATGTCGGGAATGTCAGCCGCGCCGATTCCGATGCCCTTTGCTTATGACGGCTTGCTGTACATTGATGGTGGACGCGGCGCGTTGCTCGTTGCGCTGCGCCCCGGCGCGGCGGGCGACATCTCGCTCGGCAAAGATCAAACCGCGAACGAATTTGTCGTCTGGTCGCAAGCGCGCGCGGGAACTTACCTGCCATCGCCCCTAGCTTACGAAGGCGGCATCTACGTGCTGACCGAGACGGGCATCCTCACCCGCTTTGACGCGAAGACGGGCAAGCAAACTTACAAGACGCGGATTGATCCGGCGGCAACAGCGTTCACGACTTCGCCCTGGGCGTATAACGGCAAGCTGTTTTGCCTGAGCGAAGAAGGTCAGACATTCGTGATCGCGGCGGGCGAGACGTTCAAGCTCTTGCACGTGAATGAACTGGACGAAATGGCGCTGGCGACGCCCGCAATCGTCGGCGAGCGATTGCTGGTACGCACGGAAACGAAGCTGTACTCCATTCGTCGCAAAAGCTGAGCGACGGCGCTGGCAGGATATTCGTAAGTCGGATGGGTAAGCTGGAGAACGATGTGCAGGAAGGTTTGTCTTCAACGGAAGTTTTCCATCAGCATGATTTCGTCTTTGCGGGGTTCCGGCTGCGCAAACAGCAACCGCTTCCCATTGGGTGAGAGCGCCAGGCCGGACAGCCAGTAAAGCGCTTCGCCGTTGACCGTGACCAGCGGCGTGACGCGGCGCGTGGCGAAGCTGAAAAAGCGGATCGTCTGTTGCGGGGCGTCTTCTTTGGCGATGAAACAGATGCCCTCGTTCACGACATTCCACGAACGCCAGTATCCGGCGCGGCTGAGTTCGGGTACCAGCTTTTCTTCGCCGCCATTGGCTGGGACGGCGTAGATGCCATACACGCCGCGCGCTTTGGTGTAATAGAACAAGCTGCCGTCGGGCGATTCAAAGCCCTCGAAGCCGCCGTGAAAGGTGATTTGTTTGGCTTCTCCGCCTGCGGCGGGCATTTTGTAAATCTGCATGCTGCCGCTGCGATTCGATTTGAAATAAATCCATTGCCCGTCGCGTGACCAGGCGGGAACCGTTTCCGCCGTGCTTTCCGGCGTCAATCTGCGCCAGGGGCCGCCGTCGGCGCTCATCACGTAAATGTTTCCGTCGCCGCCGAGTTGCGAATCAAAGGCGATCCATTTGCCGTCGGGCGACCAGCGCGGCGAGCCGGTCGGGCCGCCTTTGGTGGTCAGGCGCACGGCGTTGTTGCCGTCGGCGTCGCTGAGCCAAAGTTCCTGCCCGCCGGTACGCGATGAGGCAAAGACGAGCCGTTGTCCGTCGGGGGAAAAATCCGGGCTGGTGTCTTCGTAAATCGAGGACGAAGGCAGTTTCGCGGGCGCGTCGAATTTGCCCGGCACTCCGCGTCCGGCGAAACCGGGGCCGCGATAGAGCCAGAGATTCGCCTGCGGAGTGGCGGCTTCCGTCCAGACCAACTTGTCGCCACGCGAGGAAATGTCGGGCGAGACCGGCTCCTGTCCGGGGATAGGCACACGTTCGGGCGTACCTCCGCCGACCGCAATCCGCCACAACCCGCGCGTGCCTTTCCACACGCCGGCAAACACAATCGCCCGGCTGTCGCTCGTCCAGGCGAGGCCAATGACGCGATTGTTTTCAGCGGTGAGGGGTTGGGGCGTGCCGCCGCTGACAGGAACTACCCAAACCCCCGTTTTGGTTGGTTCAGAACCGCGGATGAAGGCCACCAGCTTGCCGTCCGGCGAAAAGCGCGGGGAATCGTCTCGCATCCCCGACGGCGTGGTGGTCAAGCGAGTGCGCTGACCGGTTTCCGGCGCAAGCAGGAAGATGCCGCCCCCTTCTCCTTCCGGATGCTGGGTCACGGCGAGCGTTTTGCCATCCGGTGACCACGCCGCTGTCGTGGTGGTTTCGCCCAGCTTTTGTTCCGGCCCTCCACTGGCCGAGACACGGATCACTTCATTGATGGTCGTCCCCGCCCTTTTCAGGGGTTCGCGCACGAAGGTCACGTACTTGCCGTCGGGTGTCCAGACGGGATAAGCGTCATGTTCCGGCGCGGTCGTCAAACGCAGTGGCGGCCCATCGGTGCCGATCACCTTGACGTAAATATCACCCGGCCCGACCTGCACGTTTTTGCCGCCATTCCAGGCAAAGGCGATGCGGGTTTCATCGGGAGAAAAAGCGGGGTGGTCTTTTGCGCCCGGCTCGCCAATCAGCGGCGTGAAGGTCGCGTCGGCGGCTACTTGTGACGAACTTCCTGCCCTTGCAAACCAGCGCCAGACGCTGAAGCCGAGCGCGACGACGAGCGCGAGCGCCGCCAGTGACCAGCCGAGGCGCAAGCGGGCGACAGGCCGCGACTGATTCGGCAAAGTCGGTGGCGGGTCTTGTGCCTGGGTGTCTTTGTGCTTGCCACCCGTGTCGTGCGCGCGCACAGCGGCGAAGGTCGGCGCGCCGCTGTCACCCGGCAACAGATCGAGTTGGGCGAGGTCATCGGTGAATGCGCGAATGGTTTCGTAACGCTCCTCTCGCTCCTTGACGAGCAGGCGGCGGCTGATTGCCTCAAGTTGGACAGGCAGCTCAGGGCTGAACTGACTGAGTGGCGGCGGCTCCTTGTCCAGCAAGGCGGCGTAAACTTCGGCCTCCGTCGCGCCGGCAAACGGCGGCGCGACGGTGAGCATTTCATAGAAAACAACTCCCAGGCTGAAAACATCGGTGCGCGCATCCACCTTCAACCCACGCGCCTGCTCCGGCGACATATAGCGCGGCGTGCCCATCACCGCGCCAGGGTTGGTCATCGAACCGGCTCGGAGCGCAGGCGCGTTCTCACCGCTATGCAATTCGTTGATGCGGGCCAAACCGAAATCCAACACCTTCACCAGTCCGTCGCGGCGAATCATCACATTTTCGGGCTTGATGTCGCGGTGAATGATGCCTGCCTGATGCGCGGTGTCGAGCGCCTCGGCAATTTGCCGGACGATGGCCAGCGTTTCGCGCAAGCTTGGTCGGCCTTCGGTGAGGCGTTGCCGCAACGTGACGCCGTCAATGTATTCGGTGGCGATGAAATGCAGATCATCCGCCGCGCCGATTTCATAAATGGTGAGGATGTTCGGATGATTGAGCGCCGAGGCCGCGCGGGCTTCGCGGTAAAAGCGTTGCAGCCGTTCGGGGTTTTGCATGAATTGCGGCGGCAGCAGTTTGAGCGCGGCCTGGCGTTCCAGTTGGGTGTCGCGCGCCAGCCAGACCTCGCCCATTCCGCCCACCCCCAACAACGAAAGAATCTGATAGTGGCTGAGCGAACGCCCGACCAACTGTTGGCTGCGCTCCTGCGCCAGCATTTCGGCGGCCACCGCGCGTGCCGGTTCGGCAATAAAGTCCTGCGCCTCGGCCTGTTCATCCGCCGCCAGTAATTTTTCCACGGCCTGCCGCAACGCTTCGTCTTCGGCGCAAGCCGCTTGCAGGAAGACGCCCCGCCGCTGTGGCTCCAGGCTCACCGCGTCTTGATAGAGGCGACCGATTTGTTGATAGCGTTCCGGGGTCATGAGATGAAGGATGAAGGATGAGGGATGAAGGATGAATAAGAGCAAGTTTTATTCATCCTTCATCCCTCATCCTTCATCCTTCCGCGAGTTGCAGGTACAGCCAGGCGCGCGCCTGACGCCAGTCGCTATGAACGGTGCTGGGAGAAACTTTTAGGACAGCCGCCGTTTCTTCCACGCTCAAGCCGCCGAAATAGCGCAGTTCGATGACCTGGCTTTGTCGCGGGTCGAGCGCCGCCAAGCGGGACAGCGCCTCGTCCAAGGAAATGATTTCCGCCACCTGCTCTGCCGCCTTGTCCTCGGCGTGGGTCAGCGACACATGCACCGCCCCGCCGCCGCGTTTGTCGCTTTGCCGCGCGCGCGCGTAATCCACCAGCACGCGCCGCATCGTTTGGGCCGCAATCGCAAAGAAGTGAGCGCGATTTTCCCAATCCACTTCTTTCTGATCCGCCAGCCGCAGGTACGCCTCATGCACCAGCGCCGTCGCTTGCAGCGAATGATTGCCGCGCTCCTGTTGCAACTGGTGATGCGCCAGCCGCCGCAGTTCTTGATAGACGAGCGGCAACAATTGATCCAGCGCAGCCTTGTCTCCCTGGCCGGAACGAACCAGCAATTTCGTAATTTCTGCGGGAGGTACAGGATTCATAGGTGATCCCGCCAGCGCATCGGGCGGGAGCCGGATTATACGCTGAGCCAGAATCCACAGCCATGTGTCGGGGGAATTCTGAGATTTTTTCTCCCTCCGTGAGGGAGTTCGTGTTGCACCTGCGTTTGTCCAGAGTGAAGGGAGACTGATTTCCGCTCCGTCGAGATGCCTGCGGAGCAGAAATTTCGTGCTGTCTGAAAAAAATATTGTACCGGCTGAAGTTTTTCCCACGGCTTTACGCGATTACTAACAGAAGGGGAAAACTGATTTCCGGCGTTGAGGCAAGCACGGCAAGCGTGAACGCTGAATGCTTGGCTGCGCCTTTTTGATTGCTTGCAGCGCAGTCGCCGCCTCGGTGGCCGCGCCACAAGCTGACCATAACCCTGCAAATTCCAAAAGGAGCTACCCGATGAACGAGCAAATGCTGAATGAAGGAATTTGGCCGACCTGGTGCAACAAGTCATGTGGTTGGAGTGGTTGAAACCGTTTCTGTATGTCCTGCTGGCGATAGCCGTGGTCAGTCTGGTGCTTGCCTTGCTCGATCTGGCGTTGCTGTGCTGGCAAGAGTTTCACGCTGCCAGGGCGCCAAAAACAAACAAAGCCCGCACAAAGCTTACGCCAGTGAGCGAGGTCAAACAGGAATCCGCTGACGTGCGGAAGCAACAGAGCTATGACGCAATCAAAGTTTTGGTTTTGCTCCTGTGTTGCGGCGCTTTCAGCCCAGTCATTTTTGCACAATCGCTCAACACCGCCATCCGCGACGGCGATCTGAAGCAAGTCAAAACCTTGCTTGCCAAAGGTGCAAACGTCAACGCGCTCCTTGTCGAAGCTGCCGACGGGACAACGCCGTTGATGCACGCCGTCGTCAATGCCGGAGCCGATTGCGTCAAGCTGCTGCTCGACAAAGGAGCGGATCCGAACCTCAGCAACAAGGCTGGCGCAACCGCGCTGATGTGGGCGGTCAACGACTTGAAGAAAGTCCAACTGCTGCTCGCCAAAGGTGCAAACGTGAATGCGGTCAGCAAAGACGAGAAATCGCCGCTGCGGCTGGCGCTTGATCTGCCGAATGCAATGGCGGTTGTACAGGCGCTCTTAGCCAAAGGAGCCAATGTCAATCAGGCGGACAAGCGCGGCTTCACGCCCCTGATGGCCGCAGGGTTTTCCGGGAAGCTGGAATTGATTCAACTGCTGCTCGCCAAAGGCGCAGACCCCAAGGCCAAAACAAAAGACGGGTTCACCCACTTGAAAGCCATCGTGTTCAGCGCCAGGCTGCCGGCGGTAAAATGGGCATTGGAACAAGGCCTTGAGGTAACCAACCCGAAAGAAAACTTCTTATTTGGGGCTGCGATGACAGGCGATCTCGCCCTCGCGCGTCTGCTGCTCGACAAAGGCGCAACGCCCAATCCTCCCGACGGTGCGGATTTCACGCCGTTGATGGTGGCCGTCATCACCGAGGACAGTTCGCTGGAGATGGTCAAGCTGTTGTTGGAAAAAGGCGCAGACCCAAAAGTAAAAACCAAAGCGGGCTGGACGGCGTTGACCTTTGCCCAACGTAAAGGTTGGACGGAAGCCATCGCGCTGCTGACCAATGCGGGCGTCACCCAATAATTCACCCGGAAAGGAACTCCACCATGAAACGATTCATCTGCTGTCTTATCCTCACGTTGTCTGTGTTGTTTATGCTGCGCTCATCCGGCATCTCGCAAGCCGAAGAAGCCGTGACGCCACGCGTAGTGATCACCAAAAGCCTGCCGCTGCTGCAATCGCTGGGCGTGAAATTCATTGAGCAAACCGGCTGTGTGTCCTGCCATAACAATTCGCTTCCGGCGATGGCGGTCAGCCTTGCCCGCGAACGCGGCTTCAAAATTGACGAGCAAGCCGTCCAACAGGAAAACGCCAAAATCGCTGAGGTCTGGGGCGCAAACCGCGAGCGATTATTACAAGGCGACGGCCCCGGAGGCGGCAATGAAACCGCCGCCTATATCCTGCTCGGCCTCGCCGCCAGTGGGCAAAGCGCGAATGCGAACACCGATGCCCTCGTCCACTATTTAGCCGGGCATCAAACCAAAGCCGGACATTGGGAGATCGATATGCGCGCCCGTCCGCCGCTCGAAGCCAGTCATTTCAATGCCACCGCGCTTTCCTTACGCTCACTGCAACTGTACGCGCCCAAAGGTCGCAGCGCATCCGTCAAACCACAGATTGCCAAAGCGCAGCAATGGCTGACCAAAACCACACCGCAATCGAATGAAGACCGCGCCTTTCAACTGGTCGGCTTGCATTGGAGCGGTGCGGACAACGCGACGAAGCAAAAGGCCGCTGCGCAATTGCTCGCCACTCAGCGCAGCGATGGCGGTTGGGCGCAGTTGGCAAGCATGCCAAGCGACGCCTATTCCACTGGGCAAACGCTCGTCGCCTTGCATCGCGCAGGCGGCGTGCCAACGAGCAATCCGGCGTATCAACGTGGTGTGCAGTATTTGCTCAA
>JAYUCP010000642.1:0-7534 GCA_043740245.1 Acidobacteriota bacterium | reverse complement strand
GTTGGCACAGGCACAGGCATCACGCGTGGCGGCAAAGCAAAAACAAAATCGCCCAGATTCAAGCGCACATTTCTGATCTTGCCGTAACGCGGCGTTTGCGTGTCGCGCGAATCACTCGCCACGCGCCCGGCCAGATACATGCCCAACTCTTCACCCGTGATAAAACCGTCGCCGTTCAGATCACCTTCGCGTTGCGCGAAAGCCCGCACGAAATAGCGCCGGAAGATGCTGTCGTCCGGCACTTCCTGCTGTTTGGTGCCCGCCGTGATGAATTGGCGCACCGGGCCGGCGGTCTTGCTTTCGATTTCGGGCGGCGTGCGGCGCTCATCGCTGCGCGCCTCGAAGATCGAACCCGAAAAACAGCTATCGAAAATAAACAGCGCGTGTTTGGCGCGGATGCGCAGGGCGAAGGCTTCCATCTCGTCCATGCTCAGCGCGCGTTCGTTGAAGAGTTGCGGATTGCGTTCGGGCAGCGGCGCGTCGGCGGGCACGACGTAGCCCAGATCGCGCCCATCGCTCAAAGTTTCGGTGTAGCCGTGCCCGGCGAAATAAACGAGCAGCCGGTTGCGTTCGCGCAAGCCGGGTCCGCTGATGAAGCGACGCAGGGCGGCATCCAGTTGCGCGTGTGTCGGGTTCAGCAACCGCTCGACGCCGAAGCCTTGCGCGTCGAGCACGGCGCTGACCGCTTCGACATCGGCAGTGACGCCGGGCAGGTTGCGCCAACCAGCGGTGTACGCGCTGACGCCGATGACCAGCGCGCGCGACTCGTCGTAAAGATCAAGCTCCGCGCCGTTCTCGACCTTGATCTTGACGGCGGGTTTCGTGCCTTGCCCGCGCTTCTCGGGCTCCTGCCGGGCGGCTGGCGACAGCGGCCACGCCAGGGCGAGCGTTGCGACGATGACCGTGATGAGGGATTTGAATTTCATGCTTTGACTCCTTTGCCGGCTTGCGAGACGCGCGCGGAATGGCCCGCGCGGGCAGGAGTATAGCATCGCCGGTGCGGTACGAGGAGCGGTAGCGACTTGGCACCTCCGCGTGCGCCCAACCCGGAGACACCAAGTCGCTACCGCTCCTCGTACCGCATCGCGCTAACGCCAGCGGGCAAGCTGCTCGCGCACCGCTTCGGCCAAATTGCTTTCCACTTGCTGCAATAACGCCAGCGCCAGTTGCGCCTGGGCCACGGCCTGGGCACGTTCGCCAGCCAGTTCGTGCACCAACGCAAAGTGGAAATGCGCCTGCCCCTGTCCGGCCAAATCGCCAATTTCGCGCGTGACTAAGAGTTCCAGTTCGAGTGCGGCATGCGCTTCGTCTGGCGCGCCCATTGCCGCATGCGCCAGGCCTTGTCCGCCCAGCGCGAGGGCAGCGGCGCGCGGGTCGTTGGCGAGGCGAGCGGCTTCCAGGGCTTGCGTGTGCTGGTCGAGCGCGCTGGCAAAAGCACCGGCTTCATAACTGAGCGCGCCCAGGCCGTTCAGTGCGCGCGCCACGCCGCTTTGGTCGGTGAATTCCTGCGCGATGGCAAGGGCGCGTTCAAAATACGCGCGGGCGTTTTTGTTTTCGCCCAAACGCAAACAGGCTTGGCCCAGCGCCAGCAAATGACGGCCTTCGGCTTTGCGGCGGCCCAAACGTGCAGAAGCGGCCAGCGCGGTCTCGCACCAGCGCAGGCGTTCGCGCGGCGGTTGGCGCAGTTCCAAAACGTAGCGCCCGGCATCAGGGTACGAACCGCACAACTCAGCGGCGGCCTGATTTTCGGCGGCGTGCCCAACGGCCCAGGCCTGAGCAGCCCAGGCTTGTCCGGCCTGAATGTTGTGCCAGTCGCGGGCGACCAGATGGAGGCCGCGCTCGGCGGCGGCGCCGCCTTGTTCGTAAAGGGCGTCGGCTTCGTGCAGGACGCTTTGGTAATACTCGGCGTGGCTTTGCTGGGCGGCTTGGCGTTCGGCGTCGGGCAGCAGCTTGGCGGCGTGTGTGTGTTTGAGATCGTGCAGGCGGTAACGTCCGGTGGCGAGTTGGCCTTCGACCAATTCAAATTCCATCAAGCGGTGCAGCGCTTTGAGTGCGCGTTCGGGATGCAGCGTCCAGACCGCCGCCGCGCCGGTCACGTCAAAGGTGTCGGGGAAAACGGTCAGCGTGCGCCAAAGTTTTTGCAGGCCGGGGCTGAGCATTTCGTAACTCAGCGTCAGCGCCATCTCGAGCGGATCGGCGTGGTTCAAACGCGCGGCGAGTTGCGCCAGCTTGGCGGCGAAATTGGCGGCGGTCAGTTCCGGATGCTGGGCCAGCGCATTGGCGGCCAGGCGCAAGGCCAGCGGCAAGCCACCGCAATGTGCGGCGAGGGCGGCGGCGTGTTCGCCACAGCGCGGCACGAGGCGGCTTAGCAGTTCGGCGGCTTCGTGCGCAGTGAGCAGATCGAGTTTGAGCGCGAACGCTTCGGGCAGTTGGAGCGGCTGGCGCGCGGTCACGATGACCAAACATTCATCAGGCGGCAGGAGCGCTGCCAGTTGTTCCAGATCAGCGGCGTTATCGAGCAAGAACAAGGCACGTTTGCCCGCGAACGCGGCTTGATAGGCTGCTTGCAATTCGCCCGGCTCGGCCGCATTGAGTTGCGGGGCGCGCAGCAATTGCCTTTGCGCTTCGGCGGTTGAGAGCGGGCGCGCGCTGTTGCCTCTGAGGTCGAGATAAAACTGCGCGTCGGGATAGTGCGGCGCCAGGTTGTGCGCCAGCGTCAAGGCCAGCGCGGTTTTGCCGCTGCCGCCGGGGCCGTGCAGCAGGAGTTGCGCATGACGGATGAGCGCGGTGTTCAAAGCTTCCAACGCGGCGGCACGTCCGGTGAAGGCTTCGGGCCGCGGCGGAAGCTGGTGATAGGCGGTGGCAAGGCTCTCGGTTTGGGCAATGGTGGCGGCCTTGGCGATGTCGAAGGGCGTGATCGTCTCGGCTTCCTGGGCCGCAGCGCGCGCGCCGGCATTGGGCAAGGCGACAACCTGTGATTCGGGTTCTTCGGCAAAGGCGACGGTGACGCGGTCGCGGCGCTGGGGCAGCGGTTCTTGCGGCGCTCGCGGGGGGGCGGCGCTGGGCTTGCCGGTGCTGGCCGCAGTTACAGGCGCAGCGGGCGCGGCTGCGATGGGCACGGCTTCCTGCCGCTCGATTGGTTCGAGTTGTTCGGGAAAGAGGCGGACTTTTGATTTGGGGATGGCCGGCGGTTGGTCACGCTCTGGCCGCGCCGGTTGCAACGGCACTTCGCTGCCGATGCGAAAATCGTCGCTCCATGCTTCGGCTTCATCCACCAGCCGCCGCGTTTTTTGGCGGCGCCAATTTGGGAAGATGCGATCCCAGCGCAGATTGATGATCAACAACGCCAGGGCCGCGATAAAAACCCAGATCAGCCAGGGCAATAACCCATCGAGGGGGTGAATCATTTCATTGCCCGCGCCCGCCAGCCCTAGCAACGGCAACAGCCAACGCAAGAGCGTCGTGGCCAGCGCACCGCAGGCAATCAAAGCCAGACTGATTGTGACCCATTTTTTCATCAGTCAAGGTTCCGGCAAGGTTCCGGGGAGCAGTGTAAGCAGGAAAGAAGAGCATGGAGTTCAAGCTTTAGCTTGTTTGGCGCGCGTTGCGCGCCCGGCAGCCTGAAGGCTGAACTCCATGCTCTTGCTCGAATCTCTGTCGAGGTGCTCAAAGCAAAAGGCAAAAGAACGGCGCTTTTCTTTCTCACTGCTGAAAAAAGACAAGTCCCACACTTTTGCCTTTTGCTTTTTGCCTTTTGCCTTTTGCTTTTACATCACGCCTTCCAGCGTTTCCTTCTTCAGCAAATCCACCACGGCTTGCAAATCGCCGCCCGATTCGCGGTAGACGCGCAATTGGCGGTCGGCGCTGGTGCCGTTGTCGAGAATCGTGTAGATGTAATTGATCTCGTCGCGGCTGCCCAGTTCATCCACCACGTCGTCTACAAATTCCAACAGCTCCTTAATCAACGCGCGCGTCGGCACTTCTTCGCGTTTGCCGAAATCAATCATTTTGCCGTCCAGGCCGTAACGGGCCGCGCGCCATTTGTTCTCTTCGATCAAGGCGCGGCGATAAAGCCGGAAACCCAGGTTTTGCCGGTACAGTTTGTAGAGCTTCGCCACAATGGCCTGGATGAGCGCGGCGATGGCGATGGTTTCGTCCACCTTGGTCGGGATGTCGCAAATCCTGAATTCAAGGGTCGGAAAGAAAGGATGCGGGCGCACGTCCCACCAAATCTTTTTGCCGTTATCAATGCAGCCCGTCTTGATCAGCAGGTTGACGAAGTTGTCGAATTCGCCGACCGAACTGAAGTATTCGGGGATGCCCGTGCGCGGGAATTGTTTGAAGACCTCGTAGCGGTAACTTTTCATCCCCGTATTGCGCTTGATCCAAAACGGCGAACTGGTCGAGAGCGCGTAAACGTGCGGCAGCATATATCGCGCGGCGTTCATCACGGCGATGGCGGCCTCGCGATCCTGCATGCCGACGTGGACGTGCATGCCGAAGATGAGCAGGGCGCGCGCCGATTGCTGCAACTCTTCGATCATTTGCGAATAGCGTTCGTGTTCGGTGATCTGCTGGTCTTGCCAGTGCGAGATGGGATGGGTCGAGGCGGCGGCAAACGCGAGGCCCTGGCGTTCGGCGAGCTGGCCGATGGTGCGGCGCAGCTTGGTCACGTCGGCGCGCGCTTCTTTAACGTTGGCGCAGATGCCGGTGCCGACTTCGATCATGGACTGGTGCATCTCAGGCTTGACCTGTTCGCCCAGCAGCATCTGGCCTTCTTCGAGCATCTCGTTGACGCGCGAACGCAACTCGCGCGTGTTGGGGTCAATGATCTGAAACTCTTCTTCGATTCCGAGTGTGAAGGCGTTGTCGAAGGGCATAAGCTCTGACCTCCCATGAAAAAGTTGACACCAGCCAAGTGGGCGTCAGCCGGCGTGCGGTTACTGATCGTTGAAATGCCTGCGGAATTTGAGCGCGAATAAACTGCGTTATGAATGCGGGGCGATGGTAAGGCTTTTGCGGTGAGAGTGGCAAGAAGAACTAGGGAGCGTTCGGTTAAAGTGTTTACGATTTGGCGCGCGAAATCGAAACACGGCAACACTGGTGCAGTACGGGGGAGCGTGGGCGACCTGAGCCTCCACGCTTACGCCCATTGACAAGGCCGCTCCCCGTGCCACCGCAGCAGCAGCGTGCGTTCCAATCTGGTTGTGCTTCGATTTAGATCCAAGCCACACTGCCCGCCTGCGTCCGGTGCTGGCTGTGCCGGTTGCCCGGATAGTAGTTGCGGTAGCATGCTGGCGTTACACCGTAAACCGTCTTGAAGTCGCGCACAAAATGGCTTTCGTCTTTGATTTCTACTTTGGCCAGTACAACTTTGGTCGTCAGAAACTCGGTCTCCAGCAGGTAGGCTGCTCTTTCTATTCTGAACAGCTTGATGTATTGGGCGAGCGACAAGTCAGTGGCTTTTTTGAATAGGTGGCGCAGTCTTGAGAGAGAAAGATTGACTGAGCGCGCCAACTCTTCGGGTGCGTGATCGTGCGGCAGATTGTTTTGCACGGTCTCGATTATTTTCATCACCCGCCGATCCGAGGTGGCGCGTGACCGGGCTTGAATGAGCAGCGTAGTGAGGGCAATGCGACGTGTTGGATCCGCGTGAGAGAACATGGATTAACCCTCCGTTTGTGGTTTGCTGAAATGAATTGAGGTTTCGCCCGCAGCGTCGCGTTGTGATGAGACAAACGGTGGCTGCGCGTGGGGCAACAACGCTGGCGTTTTGAGATCAGTTACTGCTCAGCAGGATCATTCAAGCTGAAAACCGCGTGGTCGTGGCTGGCAATGATCGCTGCTGAACAAAGGGAGTTAAATGCTTTTGCTGAACGAGCGCCAGGGTACAACATCTGGTTCAGGTGCGGCAATGAGAATTTCAATCATCAGGGGAATTGCCTTTTGACTCTAGCAGGCTATTCGTCATCAGACCACCAGCGTAAATCTTCGCCATCAAGTATTCGCTTGATAGTTGTTTTGTCGCTAAATACCTCTTTCATTACTTCCATAAAAAAACAAAGGTCAGAATCACACGCTAAAAGCTTTTCGCCAGACGTGTATAACTTAACCACATGAAAGTACGCCAGGTTCATTAATTGACTAACAACCAAGTCGCTATCGACAGAACTCAAGCATAACTTTGCTTCCTCCTGCCTTAGTAGTTCAAACTGTTGATTCATTCGTTTATTTCACCTCTTCCAATTGCTTGTAGTCGATCTTCACTAATCCGTTTTTTAATAAAGTCACGGCTTTATTCGCCCCTCTGAGAATCTTTCCGGCTTGCGTGATCACAACTATATGTGGCCCTCTGCCCATGTAAAGGTATGCACCGTCATTTGTTGCAACTTTGACTGCCTCCCATCCTCCGCCAGTAATTTGCTTGGCTTCGGCAGCCAATGCTTCAAATAGCGCAGCCTTAGCTACACCATTACCTTTACTTGGGAGCACTTGGCTCATTATTTGGCCAAGCAACTCTCTGTTATTGCCGGAGCTTGGAAAGCTTAGTTTTCCCGGTGCTGGCATAGGATTGCCAGAGGACATCTGAACAGCTTCTTCAGCCATACGCTGAGCTGTCTGAGGATTGCGCGATGCCCAGAGCCCAAGGTAAGCAAAAACCTCTGGGGCAAAATATGCAGCCGCTACAGCGGCGGCACCTACCAATAGACGTGGATCAGCTCGCTCTTGCTGGCGCTTTTGAAACTCTTCTTTGGTAATTTTGCCTGCTGCAAGGTCTCTAACGTCTCGCTCTTCAGCGCGCCCGATCCCTCCGTCTTGAGGTTTTTGTCCATCCTGGTCCACATACCTTAAGGGACTATTCAAGCAGTATTGATACTTATTGAGCGTTTGCGGGTCAGTAGTGTCTGCATAAAACAGCGCTTGTTTTTCCGGGTGCCCGCTCCCCAATATCCCCGATTCAATTGCTCCCCCCTTAAACTCATCAGGGCTAATAAATCGTCCTTGTAGGTTTGAATATTGACGCGCCAGAAAATAATCCAACCCCGTCTCCCCATCCCGCTCCTTCCCCGTAAATCTCTGGCGGATTGAACTCGTCGCATACCCACTCCCCGCATTCCCCCGCACGCCCACATTCGCTCCCAACTCCTCCCCAAATGGCAAATAATCGTGCCGCGTCACTGCATTCCACGCTCCACTCGCCGCAATCTCCAACCGCGTCGAACCCAACTGATCCGGCATCAGCCAGGTCACTGTGCTGCCCGCCGCTGTCACCAACAGTTGCCCATTGCGATAGCCGTACTCTTTCTGCGGACTGCCTGCCGCGCCGCTTGCCGCATACTCCGCCAGCAACTCGCCGCCCAGGCCGTACACCTGCCATGTCTCAACGCCGCTCGCCAGCCGCTTCACCCGTTTGCCGTCGCCATCATATGTGTACGTGGCATAGGTGATCGTCAGCGTGTCGTTCTGCACGGTCTTCAAGCGATTCTCGGCATCGTAGCTATAGCGCGCGACACCACTTTGCGTGAAAGTATCG
>JAYUCP010000641.1:0-19002 GCA_043740245.1 Acidobacteriota bacterium | reverse complement strand
GTCGGGCACCGAACCGGTGGTACGGTGCTACGCTGAAACCCACACGAAAGAAGATTTGGAGGTGTTACTTGAAACCGGTAGCCAATTCGTACTCAGTTAATCTGACCATCAACAATTATTCACCGGCCCTTGGCGAACGGCTCGCGGCCTTTGTGCCCACGATTCCCAACGCCGTTTGGCTGGCGATGATTTTGTTGGCGACCAGCTTGTTAGCCTTTTCCACGCTGGTGCGCGCGCGCGGTCTGGTGACGACTGTGAAAACCAAACACGCGGTCTCACAATCCCGGCTGGTTGAAACGCAAACCGCCAACGCCGATCTGAAGGCGCAGACGCAGCAATTGCGTACAAGTGCACGCGCCGCCGCGCAGTCCGCCCAAACGCAATTGCATCTCGTCAAACCGAACGAGATCGTCATCGCGACGCGTTAGTTCCGAGTTACTTCACGCTGGCTGTAAGGCCAGACCGGCCACGTACCGTCTCTGGCTGGCTACCCGGGCCGGCCAGAGACGCCTTGTTACGAGGGCCTTCTGACAGGTCGCCGCTCACCGGTTCCCCGCCAGATTTGCCCATTCGCCCGATTGAATGAAGCTCGCCCAGTAGTACGGATGGCTGTAATCCCGTGCTGGCTTTTGTCCGCGCGCCGCCACGCCGGCCAGCAATTGCAATTGCACCTGCCGCAACGCCGCGCTGCGCCCTTCGCCGCGCAGCAGCAGGCGACGGTAATACTCGATCATCAAATCGCGCGTCGCCTTGTCCGACACCGGCCATAGGCTCATCACCTGTGTTTCAGACCCGGCCAGCACCAGCGCGCGCCGCAGGCCGTAAACGCCCTCGCCGTTTTTGACTTCGCCCACGCCTGTGTCGCAGGCCGAGAGCACGACCAGCTTGGTGCCCCACAGATCAAGGCCCGCCGCTTCCTGCGCCGTGAGGATGCCGTCATCGCCCGTGCCGCTCGTTGGCCGGTTCGCACCCGCCAGCGCCAAGCCCGACCGCAACAACGGATTCTCGATCTGCCCCACCACCGTAGGTTCTTCCATGCTGACCAACTTCAACCCGCGCTCTTCCACGACAGCGGGTTTCTGATTTTCGAGGAAGAAGCCGTGCGTGGCGATGTGCAGAATGCGCGGGCCGCTGACCTGTTTGAGCGCGGCTTCGGTCGCTTGTCCCTGCGTCAGCACGATTGCGTCAGTCAGCATGGCCTTGAGCGCGCGCGCCTCGCCTGCCGTCCCTTGCAGTGGCGGAAAATAATAACCCGCCAGCACCGCGCCTTCGCCCGTCGCCGCCTTGGTGCCGGGACGGTAGACCAAGCCGCGTTGCCGCGCCGCGCCCGCGTTGGCCGCTTCGCCGAAGTCGGGATTGGCGACGAACATTGCCGTCTGTTTGTTGGGCTGTTTGACCTGCAAGCGCAACAGATCGCGCCCGCTGGTCAGGTAGCTGAAGTCATAACGCTGCACCAGGTAACGATTGTGTTCATCCACCAGCGCGGCAAAGGGAATCAGATTGAGCGCGCCATCCGGCGAGATGAAGACACGCCGCGTCTGGCCGAGTAACGCGCGCACCGGTCGCAGCACTTTTTCATCCACCGCGCGGGCAAGTTGTTTAACATCTCTGCGCCGTTTGTCTCGCAATGCTTGCCGCAGTTTTTCGACTGCATCATCAATAACTTTGGCTTCGCCCAATTCAACCCATTGCGCCTCACCTTGCGGATGCAGCACGTAAGCCACATAACGCGCAGGGACGCTGCCACTGCCAATCATCGTGATGTTAGGCGGCGGCGGCACGTAGAAGGCGAACTCAACCAGAGCTGTTCCGCTTGTGATGGCCGCTTGCACGGCGGCGAGCGTGACGGGTTGTGTCTGCACGCGAAACTCAGCGTTGCGGGCGCTAATCTCGCTTTCGAGTTTTTCACTCTGTTCGGTGAGTTGTTTGAGTTGGGCGCGATAGGCGTCAGGCGTATCCTTGCCTGGGCCTTTGAGTGTGGCGGTGGCGAGTTTTGAACGCGCGTCAGCGAGCTGATTGAGCAGCTTTTGATCCTCTGGCGTAGCGCGTCGCCGCAACTGCGCGATGGCGTCGGCCATCACGTCCTGCCCCCGCCCTTTGCGTTGCAGCAGCGTGGTCAGCGCCAGCTTGAGAGCTGCCGGATCATTTGGGGCAGAGAGCGTATGAAGCGCAATGGTGCGGGCGACTTGTGGCGCGATAGTCGAGAGCAACGCCAGTTTCTGTCGTTCTGAGCCGCCGACTAAATATTGATCAAGGGAGCGTTCGATTATATCGTTACCACGTGTCATCAGCGCGATAGCTTGCGGCATATCGCCTTGCAACCGATTCGCCTCGATGAGTGGGTTCAGGTATTGCACCGTGTTGAAATGCTCAGAACCAAACGTCTTCTCAATGATCGTCAATGCTCGCTGGCACACTTGCATGGCCTTTACATAATCACCTTGGGCAAGGTACAGCCCGCTAACGGCAGCAATCGCTCCCGCGACTTGTGGATGCTCCGGGCCGTAGGCTTTCTCGCTAATCATCAAAGCGCGTTGAAGCAATGGCTCGGCCCGCGTGTACTCGCCTCTGACCAGATAAATTCCTGCCATACCGATGAGTGCTGAAGCGAATTGTGGATGCGCCGGTCCAAAGGTTTTCTCGGTGATCGCCAAGACGCGCTGGCGAAGCTGCTCTTCTCGCGCGAAGTCGCGCTGCATAAAAGAAATGAGCGCAAGGTTGCTCAGTGGGTAGATGAGACCACTATTCTCCGGCCCATAAGCTTTTTCACTGGCAACCAGAGCACGCTGAAAGAGTGGCTCTGCTTGCGCGAAGTCTCCTTTGGACAGATAGACCAGTGCGGTATCGTTGAGTATCCCATAGAGTAGCGGGTTTTCCTTGCCAGCTATCTTTTCCAGAATCGCCAAGGCGCGCCGATAGAGCGCTTCAGCCTCATTTAATTCGGCTTTCGCCAGATGAACGCTGGCGAGCATCCAAGCTGCAAAGCCAACACTCATGTCCTCTGGCCCTTTCTTTTTCTCACGGATCGCCAGAACTCGCCGGTACAGCGATTCAGCCTGAACATAATCAGCTTTTTCTTTGCACAAACTGGCAAGAGAATCAAGCGTGCCAACAAAGTCATCATGATCCGGTGGCAGCTTCTTTTCGCAGATCGCCAGCGCCCGTCGTATCAGCAACTCGGCCTTTGCCAGATCAACTTTGGTCAAGGTGTAAAAACTGCCCAGTTCAAGCAGCGGGGCGATAATCTGTGAATCTTCCGGTCCGAACGTTTTCTCTTTTGCCGCCAGAATCCGCTGCAAGAGCGACTCGGCACGCGCCAACTCGCCTTTGCTTTTAGCAACCGTAGCGAGTTCGCTGACGAGTGCCAACGTTTCCGCGTGATCTGTCCCTAGGGCCTTCTCCCGAATCGCCAATGAACGTTGGTAAAGCGGCTCAGCTTTGGCGAAATCACCTTTGCGGTAGTAGAGGTTTGCCAGATTGATGAGCGATCCCGCGACGTCCGGATGCTCTGTCCCTAAAGCTTTCTCTCTGATCGCCAACGCACGTTGGTAAAGCGGCTCAGCTTTGGCGAAATCGCCTTTGCGGCGGTAGAGATCCCCAAGCCTATTGAGAACATCGGCCACATTGGTATGGTCTAGCCCCAAAGCTTTTTCCCGGATAGCCAATGCGCGTTGGTATAGTGACTCAGCTTTGGCAAAATCGCCTTTGTCTCGATAGAGACGCGCAAGGTTGTTGAGAGACACGCTCACATCGGGGTGATCCGGCCCCAAGGCTTTTTCCCAGATAACCAATGCGCGTTGGTGGAGCGGCTCGGCTTTGGCATCGTCGCCTTTGCCGGAGTATATGGTGGCGAGGCGGTTGAGGGATTGCGCAACATCAGGGTGCTCAGTCCCCAATGCCTGCTCACGCATCTCCAATGAACGTTCAATCAGCGGGCGAGCTTCGTCATACTTGTTTGCGCGCCACAATCTGTCACCTTCCGCATACAGCTTCCGCGCCTCCTGCAACGTGCGGTCTTGCTCCGTCGCCGCGCGCAACTCCACCAGCCGAATTTCGTAACGTCCCGCTGGCGCTTCCTTCTGCGTCGCTCGCACACTCAGCCGGAAACTGCCCGATACTTCCGCGACGTGCCAGACGGTCTCCGGCCCCTGGTTTCTGCGTTCGTTGTCGAACTCGAAAAGCTGCTTGCCATCCGGCCCCAGCAGCACTACGGCCACATCAATCCCGCGCTGCTCGACCACTACGTTCAGATACTGGCCCGCGCTCGACGTGATCTGGTAAGCATGCTGCTGCCCGCCCGCCAACTCGCGTTCGACCGGTTCGCCCAGCTTCAGCGTGCGCGCCTCCGCTTCACCCTGCGCGGCGGGCGATGTACCCGCAACAGTTTGCGCCCACACGAGCGGCGACGGTAGCAGCCCAAATACCAGACATGGCGTAAACAGCACTCGTACCAGCCACTGCGAGAAAGAAACTAAACCCACGGGGCGGGCGATAGAGAGATTCAACATAGGCCTCCTGATAGTTAGAGTTGAGCAAATAATAAATGCCGTTTGGCGTTGGTACTGGCGTAGTGATACGGCAGCCACAACCATTCAATCAAGCTGAAGATACCTTGAAGAGTGAAAGCAGACAGTGAGCTAGCCCATACCCGCAGAATGACATTGGTCACAGGCAATCAGCACCGCCTTCCGCGTGACGGTGAATACGGTTGTTTGCCTGAGCGCCTCCGGCGCTCAAAGCTGTCAAATCGAAGCCAAACTTTCTCGCCGCGTAACAGCAGATCATCAAGCAGCCGCAACCGCACTCGGCTGGCGCGCGGCGGCTTTTTGCAGATAGAACTGTTCGACCTCTGGCATGCTCCACACGCGCCCGTCTTGCTTGTCCACGCAGGCATAGACCGCGCCGGGCACATAACCTTCTTCAACCAGTTGCGCCGAGCCACTTAAAAATGTCCAGAACCTTTCATTCTCGGACTGCAATTCCACTTCGCCGAATTCATAACGGGAAAGACGAGTGGAATTTAGGATGCGTTCACGGATGTGTTGCTCGGCAATGCGCCGGGCTGCTTCATAATTCAAAGCCATCGCCTACCTCCCATTCAACCCCTATTCAGCAAAGACGGCGGCGGCGGCGTCTTCCCCGTCAAATCATCCCACATCATCTTGGCCGCCATCTTGGTCAGCTTCCACATTTTGCCCCACTGAATCTCGCCCTGCTCGCCGTAAAGCAAACGCTTGACGATCTGATCGCGGAAGAAGCGGCCCTCGCGTTTGAGCATGAATTCCTTGGCGAAGGGCTTCGCCACGTCGAAGAAGCTGAAGTTCGGATCGAGCGTGATGCCGACGCCTTCGAGCGTCATGATCGCCTTGATGATGTAGGTGAATTGCGCCGGGATGCGGAAGGGGTATTCGTAAATCACCTCGGCCAATTCGTAGGTCAAATCCCGGAAGCGCACGTCGCCGAGTTTCAGGTTGAGGTAATCGCTGAAGAGCTTTTCCACCACGGGCCGAATCGTGTCGGGATCAATCTCCGCCGGCAGGAAATTCAGATTGATGAGGTCTTGCGTCAGGCCGCGCACGTCCTTTTCGACGATGTGAAAGAAGGCGTCAATCAGCTTGTCCTGCAACTCCGGCGTGATGCGCCCGACCATGCCGAAATCAAAAAACGCCAGCCGCCCATCATCCAGCACGCGCAAATTGCCCGGATGCGGGTCGGCGTGGAAGTAGCCGTCTTCGAGCAGTTGTTTCAGATAGGCCCGCGCGATCAGCCGCACGACTTCCATCCGGCTCAGGCCGCGTTCGTCCAGCGTTTGCAGGTCAATGACTTTGGCACCTTCGATGAATTCCATCGTCAGCACGCGCGGGCTGACGTGCGACCAGTGAATCTTCGGCACATAAACCTCGCGCCATTTTTTGAAGTTGTCGCGGAAGGTCTCGGCGTTGTGCGCCTCCTGCACATAGTCCATTTCTTCAAAGACGACAGCGGCGAATTCATCGAGCGTGCCCACCCAATCCACACCGCGCGCGATGTTGGGATAGCGCGCCATAAAACGCGCCAGGCTGCGCAAGACGGCCAGGTCGAAATTGATCGTGCGCGCCAGGTCGGGCCGCTGCACCTTGATCGCCACGACTTCGCCCGAATGCAGCCGTGCGCGATAGACCTGACCCAGCGAGGCCGCGGCGACGGGCGGCGTTTCCAGTTCGGCGTAAAGCTCGGCGACGGGCTTGCCCAGTTCGCGCTCGATGATCGCCATGGCCTGTTCGTGCGGGAATTCGGGCACGCTGTCTTGCAGCTTGCTCAGTTCCTTGATGTAGGCCAGCGGCAGCAGATCGGCGCGTGTCGAAACGGCCTGACCGATCTTGATGAAGGTCGGGCCGAGCTTGAGCAACTGGCGCGAGAGCCAGTCGGCCTGCCATTGCAAATGTTTCTCTTCCGATTCGGCCTTGCCGCCGATGAACCAGCCGCGATGGTAGCTGTATACAAACAGGTGATAGAGCACGAAGGTGCTGATGATGTGCGCCGCGCGCACCCAGCCGCGCCAGCCGTGGCCGCTGATCGTTTCTTGCGGATTGTAGTGGGCGATGTTGACGGCGGGCACTTCGAGCGCCACCGCGTCAATGACCGGCGGCGCGACGGCGAGCGCGCCGTTGGTTTTGACCAGTTGTTGTTCGAGTTCTTGTTGGGCGACAGCCATTCCTGCTCCTGTTATGACGATGATGATTGCGGCTGCCGTTTGCCAAACTGCCTGGGCAGCCGCGCGCAGTATACACGCGACGACTTACGAAGTTGATGCGCGGACGTTGCAAATAATCTACAAGGCCGCTGCAAGCCGCGCGCCAACGGGCGTTTGAGCAGCGTTTGAAGTAACGCGGATGAGCGTGGCCGGCCGGGTTGCCAACATTCGCCTGCTCGGCTACACTCCGCGCCTTTGCTTGGGGCCGCTTGCGCAATTTGCAAGGGTGTCTGGCAAAGCCGTTCGCTAGCACGAGCGGAATTTATTGCAGGACTTATTTCAAGGAGATACTAAATGCTTGTCGTTCGATCAATGGTTACCATTTTGGTTTTCGTTTGCTTACTGGCTGCTGCGGCTTTCGGTCAGACAGTCGCGGGTGAGGCTGGGCACACGGCGCGCCCGGCACAGCCCAAGCAGTTGAATTACGTGCAAGTGGACGCAGCGGAGTTGCTGCAACGTCCGGCGGCCTATCGCGGGCGGCGCATTACGTTGACGGCAGAGGTCGTGTCAGTCAATGCGCGCAGCCATTCGCTGAATTTGTACGATCAACGCACACGCGCGCTGATCGGCGTTTCGCTGGCGGAGTTGCCCAAAACGCAGCGCCGTCAATTGATCGCCGAGCCGGTCTATCACGTGACCGTGTATGGCGTGGCCGAAATGCAGGAGGGCCGCTTGGTGCTCAAAGCCGAACAAGTCATGCCAGTGGTATTGACGCAGGTTTCCCGCTAACGGCCCGGCAGAAAATACCGCAACGAAACAAACCGCCGCTTCGTCATGAAAGATGCGAAGCGGCGGTTTTGCTATTTGTGGGAGCATTCGTTAAGGTTGGGCCGCTTTCAAGCACTCTTAATCACACAACTCATTTCAGGATTTTCGTCGTGTCAGTTGCCGCAAGCGGCGCTGGCACGCGCCAACATTTGCACCCGGAGGACAAAGTTATGTTGAACCGCCGTATTCGTGGCGTATTCGCCCCATTGACCATCGCGCTGATTGCCTGTTTGGCCTTGGGCTACGGCAGCAGTGCGCAGGTCGCGCAACCGCAGGAAAAAATTGATCTCGAAGTCATCAACAAGATCAAAGCCGAAGGTATGGAGCGTTCGCAGGTGATGGACACGCTCAGTTGGCTGACCGACGTGATAGGTTATCGCCTGACCGGCTCGCCCAATATGAAGGCCGCCAACGAATGGACGAAGAAGCGGCTGACTGAGTATGGTTTGGTAAATGCGAATGTCGAGCCGTGGGGCACGTTTGGTCGTGGCTGGTCGTTCGACAAAGTCTCGATCCACGTCACCGAGCCGACGCCGTTCCCGGTCATCGGTTACCCGAAAGCCTGGACGCCTGGAACCAATGGCCCGGTCGTTGGCGAAGTCATCTTTGCCAACATCCAGACCGAAGCCGACTTTGAAAAATACAAGGGCAAGTTGAAAGGTGCGATTGTGCTGGCTCAGCCTGTGCGCGCCGTCAACGCCTGGTTCAAGGCGCCCGGCACACGTGCGACCGATGAAGACCTGCTCAAGTTGGCCAACGCCGAGTTGCCCGCAGGTCCGCCACAACGCGGTGGCCCGCCGCAAGGCAATCCGGCCCAGTTCCAGCAGTTGCGCGAACTTGCCAACAAGCGCGCTGAGTTTCTGAAAGCCGAAGGCGCGGCAGTTTTAGTTGATGCTGGGCGCGGTGACGGCGGCACGGTCTTCGTGCAAGGTGGTGGCTCGCAGGATAAAGACGCGCCCCTCGGACTGCCTTCGATCACCATCGGCATTGAGCACTACAACCGTATCCTCCGCATCCTGGACAAAGGCCTCAAGGTCAAAATGGAAGTGGACATCAAAGCCCAGTTCCACAACCAGGATTTGACGGCCTACAACACGGTTGCCGAGATTCCCGGCACGGACAAGAAGGACGAACTCGTCATGCTCGGCGGCCACATGGATTCGTGGCACGGCGGCACGGGCGCAACCGACAACGCGGCGGGCGTTTCGGTGGCCATCGAAGCCGTCCGCATTCTGAAAGCGCTGGGCTTGCAACCGCGCCGCACGATTCGCATTGGTTTGTGGAGTGGCGAAGAAGAAGGCCTGCTGGGTTCACGCGCCTATGTCGCCAACCACTTCGCCGCGCGCCCAGCCCCGCCAGGACAGCCAGGGGCCCGGGGTGGCGGCGGGCCGGGCGGTTTTGGCGGCCCGCAAGGACCGCTCACCACCAAACCGGAGTACGATAAATTCTCGGTCTACTTCAATCTGGACAACGGCACCGGCAAGATTCGCGGCGTCTATCTGCAAGGCAACGAAGCCGCCCGTGCGATCTTCCGCGCTTGGCTCTCGCCGTTCAAGGATTTGGGCGCGTCAACCATCACCATCAACAACACCGGTGGCACCGACCACCAGGCCTTCGACGGTGTCGGCCTGCCGGGCTTCCAGTTCATTCAGGATGAGGTCGAATACTCTACCCGCACGCACCACTCGAACATGGATGTGTACGACCGTATCCAGGCGGATGATATGAAGCAGGCGGCGACCATTATGGCTGCGTTCGTTTACAACGCCGCGATGCGCGAAGATAAGTTCCCGCGCAAATCGCTGCAGACGGGCCCGGCGCCGGCTGGCCGCTAAACGCGGGTTGAATTCGCCCACGCAGTCACGCGCGGCCGCACGCAGAAAACTTTGTGTGGCCGGGTGTGGCGGCGTGGGCGATTCTTTGTTTGGCGGTGGCGGTGGATTTGGATAAGATGCTGCCGTCTTGCTGGCGCGGCTGAGCAGTTCAACCAAGCTGGCACGCCAGACTCACAACAGCAAAGGTCGTAAATCGTCATGCCGGAAGTAGCAGTCAGTCTGAAGCAGGTGTTGCAAGTGCTGGATCAACTCAACCCCGTCGAGTTGGCGGCGGTGGAACAGCGTCTGGCGATGCGGCGGCAACCGGCCTCCGCGCTGGCCGCCGGGCTGTTTGATTTTTCGTTTGACGAATATCTGGCGTTGTCTGAAGAGGAGCGCGATGCCATCGCCTTCCGCGCCTATCAAACGCTCGGCGGTTGGATTGACGCGGAACTGGCGCGGCGCAAGGCCACCTGGATGTTGGTTTGTGGCGGTGAAATTATCGAAGCCTCGCCCTCCCTGGATGAGTACCCGGCGCGTGAGCACTTGTTACAATTGGGTCAGGAACGCGGGCGTATACCTTTTGTGTTTGTGCGCGGGCCGTTGATTGGTTAAGTGATGAATGACGATTCCAAATGCGGAGCACGCTAGCGTAGACCTGCGAAAGCTGCGCGACTATTGTCTAAACCCGCAGCACTCGGAGGGCAAACACAAAGCCCGGTTGTTTATCGCCGCGCTTGGACTGACGGCAGCCGATGCCGAGGCCTTGCGCGCGGCAGTCTTACAAGCCGTCAAGACGCAGGACGCGCAGTTAGGGCGGCACGATTCATTTGGACAGCGGTACACCGTAGATTTCCTTTTTGAATGGCACGGTAAGCAGGCGCTGGTGCGCAGTGGCTGGATTTGCGAAAAAGATTCGGAGCCACCGCGTCTGACGACCTGCTACCCGTTGTGAGTTGGGAGGCAAGTATGGCTGACACAATCAAACTACTCGACGTGGTCGCATTGACGGCGGATCTGCCCGAAGCCGGGTTATGGCGCGGGCAAGTCGGCACCGTGGTCGAATTGCTCGCGGGCGGCCAGGCGTACGAAGTCGAGTTTTGCGACCGTGACGGGCGCACTTACGAGTCGCTTGGCTTGCGTCCCGATCAAGTGATGCTGCTCCGTTTTGAGCCGGCTGCCGCGCAGCCAGCCTTCTCCACCTTCGAGGCTGCCACGGCGTAGCCAACCTTCAAGCAACTAACACAAGGTAACTAAGATGAAAAAAGTATTGCTGATTTCCGCGACCGCCACAATCCTGGCGGCCTTCTGTCTGGTCACGCTGACGACCAGCGCCAACAACGCGCCCAAAGCCGTCACCTACAGCAAAGACGTCGCGCCGATCCTCTATAAAAACTGCGCCGAGTGCCATCGCCCCGGCGAGGTCGCGCCCTTCTCGGTGCTGAGTTACAAGGACGTGCGCCCCTGGGCCAAGTCCATCAAGGAACAAGTCGCCAGCAAACAGATGCCGCCCTGGCACGCCGACCCCGCGCACGGCCAATGGAAGAATGACCGCCGCCTGGCGCAAGCCGACCTCGACGCCATCATCGCTTGGGTGAATGGCGGCGCACTCGAAGGCAATCCGAAAGAATTGCCGCCCGCGCCCAAATTCATCGCCGGCTGGAACATCGGCCAACCCGACCAGACCTTCTCGATTCCCGAACAGAAGATTCCCACGACGGGCGTGGTCGCCTATCAATACCTGACGGTCAAGACCAACTTCACCGAAGACAAATGGATTCAGGCCGCCGAGATCAACAGCAGCGGGCGCGACGCCGTGCATCACGTGATCGTCTTCATCAAAGCGCCCGGCATCACGACCGGCAATGAACAGAGCCTGCTTTGCGGCACCGCGCCCGGCGAACAGCCCGCGCAGTTCCCGAGCGGTTACGCGCGCCGCGTGCCCGCCGGGGCCGAACTGGTTTTCCAGATGCACTACACGCCGAACGGCAAGGCCACCAGCGACGTGACGACGCTCGGCCTGATCTATGCCAAAGAGCCAGTCAAACGCGCGGTGTTGACGCGCGGCGTGATGCAGATGAAATTTGAAATCCCAGCGGGTGCGGCGGCGCACGAGGTGCGTTCGCAATACACCTTCACCGAAGACGCGCACATCACCAGCTTCATGCCGCACATGCATCTGCGCGGCAAAGATTTCATTTACACCGCCTACTTTCCCGACGGCACCTCGCGCGTGTTGTTGAATGTGCCGCGCTACGATTTCAACTGGCAGACTTACTACGTGCCGCAGGAAACGGTGGCGATGCCCAAGGGCACACGCATTGAATGCATCGCGCATTTCGACAACTCGCCCGCCAACAAGTTCAACCCCGATCCGGCCAAGCTGGTCAAGTGGGGCGAGCAGACGTGGGAAGAGATGATGATCGGCTGGGTCAGTTTTTATAACGATAGTGCGCCTGTGAAACCGGCGGCGGGCAGTGCGAGCAGCAGCAGCGAGAAGTAGCTTCTACACCGCATTAGTGGCAGGACGAATTTACCCAGTCGTTTACGGCTGGGGTGGTATGTCAAAGATGCCGTAAAGTCGTGTAGCGACGGTAGAAGGCAAGAGCAAGGAGAAAACGCAACATGAAAAACTCGGACATAGGAATGCGTGTCAAAGTTGGCCCTGAGGAAGAAATTGAAGTACCAGTTTTTTTTGAGATGACAAACTTCTTGCCTTCGGTTGTGGCTCAGCACCTAGCGATTCAACATTATGCTGGTAGTGTTGTGCTTTCATTCTTCGAGCTAGACATGCCATTCCAACCGGAGCTTTCCCCCGAAGCGGTGGAAGAGATGAAGCGAGAGGGCTTTGTGGCTGAATGCGTGGCACGTGTGACGGTACCTACGGAAGTCTTATCGAAATTTGCTCAGGTAATGACCGACGTGGCAAACAAGCTAGCCCCCCCGGAAAGCAAGCGACAAGATGACAACACATAATAAAACACAAGCAAAGTTGCTCAGCTTTGCCTACCTGCCAATCGGCTGGAACTTCAATAGGGGAGTGCCTGCCGAGCAGCAGGCATTGAAGACTGCTTTCGCCCTGTTAGAAGCACTGGTTGACGCGGGCTTCAAAGATACAGATGCCTTTCCTGCCGAAGATGGCAGCGTGATGGTGTCGGCCTATGTGGGGGCTGAGTCCTACGACTTTGATGTCAAGGTTGGTGGCACAATCACCGTTGTTCACACGCGCAGAGACGAAGACTTGTTCTACCAGGAAGGAATGCAGCCAGAGAGCGTAAAGAAAAAGATCAAGGAGTTTGCGTTGCAAAAATGGCCTACATACGACTACTCAATTTTCAGCGACACTACGTTAAAAGACAGGAAAAGTTTGCTAGTTATGCCTTCCAAGATTCCTCTGACAGGTCTGGGATCTCAATCATTCACTTGGAGTGTGCCCACCAAAGCCCAGGTGGTGTCTGTGGTCACTGTGTTCAGCACTACGCCCAAACAGCGGGCACGCCCGTCATCTTCTGGGAAATCGCGCCGGAGGTCTTTACGAATAGCCGGACGCCCGCGCTAGACGACTCTCGCAGCGACCCATGTCATTACAATCTCAAAGGCGTTCCTGATAGAGAGGGCAAAGACATTATCAAAAAAGTAAAAATCGAAGATTGCATGATTTGCGCACATGACGGCTTGCGAAAAATGACCAGCGCTGATGTTGCGCGGCTGCTTCAACTCTTTGATCTGTAGGGACGGCACAAGGTTCTTGCTCAAAACCGAAGCCGCTCAACTTATTCAGGCAGTAATAATGACGGTCAAATCTATCCATAAAGGCAGTTGGTTACTGGCAGTCTTGCTGTTGGTTGCGCTTTCGTTTGGGCGGCCCCCAGCCAGCGCCCACGAACCCATCACCACCAAAGTCACCTTCAACAAAGAAATCGCGCGCATCTTTCAAAAAAGCTGCTGGGGCTGCCACACCGAAGGCAAGGTCAAAGGCGACATCCCGCTCAGCACCTACGAAGAAGCGCGCCCCTGGGCCAAGGCCATCAAAGAAGAGATTCTGGAAAAACGCATGCCGCCCTATCAGGCGGTCAAAGGCTACGGCAGCTTTGCGCACGACTACATTTTGCCGCAGCGCGAGATCGAACTGATTGTTTCGTGGGTCGAAGGCGGCGCGCCCAAAGGCGAAGCCAAACATTATCCCGCAGCGAAAAACGGCTGGGCCTTGGGCGCGCCCGATTTACTCTTGCAGCCCGAAAAGGAAAGTCAGCTTTCCGGCGAAGGTGAAGAAGTCGCGCGCTGTTACGCGTTGCCCACCGGCTTGAAAGCAAACGCCTGGTTGCGCGCGCTGGATTTTCAACCCGGCAATGGCCCGCTCGTCCAACGTGCGACGTTCGTGCTGCACACGGGTGCGGGCAATCCGTGCGGCAAGGCTGCTGGCGTTGCCAATCCGAACCTGCTGGGCCAATGGGCGCCAGGCCAAGCGCCGTTGCAATTGCCCACGGGCACTGGGCGTTTGTTGCCGGCGGGCGCGCAAATTCAGATGACCATTCATTACCGCCTCAATGGCGAGGCTGCGCGTGACCGCAGCCAACTGGCGCTTTACTTCGCCAAACCGCAAGCGAAAGAAGTCGCGCCGAAAGCCGTGCGCTACGTGGCGCTCACTGCCGCGCCGGTGAAGCTGGCGGCCAAAGATGAATTGCAACCGGTCAAAGCCACGCTCACCTTGACCGAAGCCACCGAGGTGATTGCCGTGCGCCCGCTGCTCTTTCCCTTCGGCCAATCGGTCGAAGTGACGGCGCATCGCCCCGATGGTTCCAGCGAAGTGTTGATTTGGGCGCGTAACTATCGTTTCAATTGGCAACCCGATTACGTATTCAGAAAGCCGCTTGTACTGCCGCGCGGCACGCGCCTCGAAGCGACGGCTTATCTGGATAATTCCGACAACAATCCGAACAATCCGAATGAGACGGCCAAGGCGGTCAGTCTGAACGAACCGCTTTGCGAGTTGCTCATCACGTCATCTGTTGTGCCCAAGCCGAAACCAAAGTAACAAAGGAGTGTTTATGTTTCAGCCGTTTTTACTCGCCGCGGTCTTGTCCGCGTCGCTCTGTCCCAGCTTTGCTGAAAAGCAAATGGGCTTCTTCTCGACCTGGCAGCAACAGCCTGCCGCAGCCTTGCCGCCGCAAACCAAAGAGTCTGAATTGCTGATGCAAGGCCGCGAGGCCTATAGCAAAGGCGAATTCGAAAACGCCTTGCTGAGTTTGCAACAAGCGGCTGAAATTGCACTGACGCCGGAAGCTCGTCGAATGGCGCTCTATTACCTGGGCCGTAGTTATTACTCATTGAAACGCTACGCAGAGGCGCTCGCCAGTTATGGCAAACTGCTGGATGAAAATCCCGGCTATGTGCCGGCGTACTATGAGCAAGGGAAAGTTTATCTGGCGCAAGAGAATTTTGGCCAAGCCGCCCAGCAATACGTGCAACTCAAAAATATCAGCCGCATCTTGCAAGCGGAAGCAAAGCAGCGCGCTGAGGCTGCTGCGCCGCAGCGGCGGACGGAACTAAATGCAGTGTCGCCGGTCACGACGGCTAAAGAAGCGCAGGCCGTGGCAGACGATTTAGCAGTCTTTCTCGCCGATCTATTTCCGCCCGAAGAAGCCGCCCGTTACCAAATACCTGTCGTCCCGCTCGTTCCTGGCGCTGATCCCAAAGCACTCACAACACCAGCCGACTTACCGGCGATGGGCAAAGACGGTGTTGGCAGACCCACAATCCTTTCCCGCGAGAAAGCCCGCTACACCGAAGCGGCGCGCCTCAACCTCGTGCAAGGCACGATAGTCATGAGCGTGGTGTTCAGCGCCGAAGGCGAGATCAAAGAAATTCGCGTCATACGCAGCTTGCCCGATGGCCTGACGCGCAAAGCGATTGAAGCCGCGCTAAAAATACGCTTCAACCCCGCGACCAAAGACGGCGTGCCCGTCAGCGTGCGCGGCAATCTCGAATTCACATTCAATCTTTACTGATTCAACACCCCTGGGAGCGCAAGCATCCTTGCTTGCTAAAAGAAGCCGCGGAGCGTTCCTTATTCCTCTTTTCGCTAATGCCGGAGTGAGGGAAAAGGAACGCTGCGCGGCTTCTTTCATAGTGGGCGGGGACGCCCGCGCTCCCAGGTGGACTCAGCGTTTTCGTTTGGTGCTGCGCTTAACGGGCGGGCTTGCCTGCCTGTCTGGCTGCGGCCTGGCTTCTTCAGTGCGATAGGCGTGCTGCGCCAGCAATAGATGTTCATGCATAGTGGCGCGCGCCTCGTCGGCTTTGTGATTGCGGATGGCGCGGTAGATGCGTTGGTGCATGCCCTGCGATTCGTTGAAATCGTGGGCGCGGCCGATGGTGGCGCGCCGCCGGTCGTACATCACGGCGGAAACCATTTCGACCAGCGCGGCGAGGATCGGATTGTCTGAGGCGGCGGCGATGGCGCGGTGGAATTTGATGTCGTGAATCAGATACTGCTGCGGATCATTCAACGTCGCGTACAAGTTCGCCAGTTCTTCGGCCAGCACGGCCAGCGTTTCGCCCGAGGCGCGTTCGGCAGCCAGTCCCGCGATTTGGACTTCCAGCACGCGGCGCGCCTCGAACATTTGATCGAAGGTGAACCCGTGCAAGGCGGCCATCAGGCTGAGCTGTTCGCTGTCCAGGCTCGGCGAATCGGCGACGTAAGTGCCAGACCCTTGCCGCGAATGCAGCACGCCCATCGTCACCAGCATGCGAATGCCCGCGCGCAACGAAGGGCGGCTGATGCCGAGTTGTTTGCAAAGTTCGCGTTCCGCCGGCAAACGGTCGCCGGGGTGCAATTCGCCGCGCGCGATCATGCCGTGGATGCGCGCGACGACGTGTTCGGCGGTGGGGCCGTTGTGGTCGCTGGCGGGTGTGGTGGTGGTGGTCGCAGTTTTTGCTCTGGGCATTGTTGTGCCGTTGGCGCCTCAGCCTGCTTCAAATTCACGCCAGGCCGCGCCGTGTGGATATTCATAGCGCGCCAACGAGTCCGCTTTCATCGTGATGCTGTAACCGGGCGCGTTGGGCGGCAGGTATCTTCCATCTTTGATGACGACCGGGTCAATGAAATGCTCGTGCAAATGGTCAACATATTCGAGCAGCCGGTCTTGCAGCGAGGCTCCGACGCAGATGTAATCAAAGAGCGTCAGGTGCTGCACATATTCGCACAGCCCCACGCCGCCCGCGTGCGGACAGACCGGCACGCCGAATTTCGCGGCCAGCAGCAAGACCGCGATGGCCTCATTCACGCCGCCCAACCGGCACGCATCAATCTGGCAAAAACTGATCGCCCCGGCTTGCAACAGTTGTTTGAAGATCACGCGGTTTTGGCAATGCTCGCCCGTGGCGACCTTGAGCGGCGCCAGCGCGCGCGCAATCGCCGCGTGGCCCAGCACGTCGTCGGGGCTGGTCGGCTCTTCGATCCAATGCGGTTTGAAATCGGCCAACGGGCGCATCCAGTCAATCGCTTCGTTGACGTCCCAGACCTGATTGGCATCCATCATCAGTTTGCGTTCCCAGCCGATCTCTGCGCGAATCAGCGCGGCGCGGCGGTAATCGTCGTCGCGGTTGCGGCCGACTTTCATTTTGAAATGCGTCCAGCCTTGCGCGACGGCCGCGCGCAACAGCCCGCGCATCTTCTCTTCGCTGTAACCCAACCAGCCCGCCGAAGTTGTGTAAGCATGGAAGCCATGTGCGCGCATCTCGGCTTCGCGCTCGCCGCGTGTGGGCGCATTGCGCTGCAAAATCGCCAACGCTTCGTCAGGCGTCAGTGCGTCCGTGATGTATTTGAACGGCACGCAGGCGACAACCTGTTCAGGCGTCAAATCCACCAGCAGCTTCCACAGCGGCTTGCCTTCAGCTTTGGCGTACAAATCCCACAGCGCGTTGACGACCGCCGCCGTCGCTAGATGGATCACGCCTTTTTCCGGCCCGACCCAGCGCAACTGGCTGTCGCCCGTGAGGCGCTGCCAGGCCGCGCCCGGATTGGCGGCAAACTCGGCGACAGTCATGCCGGTGACCAGCGGCGCGAGCGCGCGAATCGCGGCGACGCAGAGTTCGTTGCCGCGCCCGATGGTGAAGGTGAGGCCGTGGCCTGTGGGGCCTGAGTCGGTTTTCAGCATGCAGTAGGCCGCCGAATAATCGGGGTCGGGGTTCATCGCGTCCGAGCCGTCCAGCGCGCGCGAGGTGGGAAAGCGTATGTCACGCACATCCAGTTCGATAATCTTCATCTCATTGCCTCGCGCAAAGCCCTTGCGCTGTTTCCGGCAGAGAGGTATTACCAATCTGCCAAGAACTCGGCACTGTGTACTACTCAGCCGCGCGCTTTGTCAATCACGACAACTGTGGCTAGTCAGCAAAACTAGCATTGACACTTTTTTTCCGGGCGTGGTATAAGTCTATCAGTCTTTGTAAGTGGTAAAACCAATCTCAAGACCGGCGCAAGACCGATCACGACCTGAAGCTGCTGGGACCGCCTGTTTGCGGAAGCGGATATGCTCACCTCGTCGGTAGAAGTTTTATGGACGGCCCGCTACGATTACCAGCCGTCGTGGAAGCTGGAGCCGCACGAGCACGACTATTTCCAGATCATCTACTTCCTAAGCGGCAACGGCAGTTTCCTGCTCGACAACCGCGAACAACCCATCGCGCACGGCGAGTTGTTCCTGCTCAAACCGCAGCAGCGCCACGGACTGACCGTCGCCTCGGTCGTCAAAACGCTGGACATCAAGTTCATCGCGAAAGACGCGCATTTGCAGCACACGCTGCTCCGGGCGGCCAGCCAGTTTGCCGTCAACGACCCGGCCATTCCGCACCTGTTTGAACGCATCCGGCAGGAAGGCGAGGGCAGAGGCCCGCTCTTCCGCGAACTGTGCGGCGCTTACTTGCTGGAACTGCTGATCCTGTTGTTGCGCCACGAACGGCGGCCCGCGCGGGCATTGCAACTCGTCCGCCTGCCGCCCGGCGGCCCGGCGGACGCCTGCAGCAAGCGCGTGGTCGAATTCATTCAGCAACATTACGCCGAAGACGTGCATCTGCCCGAAATCGCGCGCGCCCTGGGCCTTTCCGACCGCCGGATTCGTCAAAAGTTTCAGGAGTCGGTGGGCCTCCCGCCCATGCGCTATTTGTTGCAGTGCCGCGTCGAACACGCACAGGAGTTAATCAGCTATTCCGACTATGCCTTGAAAGAGATCGCCGAGTTGACCGGCTTCAAGAGCATCCATCATTTCACCCGTGTTTTCAGCGAAATCGCCGGGGTCGCGCCCGGCGTCTGGCGGCAGCAAAACCGCCAGGGCATCCGCAAGGACGTTTACATCAACCCGCATTTTTCCAACACCATTTGGACTGTCACCGACGCCGCCTGACGCGTGGCTCGGGCCTGCCCGCGCATTTCCGTTTCAGACAAAACACTTTCCGCTCTGGCTAAAGACGCTGACGACGCGCGCGCAGTATCTTGCGCACGCTGGTGATGAACCGACTAACCTGATGAACTGAGGCCTGACCACCAAGGCCGGATCTTCAAACAGACATTTTCTTGTGACTGGCTTTGCTGGGATTATGAACCTAACGTAGGGGGCAGACCTGCGTGTCTGCCCCGGTCGCCTTTGACGCCCTCGGTTCCGTCTGCTGCCACCGGGGGCAGACTACGTTGGT
>JAYUCP010000640.1:0-7542 GCA_043740245.1 Acidobacteriota bacterium | reverse complement strand
CCGGATGTCGGAGCCTGAAGCTTGCGGTTATTGAACGGCTGCCCGGCCATCTGACGCTCCTTGCCATGGGCGTCGTTCGCCACGCCCGGCGCCCAGCCTTTCGCGGTCATCCCGGCGAAGTAGCCTTTTTCGCCCAGCGCTTCCGCCCAGGTTTTGAACTTCGCCGGAAAGAAGGGGATATGGTTGGCGGCCTCTTCGAGCTGCCACGAATTGCGCCCGGTCAGGATGATCGCGCGCGACGGCGCGCATTTCGCATTTGGCGTGTAGGCGCGCGTGAAAAGCAGCCCCGCGCGCGCCACGCGATCAAAGCCTGGCGTCGAAACCCACTTGCTGCCATACGCGCTCGCGTGGCCGTAGCCCCAGTCATCGGCGATGGCGAAAAGAATGTTCGGGCGCTTTGGCGTTTGCGTGGCGGCCACGCTTGCTTGCGGTTGTGCACCGGACGACAAGCACAGGCCGAGCAGGCAAAGCGGCAGCAGGTATTTTGCGCGTGATCCAGGTTCTTCAAGCCTCATGGTGGGAATCTCGCTCTTTCGGTTTTCAGTCGAGGCGTTTCAACGCGACGGATTTCAGATCCATCACCGCGCCGCCCGGTTTCGTCAGCGCGCGCACGGTCAGTTTGGTTCGGCCTTGCGGGAGCGTCAGAACCCCGGCGAGCAGCCTCGCCCAGTCCATTTCATAAACTTCGGTGCGCGGCACGCGGTCAGGCGAGTTGATTTGCCCACCCGTGGTTGCTCGCACGGTCGCTGCCGTTGTGCGTCCGGCAACGCTGATCTCGACGCGCGATCCGGCGTCGGCTTTGGGACAGAGGTATTGCAGGCTCACCGCGTAACGTCCCGCCCGCACAACATCCAGTTCCCATTCGACAGTGGACTCAAGATTCGTCCATCCCGTCAGCCAGGCGTTGTTCGGATGGATGCCGCTGAAGCGCAACCCGCCGGTGAACCGCGCTTGCGGGACGGGCAACTCAACGGGATTCTCTTTGGCGTATCCAACCGAAATGGCCGGAATGGCGGGAATGGCCGTAATCGCCGATCCTTGATGACCAGTCTGCGGCAGGATTTCGCGCCACCAGCTTTCAAAGCTTTCAGTCAATCTCTTCGCCACCTCAGGCCGTTCGGCTGCGAGGTTGTGTTGCTGCGCCGGATCGCTCCGCATATCGAAGAGTTCCCAGCCGCGCCCTTCGTTGACCAGGCGGTATTGCTGCGTTCGCACCGCGCCTATCGGGCGGTTCAGGTCTTTCGGCAATTGGTGCTGCGTGAAGAGCGTTCGCTCCGGCCAGTCTGCTTCCTTGCCTTCCAGCAATGGAACCAGGCTGCGGCCATCTTGCGGCAGGGTTTGCGGCATCGGCATGCCGCACAATTCAATCAGCGTTGGAAACAAATCAATGTGCGCGGCGATTGGTTTCACCAGCCGCGCCTGCTTGAAGCGCGCCGGCCAGCGCAGGAAGAAGGGCACGCGCGAACCGCCTTCGTGCAGGCTGCCTTTCGTCCCGCGCATCCCGCCGTTGAAGCGCGCGCCGTTCGGCCCGTTGTCGGTCATAAAAATGACAATGGTGTCGTCGCGCAGCTTCAGTTCGTCGAGCCGCCGAAGCACGCGCCCGATGTTCTCGTCCATGTTCTCGACCATCCCGTACACGCTCGCCAGCGTGTCGTCCAAGCCCTTCGACTTGTAGTAATCGAAGTATCGGTCGGGAACCTGAAATGGCGAATGCGGTGCGTTATAGGCCAGGTAGCAGAAGAACGGCTGCCGGCGATTCGTCCCGTTCTTATTGATGAACGCGAGCGCGGCGTCGGTCAGCACGTCGGTGATAAAGCCTTTGGTTTTGACCGGACGTCCGTTATGTTCGAGCGTCGTGTCGAAGTAGTTGTTCCAATGGCCGAGGTTGAATCCGAAGCTTTCAGCAAAACCCTGCCCGTTCGGCGTGTAAGGATAATGCTCGCCGTTATGCCATTTGCCGAACAGTCCCGTGCGATAGCCCGCCGCGCCAAGGGCTTCGGCGATGGTCACTTCTTCGGCGCGCATGGTTTCCAGCCCTTGCGCGACGCCCTTCGCGCCGGTGCGCAAGCTGTAACGCCCGGTCAGCAGGCTTGCACGCGTCGGGGCGCACAGCGGGCTGACGAAGAAGCGCTCGAACCGGATGCTCTCGCGTCCGAGCCGGTCCACGTTTGGCGTTCTGACGTGTTCATTGCCGTGCAGCCCCAGGTCGCCGTAGCCCTGATCGTCCGTGATGATCAGCAGCACGTTTGGCTGGGGCGAGGCCGGCTGCGCGAAGCAGACAGCAGCAGGCAGACAAGCAGTGAGCAATAGCAAGAAGAGTTGAACGATTCGTTTCATTTCCTGCTTCTCCCGTTCTGTTTAATCCGTTGCAGCAGCGCCGCCATCTGTTTGACTTTGTCCGGCTGCCCGGCTGCCACATTCTTCGTTTCGCCAAGATCAACGGCCAGGTTGTAAAGCTGCCCGCCGGGATCGTTGCCCGTCTCGGTGTTGGTGTTCTTTTGAAGCTTCACCCCGTTGTTCGGCTCGATGTATTTCCAAGGCCCCTCGCGCAGCGAGAGCGCGCTGGCCTGCTCGACCAGATGCTCGCGGCCCATCTTCGATTTGCCGAGCAGCGCGGGCATAACGTTGAAGCTATCGGGCGCGCCGGCGTCGCCAAGCTGCTGATTCGTGAACGCGGCAAACGAGGCGAGAAAATCTATTTGAGAGATGAGCGCAGCGGAAACGCCGGGCTTCACCCGCCCTGTCCAGCGCACGATGAACAGCACGCGCGTGCCGCCTTCGAAGTTGCTGTACTTGCCGCCGCGCAACGGCCCGGCGGGTCTGTGGCTGCCGAGCTTTTCGACTGCATCGTCTTTGTACCCGTCGTCAACGACTGGGCCGTTGTCGCTGGTAAAAATGACCAGCGTGTTCCGATCCAGCTTCAGCCGATCCAGGGCATTCAGAATCTCGCCCACGCACCAGTCGGCCTCGATGATGGCGTCGCCGCGCGGCCCCATCGCGGTTTTGCCCACGAAGCGCGGGTGCGGCATGCGCGGCACGTGCGGGTCGTGCGTGGCGAAGTACAAAAAGAACGGCTTGTTTTTATTCTGCTCGATGAAAGAGACCGCTTTGCTTGTGTAAAGATCGGCCATGTCTTCATCTTTCCACAGCGCGGACTTGCCGCCGGCCATATAACCGATGCGGCTGACGCCGTTGACGATGGTCATGTCGTGGCCGTGGCTGGGATGCATCTTCAGCAATTCGGGATTGGCTTTGCCCGTTGGCCAGTCGCCGATCTGCTTGTCGTAATCCACCCGGATCGGATCGGCGGCGTCAAGGCTGGCGACGCGGCGGTTTTCGATGTACACGGTCGGCACGCGGTCGCCCGTCGCAGCCATGATGAACGAGTAAGCGAAGCCCAGGTCATTCGGATTCGGCCTGATCTCGCCATTCCAATCCGGCCCGCCCCGCGGCCCCAGACCGAGATGCCATTTGCCGACCACACCCGTTTGATACCCGGCCTTTTGCAACAACGAAGGCAACGTCGCGCGCCCCGGCTCAATAATCATCGCCGCGTCGCCCGGCAACACGCCCGTTCCCTTCTTTCGCCAGGCGTATTCGCCCGTCATCAAGGCGTAGCGCGACGGCGTGCAGGTCGCCGCCGCCGAATGGCCGTCGGTAAAGCGCAGCCCCTCTTTCGCCAGCCGATCAATATTCGGCGTCTTCAGGCTCGTTGCGCCATAACAAGACGCGTCGCCGTAGCCGAGATCGTCCAGGTAGATCAGGACGATGTTGGGCTTCGTGCTCGATTGTGGCCACGCTTGAAGTGTGGATTGCGCAAACAAAGCAATGAAGGAGGCCAGAGCAAGGATTGAGATCAACGTCACTCGTTTCGTCATTTTATTTTTCTCCAGACAAAGAGAACCGCTGGCGCAGTGAAGGGCGAAGCGAGTTTCATGCGCTTCCGCCCTCCAGAGTCGTTACGGTTCCTTGTCTTCTTTGCGAATCGGCTTGCCTTCCCACATCCATACGCCGTTTTCGTTGATGAGCAGCCGCGCCGCGCTGCCGGGCACGGGCGGGGCATTTACGTTTGGCAGCCAGCGCCGGTGCGCGGCGCTCACTTTCGCATAGCGCGGGTCGCGCGCCAGGTTCGTCCATTCGTTCGGGTCGCGGCGGTGATCGTAGAGTTCTTCCGAACCGTCGGCGTAGCGGATGTAGCGCCAATGCTCGCTGCGCACCGCGTGATTGTCCCGGTTATGCGTCGTGATCGCCGGCCACGCGCGCTTGGCCGTGGCGTCTTTAAGCAGCGGCGCAAGGCTGTGGCCTTCCAGTCCTGCTTTCGGCGGCAGGCCACTCAATTCAACCAACGTCGGGTAAAGGTCGAGCAACTCAACCGGGCTGGCGCAGCGCGCGCCGCGCGCCACGCCCGGCCCCGCGAAGATGAGCGGCACGCGGGTAGAGCGTTCCCACAGTGTGTTCTTGCCGCTGACGCCCTTCTCACCCAGATGCCAGCCGTGATCTGACCACAGCACGACGACCGTGTTGTCGGCCAGCTCATTTGCCTCCAGCGCGTCGAGCAACCGCCCGACCTGAGCATCCATAAAACTGATCGTCGCCAGATACCCGCGCACCAGTGGCCGCCACTGATTATTCGCCCGCAACCACGACAGGCGCGGCTCGGGCAATTTCCAGTGCAGATACCAGGCGAATTCGGGCACGTCAGCGCGGTCGTCCTCTTTGACCGGCGGCATGACCAGTTTGTCGTCGGGATAAAGATCGAACCACTTTTGCGGCGCATAGAGCGGCACGTGCGGCAGCCGCAATCCGACGGCCAGCAAGAACGGCTGTGGCGCTTTTGTCTTGAGTTGCTCAAGCGCCCAATCTGCAACCTTCCAGTCGTCGTGCTCGGAATCTTTTTCAGGGAACGGCCCCCAGTCCATCAATTTGATCGGGTCGGGCGTCGTGACGAACTTGCGGGCGGGGGTGGTTTTATAATGCTCGACCTCGCCCCACACCTCGAACTCGCGCGCGAGTTCCGCCGCCGGCAGATTGTCGTGAAAGATTTTGCCCACGCCCAGCGTGCGGTAACCGCCGCGTTGAAGTGCCTGCGGCAGCGTCACCGCGTCCTTCAGCGACGCCACATCCCGCAGCTTCGGTTGCAGCGCATAAACGCCCGTCGTCGAAGGCCGCAACCCGGTGAGCAAACTCGTGCGCGACGGGTTGCAGAGCGGCGCCTGGGTGTGCGCGTTGGCAAAGAGCGTCCCGCGCGCGGCGAGCCGGTCAATGTTCGGAGTTTTGACTTGCGGATGGCCGCCCAAACAACCGACCCAATCGTTCAAATCGTCAATGGCGATGAACAAGTAGTTCGGTTTGCCGTGTGCGCCGCTCGGCTGGCGCCGCCACTCGCCGGTTTGCGCCTGCGGCGCAGGCGCACCTGCCAGCAGCACTGCCAGTAACGAAACGAAAATCATCCGGCGATGCATCAATTGCAGTTCTCCTCATTCGTGTTGCTGATTCGCTTCATACTTCCTCCCCCGACACCAGGCTCCCTGCTGTCATTGTCAAAATGCCAGCCGCAGCCCCAGTTGAATCGTCCGTCCGCTGCGTGCGCTCGACACCACGCCGAAGCCCGCGCCGCCAAAAGTCGCGCCTGGCAAACCGAAATCGGGATGATTGAAAGCGTTGAACAGCTCGACGCGGAACTGGAAGCCTTTCCGTTCGGCGAAGTAGAAATTCTTCAGCAGCGACAAATCGAAGTTGACCGTCCCGTCGCCGCGCAGGATGCCGCGCCCGCTGGTGCCGAAGGTGAAGTTCGCCGGTTGCGCGAAGGCCGAGGTGTCGAACCAGCGCAGCAGCGTGCGTTCCCCGGCGTTCAGATTCGGATCGCGTGACACGTCGGCGCGCTGGCCGCCCGCCGAGAAAGCGTTGGAGCTGTTGGTCTGCGTCGTCACGGTCGTCGGCGGGCCGGTTTGCAACTGCGCCACCACGCTGGCCGACCAGTTGCCGAAGATGATGCCAGCTTTGCTCTGGCTCAAGTACCGCTTGCCGCGTCCGAAGGGAAGTTCATAGACCGAACTCAAGGTGAAGCGATGGCGCACGTCGTTGGCCGACGGGCCATAATCGGCTTCGCGGTTGTAGTAGTTCGAGTACGGAGGCTCGTTGCCAAGCGAGGCGCCGCCTTCGTCCACGTCGTTCAAAAACTTCGCCCAGGTGTAGGTCGTCAGCAGGTTGAAGCCCGACGCAAATCGCTTCTCGCCGCGCAGCACCAGCGCGTGATAGTTCGAGATGCCGAAGGCGGGCAGCAGGACCGTCACGCCGCTGAATTGCGGGAAGGGGCGATCGCGCTGCGTGGGCGCTACATTCGTCGCGCGCGCGGCGGCCAGTTTTTCGGGCGTGACCTGGTTGATCGAGATGTTGCTGCTGGCCAGCTTGCGCGAAAGATTGCCGACGTAGCTGACCTCGAACACCACGTTGCGCGGCAGTTCGTGCTGCACCCCCAGGTTGAATTGTTCGGAATACCCCGTGCGGCGGTTGCGCTCGAAGAAGGTCACCGCCGTCGTCGCCGCCTGCCCCACACGCACCGCGCCAAAGCTGTCATTGCGCGCCGCGCCGCCCAAATTGAGCGCGGGCACGCCGTCGCGCAGGTAAAAAGGCGCGGTAACGCCGTTGTCCGGCGAATTGAGCGTCGCCGATTTTTCATAACCGAGCGAGGCCGAATTGGGCGCGCCGTGATCGAAGGGATGCGCGAAGAACACGCCCGCGCCGCCGCGCACGACGGTCTTCTTAAGGCCGAATGGCTTCCACGCAAAACCGAAGCGCGGCCCGAAGTTGTTCCAGTCGGTCGCGTAGGGCTGCGTCGAATAGCCGTCCACGCCAACGAACTTGACCACGCCAGGCGTGCCTGATACGGGATTGATCGCCGCCGGGTCGAAGCCGTTCATGCGTTGGTCGCGGTCGGTGATTGGCGTATCGGTTTCCAAGCGCACGCCGAAATTGAGCGTCAGGTTTTGCGTCACCGTCCAGTCGTCCTGCGCAAAGCCCGCCAGATACCAACTGTAACGATCCAGCGCCTCGGTCTCGCGCAAACTCAGGCTGGTCGGGAAGCCCAGCAGCAACGACGCGAAGCCGTTGCCCGTCGCCGCGCTACCCGGCAAGCCGGTCGGCGTGGTGGCGAAACCGAACTGGCCCGAAATCGAAGTCCGCTGAATTTCAAAATTGAGCGATTCGCGCAGCTCCGCACCGAACTTCAGCGCGTGGCGTCCGCGCGTCAGCGAAAGGTTGTTGACGAATTGATGCTGCTGGATAGGCAGTTGCGCGCGTTCGTGATTGCCGGAACCGAGCGCCGTTACGCCGGCCGCGCTGATTTGTGGAAAGGCGTCGTCCGGCACGCCCTTCAACCCCAAGCGCGACGGCCAAGGTTCGCCCACGCCGAACGAGATTTGATGGTTGATGCGATTGCTGTACGTGTAGCGGAATTCGTTGATCACCGTCGCGCCGAAGACATGCGTCCACCCGCCGTAAAAATAGTTCTGGTGGCGCAGCGCCGGTTGATTGGTTTCCGCC
>JAYUCP010000639.1:0-7545 GCA_043740245.1 Acidobacteriota bacterium | reverse complement strand
GAGAACCTGATTGCGACTTTGCGCGAGCCTTTCCTCGTGCTCAGCAAAGACCTCCGGGTCAAGACGGCGAATCGGAGTTTCTACGAAATCTTTCACGTCTCGCCGGAAGAGACTGAGAACCAGTTTATCTACGACCTGGGCAATCGGCAGTGGGATATTCCCGCCTTGCGGACGCTGCTGGAAGAAGTCCTGAGCGACCGCCACCCCGTCCACGATTACGAAGTGGAACACGACTTCCAGACCATCGGGCAAAAGGTCATGCGGCTCAATGCACGCCGCGTCCGTCAGCCGGGCAACCAATCGGAGTTGATCCTGCTCGCCATTGAGGACACCACCGAACGCAAACTCGTCGAGAACAAACGCGAACGCATACTTGAACAGGAGCAGCAGACGCGCGCGCTGGCCGAAGAGGCCAACCGCGCCAAGGACGAATTCCTGGCGGTTGTCTCGCACGAACTGCGCTCGCCGCTCAATGCGATGCTCGGCTATGCGCGGCTGCTCAGCGTGCGCTGCGCCCAGCTTGCACCCGACATCGGCGAGTTCGCCGAGATCATCAAACGCAACGGCGAGCGGCAGAACGAATTGATCAACGACCTGCTCGACACCGCCCGCATCACGACCGGCAAGCTGCGGCTCGAAATCGCGCCGCTCAACTTCACCGGCATCATCCACGATGCGCTCGCTGCCGGGCGCTCTTCGGCCCAGGCCAAAAACCTGACGCTGCAAACCACCCTGGACGACGGTTTCATCCCTAGTGAAAGCGCGATCACGGGCGACGCCGCGCGGTTGCAACAAGTGGTCTGGAATCTTCTCACCAACGCCGTCAAATTCACCCCCATCGGCGGCTCCATCAAACTTAGTTTGCAAGCCGAGCCAGGGCACGTCGTGCTGACAGTGAGCGATAACGGTCAGGGCATCACGCCTGACTTTTTGCCGCACGTCTTCGAGCGGTTTTCACAACAGGACGGCTCGAATTCGCGGCGCTACGGGGGCTTGGGGCTGGGGCTGGCGCTGGTCAAACAGATCGTCGAATTACACGGCGGGACGATTGAAGCGGTGAGCGCGGGCACGGGCTGCGGCGCTACTTTCACCGTCCGGCTGCCAATCCGCGCCGCCGCGCAGGCAGCCCCAGAGAGCCTCCCAGCGGCGCCGCCTGACGCTGACTTTACACCGGCCACTTTGGTGTTGCCGCTTTGCCTGCAAGGTGTGACCACGCTCATCGTAGATGACGATGCCGACGCACTGAAACTGCTGATGTTACTGCTGGAGGCGCAGGGCGCTACTGTCACGAAAGCTGCGACAGCCGCCGCCGCCTGGCCCGCGCTTATTAGCGCCTTAGAGCGGCCCCATATCCTGATCTCTGACATCAGCATGCCGGAAGAAGACGGCTACAGCCTATTGCGCCGCCTGCGCCTCTGGGAACGTGAACATAGTCGCGCCACGTTGCCCGCCATTGCCTTGACCGCGCATAACCGCCCCCAAGACCGTTTGCAGGCGCTGCGGGCCGGGTTTCAGATGCACGTCCCCAAACCGGTCGAGCTGGATGAACTACTAATTGTGGTGAACAGCCTGCTTGAACGTGCCAAACTGGCTTTCAGCGCAGGTGTCTCTTAGTCAGGATCATAACTATCCTCCTCGAATTTTCTGCTTAATCGGAATGGTCGGCGCGGTTATAGGGACTTTCATCGGTCGGGCGCTCTGGGGTGGGGTGGGTTACGAGGCTGGGTGGATCGCCGCTATTTTCGGCGCGATCATTTTGCGCGCGAGTTACAGACTCATTACGAGGGGAAGCGTTGCCACCTCTTCCTAGATCGAAGCACAGCAACATTGGAACAATTTTCCATTAGCCCAGCCGTTCACGGCTGGGTTGGCGGTGGCAGTAATTCGCCAGCCCGGTTCACCGGGCTTGTCTCCGGCTTTAGCCAAAGGCCAACAGCCTTTGGCTAAAGCCGGGAACAAAGCCCACTAAAGCGGGCTGACTATTGTTCGCACACGTTTTACCCAGCGGTGAACCGCTGGGCTAGTGGAAAAGATCAAGCCGCCAAGATTTCCGGCCCGCGCATTTCCGGCTCGATCAGGGCGGTTTCAACGGACACGTAATCAACCTCCGAGTTGAAGTTCGTCAAGCTATGTTTTTTGAGCAGGTTGTAAAGGCGTGGGCGGTAAACGCCGAGCAGATTGGACGCCGCCTGTTTGTTCCCATGCGTGCGTTTGAGAGCCGCCTTGACCAGTTCGCCTTCCAATTGCGAAATCAGGTCCGCGCGCGTTTTGCCGCTATTCTTTTCGGGCAGTTGCCGGACGATCAGCCGCGCTAGCTCATCTAGTGTCGGAAGTGTGAATGGCGTAGGCTGCGCGGCTTCCAATGGCGCAATGGCAACCTGGCTTTTGAGAGCGGGTTGGCTGGTAAGGAGCGCGTCCATTTCGATGATGTCGCCTTTGCAGAGCAGGACAGCGCGTTCCATCACGTTCTGCAATTCACGCACGTTGCCCGGCCAGTGATAAGAAAACAAGTGTTCGTAAGCCAGTTGAGAGATCATCTGAACCGGTCGCCGGTATTTTTCGGCGTAAAGCCGCAGAAAGTGTTCGGCCAGATGCTGGACGTCTTCGGCGCGTTCGCGCAGCGGCGGCACATGAATCTCGATCGTGTTGATGCGGTAATAAAGGTCTTCACGTAACTGTCCGCCGCGCACGGCTGCGAGCGGATCGCGGTTGGTGGCGGAGATCAGCCGGAAATCAGCGGCGTTCGCTTTCTCGCTGCCCACGGGATAATAGACGCGCTCCTGCAAAACGCGGAGCAACTTGGGTTGCAGGTCAAGCGGCATCTCTGCGATCTCGTCGAGCATCAGGCTGCCGCCGGTGGCGCGCCCGATCAAGCCAGCTTTCTCTGACACCGCGCCGGTGAACGCGCCTTTGGTGTGACCGAAGAGTTCCGATTCGAACAACTCTTTTGGTAACGCCGAACAGTTGATTTGGACTATGGGTTTCTTGGCGCGCAGGCTGCGGTAATGGATGGCGTTGGCGATCAATTCCTTGCCCGTGCCAGATTCGCCCGTGATCATAATGTTGGCGTCAGATTCGGCTACGCCGTCAATGATCTCGTATATTTTCTGCATCGGCTTGCTGCTGCCGATGATGTTGTAATAAGAATCGAGCGCGCTCAGCCGGCCGCGCAGCAGCCTGATTTCTTCGTTCTGGCTGCCGCGTTCAAGCGCCTTTTCGATCAACACGAACAAGCCTTCGAATTCGACGGGCTTCTCGATGAAATAGAACGCGCCCGCCTTGATCGCCTCGATGGCGTCGGTGACTGAGCTGTAGCCGGTGATCATAATGATCTCCATCACCGGCGCGGCTTCTTTCAGCCGTTTCACCAATTCGATGCCATCAATGTCAGGCAAGTGCAGGTCGGTCAGCGCCAGTTCGTAGCGTTCTGCGACGCTCAACCGCAACGCGGCCTCGCCGGTTTCCGCCGTCGTCACTGCGTAGCCGCGCTGCCGAAGTTGGTAACCGGCCAAGTCCAACATCGTCGGGTCGTCATCAATAATCAGGATTTTTGCTTTGCCCATAATTCGGCATTCTGCGCGTACCCGGTCAACCCGGCAATCACCATCATCAACTCTTCGGGTTCGACCGGTTTAGGGATGTGAGTCTGAAAGCCTGCCGAAAGCGCCTTGATGCGGTCGCGCGCGCGCCCAAAGGCCGTGAGCGCGATGGCGGGGATCGAACCGCCCTGCTCCCGCCCAAGCGCGCGGACGCGGCGGAGCAATTGATAGCCGTCTTCATCGGGCATCCCGATGTCGGAAACCAGCACATCAGGGCGCGCTCCCGCTTCGCCTTCACGCAAAAGCGTGAAAGCCTCAGCCGCCGACGCCGCCGTCGTCACGCGAGCGCCGCACTGGTTTAACAGCGTTGCAACCAGCTCGCGCGCATCCGCTTCGTCGTCCACTACAAGCGCCCACAATCCGGCAAGCCTGCCGGGGAGCGTGTTCGACCAACCGTTTTGGGTTGACTGGAAATCTAAATGTTCATCCTGTTCCATGTCAATTTCTCCTTTCTCCTCGACCTCAACCTTTTGACTACGCAGCGCGCGCACCGGCAAATTGACCCGGAAGGTTGCGCCCTGCCCCTCGCCCGCGCTTTCCGCTTCAACCGAACCGCCGTGCAATTCGACCAGGTGGCGCACGAGCGAAAGTCCCAGGCCCAGTCCGCCATGGCGCCGCGTGATAGAAGCATCAGCTTGATAAAACCGGTGAAAGACGTAAGGCAGGATAGCGGGACTGATGCCTATGCCGGTGTCTGCCACGGTCAGGCGAACATACGGATCGGCCCGTTCGAGGCGCAACGTCACTCGGCCTCCGTTGGGCGTGAATTTGACGGCGTTTGAGAGCAGATTCCAGAGCGCTTGTTGCAAACGGTCGGGATCGCCGGTGATGATATTGCTGCCGCCGCGCAGCTTGATATCCAATTCGATCTCTTTCGCGTCAGCGGCCGGGCGCACAGTGTCGGCAGCCGCTTTGACGACTTGTGCCAGGTCAACCGGGCCGGTTTCCAGCCGCAGTTTTCCGCTCGTGATACGCGCAGTGTCGAGCAGGTCTTCGATCAATTTTTGCTGGGTGCGGGCGCTGCGTTCGATGACCTCGACGGCGTGCTGCTGAGTCGCCGCGTCAGCCTTGCCGTCTTTGAGCACATGCGCCCAGCCGAGCATGGCATTGAGCGGCGCGCGGAGTTCGTGCGAGATGAGCGCGATGAAATCGTCTTTGGAACGGCTGACGGCTTCGGCCTGCTCACAGGAATGTTGCGCACGCGCGAGCAGGTCTTCCCTTTCGGCGTCAGCGCGCTCGCGGTCGGCCCGACGGTCGGCAATGCTGGCAGCCTGTGCGGCAAGCTTGAGCCGCAGGGCGGCAAGTTCGCGCTCTTGTTCTGCCAATCGGCGGTGTTGCGCTTCGAACTGAGGTTCCCTCATTCTATTTCCTCCTGAATCAAATCCGCATCCCGGCAGAATTATCTCCATCAGTGGGTGCGCCTCATCATGATCGTCCACGATCAGAATGCGCAAACCGGAGGTAAGCTTTTGCTTGTCTTTTCAGTGATTTCAACAGCTTTTGAAACTTTCTTCCTCAAAAGCGGTGGCGCTCAACGTGACGCGACGCGCGCTCTGCGTTACCGGTTCTTCAGCCTTCAGACTTCGAACCGAAAAGGGAATAACCGCGCCAAGCTCACATAAAATCTTAGCTTGGCGCGGTTATTTAATTTCTATTCCTTAGTATCGCTATCTTGTGCCTGTTTGCCCACATATTGCTCTGGTTGTTGATCGAACTTGCGTTTGCAATCCGCAGAGCAGAAGTAGTAGGTCGTACCTTGATGCTGCGATTTCTCGGAAGCATTTTGATCGTCAATTTGCATACTACAAACAGGATCGGTTTGCATTGCCATTTCATTTCCTCCTAGTTGATGTTGCTTGAGCAGATGCCGGGCAACTTCTAAGGCTACCTGCACTCCTATCGGTCGCGTTCATTCCACTATGACTTCATAGAGAACGAGTCTGTATGGAGTAGAGGCAGGCAGGCCTGTGTTCCTGACACTGCGTCGGATTCGTTACCCGCTATTTTTATCTGCTCCTCCAACCTCATGATTTGTAGCAAGGCCGATGCCAGATGTGCCAGCGTGAATAAGCCGCAGGCGATTTGAAAGGCCTTGCCCTGACCGCCAGGCGACTCTCAATTACGCGCTGGCCGTGCTGGCCTTACCGGTTCGATCGCGCCAACTGCGCACTGTATCGTGCGTGGCGACGACCGCCTGATACTGGCGGTCGACGACGTTCAGGATGTTCGACGGCAGATTCTCTTTCAGCGCCTCCAGGTAATTTTTCTTGGCTGAATCTTCGCCTCGCTCGCACTCTTCCAGAATGCTGTGCTCGTCCTTGCCGGTGACGGCGGATTTGATATTGATCCAGCCGCGATGCAAGGCTCCCGCGACGCTCCCTGTCGTCTGCGGATCGTCGCCGAGCGCGCGCACTTCGCTTTGAAGTTCAGAGACGAACTGGCCGCGCTGCTGCGCGTATTGCAGGAACGATGTTTTCAGCGAGGGGTCGGTGATGCCCTCGGCGGCGGATTGAAACCCGTTCTGGCCGTCGCGGCTGGTTTCAATCAGGTTGTTGAGCGTGGAGATCACTTCATCCCGAGTCATTGTCGTTGTTGTTGTCGTTGTCGTTGTCATTGTTAGCTCCTTTCAAAGCTGATAGTTGGATTGGATTGGTCGCGCAACATCATCATTGCGCTGCTGAATGCATTGATTAAGATAAGAAGAATTTTCTTCAACACAGAAATTCCCGTAGTAGTAGTACCAAGATGCAAGATGACGACCATTTGACGGTTGATCGGTCAGCCCAAACCAACTCGTCTCAGGTTGGTGAATTAGCGTAGCCACCAGGCTAGGCGATCTGTGTGAGGTAATCCGTCAGCATCCGCTCTTTGATAATCAAGAAGTGATTGGCATTTATCTCGATCAGTCCCAAGTTCCGAAAGCGCTGCATAAACACGCTGATACGAGGCCGCGTCGTGCCCACCATCTTCGACAGGTCTTCATGCGTAATCTTCGACTCGATGCGGATGCTGCGCGGGTCTTTCTTGCCGAGGGTGCGCGCCAAGCGTAGCAGCGTCTTGCCCAGGCGCTGTTCGCTATCCACCGTCACCAGATTGGAGATGACTTGCTGTTGGTCGGCCACACGCACGGACAGATACTGTACGAAGCCCGGGAACAACCCGTCGCGGCCCAACCGGTCAAAGAACTTGGAACAAGGAATTTGTTTGATGACCGTCTCTTCCATTGCGGTCGCGGTTTCCGCACGTTCGGGTAAGCCGGACAGACACAGCTCGCCGAAAACATCTCCGGCTGAATGGATAGCCAACAGGCACTCTTTCCCTTCGGGCGAGAGCGTGAGCAGTTTGATCTGGCCGCTCTCGATGAAGTAAACCGTCTCGTCCCGATCGCCACACGTGTAAACATTATCGTGTTTCGCAATCCTGACGGCGCGTGAATTAAGGGTCTCCTGCTGCAGCGATTCACGCATTTGTTGTTTGAACATGTCAGCTTGTGGTGTTTCTTGAATCATATTTGCCTCTCTTTGCTACGGCTTGTTACCGCTCCGTTTTCAGTTTATTGCTTGATTGCAAACTATTGCTGCAATGACTGTGCCAGCGCCCTGGAGCCGTCTGAGCGGCGGAAAAACAAGCGATTACGACGCAATGCCATACACGTTTGTCCGTGCGCCGTACTGAAAAAAAACAGAGCGGGAGAGTTTCAATGCTTGAAACTCTCCCGCTCTGTTTTACCGGCGGATAAGCGTGCGGCTGCTCAGGCGGCATCAGCGTATTACCCGCGTACAATAATGTCTGGCAGACGCGCATTTTGTCTTTTTCACAGCTTTGAAATGGGACGGTCTATCAACGCGACACCGCGTCGGCAAGATGGCTCTGGTATGAAAACTGATTTCTGCGTAAGTCCTAAATTATTCTGCTGACCGTCCAATCTTGCACAGCGCGGTTCCTC
>JAYUCP010000638.1:0-7550 GCA_043740245.1 Acidobacteriota bacterium | reverse complement strand
GGGATGATGTTTTATTTCAATTGGAAGCTGGCGATAGTTTCGCTGCTGGTCGTGCCGCTGCTGTGGGGCGCGACGATGTGGTTCAGGCGCGGCGCGCGCGAAGGCTTCCGGCAGGTGCGCACGAAGATCGCGCGGTTGAACGCCTTCACGCAGGAGCACATCGCGGGCGCGCAGGTCGTGCAGTTGTTCAATCGTGAGGCGAAGGCGCTGGAACAATTCAGCGAGATCAACGCGGCGCACAAACAGGCCAACCTGGACACGATCTTTTACTACGCGGTGTTTTATCCGCTGGTCAATTTGATCTCGGCCTTGGGTATCGCGGCGATTGTTTGGTACGGCGGCGGGCAGGTGATTCAAAACGCGCTCACGATTGGGACGCTGGTGGCGTTTTTGCAATACACGCAACGGCTGTGGCAGCCGATTCAGGACATCAGCGATAAATACAACGTCTTGCAGGCGGCGGTCGTCGCCAGCGAGCGCGTCTTCAAATTGCTGGACACGCCGGATGCGATTGCTTCACCGGAAAAGCCGGTGGCGAAGGTGCGCGCCGTGGGGCGCATCGAGTTCCGCAATGTGTGGTTCGCGTATAAGGACGAAGAGTGGGTTTTGAAAGACGTCTCGTTCACGGTTGAGCCCGGCGCGTCGGTGGCCTTTGTGGGCGCGACAGGTTCGGGCAAAACGACGATCACGAATCTGTTGATGCGCTTTTATGATATTCAACGCGGCGCGATTCTGCTGGATGGCGTGGACATTCGTGACTGGGAGTTGCGGCGCCTGCGCGAAAACTTTGCCGTGGTTTTGCAAGATGTCTTTCTTTTCTCCGGCGATGTGGCCGGGAATATCAGATTAGGAAACAACGCGATTGGGGATGACCGCATCCGATGGGCCGCGCAAGAGGTCCGCGCGAGCGAATTCATCAATCAATTGCCCAATCAATATGCGACCAAAGTCCGTGAACGGGGCGCGGGCTTTTCCGTCGGCCAGAAGCAATTGATCTCGTTCGCACGCGCCCTGGCGTTTGATCCGCGCATCCTGATTCTGGATGAAGCGACATCGAGCATTGACACGGAAACCGAGCAGTTGATTCAGGCCGCGATTGACAAGGTGATGAGCCAGCGCACTTCGCTGGTGATCGCGCACCGGCTCTCGACGATTCAGCGCGTAGACAAGATCATCGTGCTGCACAAGGGCGAGATTCGCGAAATGGGCAGCCATCAGGAGCTGTTGGCGCAACGTGGTGTTTATCACCGGCTATATCAATTGCAGTACAAAGAGCAGGCGGGCATGGCGGCAGGCGGGCGTTGACGGGCAATCAGCCGTACAGTAAATTGCGGCGCGGTGCTCGAGAAACTCAATCCAACTGGGAGGTAGTTATGATGAATGAACAGCCCACTCAAAATCTGCCCAACGCAAATTCTTTTGAAGAACGTGTGCTGACGCTGCTGGCTTCAATGGATGCCAGACTGCAAACGCTGGAAGCGCGCCAGCCGGAGCGCACTTACGACACCAAGCCGATCTTGGAGCGCATTCTCAAAGAGGTCGCCGATCACGGCGTTGAACTCAAAGAGTTACGCGCCGAAATGCAGGTGATGCGCACGGAATTCGGTGCGCGGTTTGATCGTTTGGAAGAGCGGCAAACCGCCTTGGAAGAACGGCAAACCGCTTTGGAAGAACGGCAAGCCGGTATCGAAAAAGAAGTCCGCCATTTCGGACGCAAACTCGATATGTTCAACGAGGAATTGCTCGAAATCCGCTGGGCGTTGCGCGATTTCGAGAAGCGTTTGAGCACGCCGGAAGCAGCGATTGCGTAGGCACATCCTGCGTTTGACAACCCCATAACCGCTGCGTAAGATGCGCCTTGCTTTTTTGACGCATTGAACAAATCAGCGGCGCTTCTCAGTAAAGATGGCCTCGGCGCTGCTGCTCCCGCGCAAGGCTTATTGGGCCGACTTAGCTCAGTTGGTAGAGCGGCTGATTCGTAATCAGCAGGTCGCCGGTTCGAGTCCGGCAGTCGGCTCCATCTCTTCTACTCCTTGATCCTCTCATTCAGGTTTTGAGGTTATTGGCGAAGAGGGTTGAACCTCCGGTAAAGCCCCTATGACACGCACTGATCGAAGGGCGAGCAGTGCGTGTGTACAGCGCCGGACGGAAAGCTATTGCGCGAAATTTGGCGCTCACATTTCCCTGCCGCCAGGCCTTGAGGAGTAGCGTTTGAATTAGTGAACTCACCGGATGCCAGGCATCCCGATCCAACCCCGACGAATCGCACGAGCGATTCCATTCCCGTGTCATGCCCAACTTTTTGCCCCGTTTGAAGACCAATTTGAAGCCCCCATTTGACGAAGATAAAACCGGCCAGCGCGCAAAGTCGCGTGTCGGTTTGGCGAATACAAACCCCACACACCACGTGACCATTAAGCTGCGAACTTCAATCCGCGTCTATGCTGGCTCGCACGGCCGGCAGGCGCAGCGATCTTCTTATTACCCCGCAAAAACCATTGGCAGCGCGCTGCCTGCGATTATAGGAGTCATCAAGCTATGTTTGCCTTGGGGGGCCTTTTGAAAACGACCATGCATTCCATTCATTCTCGCAATTTCCAAACGCTACGCCTCATCGCCTTCGGTTGCGTGCTGGCCGCTGGCGCGCTGTGGCTGAGCCCTTTGCGCCAGGGGTTGGCCGCGCGCGTGTCAGCAACAACACCAGTGCAGACGCTAACGGCGCAACCGCCTTACCATTTTGATGCGGCGACAGGTCAGGACTTGCAGCAACAAAGTTGCACGCTCGATTGCACGGCGACAGTGCCTGGCACAGGCTCACTCAATACGCCGGTCGCGTTTCAAGCCACGGCCACGGCCACGAATTGCGTGGGCGCGCCAACCTATGAATGGAACTTCGGCGATGGTTCGGCCAAGGTGACGCAGCAAAATCCGAATTACAGTTACACGGCGGCAGGCACTTATAACTGGACGCTGACGACGCGCGCGAGTTCGGGCACGACGGGCATTGACACGATTGTGGGTGGCATGGGCGAGGGCAACCCGGCGTTGAAGGTGCCGTTCAATGTGCCGCTGGCGTTGGCGCGCGACCCGTTGGGACGCGGGATTTACCTGTACGATTACGTCAACACCATCAGCTATATTCGCTTTATCAACACGGGCACGACGCCCTTCAATTTGGCCGGGCGCACGGTGGCCCCCGGCGCGTCGCGCTTTGTCGGGGGCGGCGGCTTAGAGACTGACAACAACGTCCCGGCGCTGCAAACAGATTTGGGCAACGTCACAGGCATGGGCGTGAGCAATGACGGCAATGTGCTCTTCGTGGCGCTCACGATCGGCCCCGAATCGCTCATACGCGCCATCAATGTGTCGCCCAGCGCGGTCACGCTGGGCGCTTTGACGATTCAAGCCGGGCGCATCGCCACCCTCCCGGTCGTGGCGAGTCCGGCGCTGGGCGGCGGCCTGAGCGTCATGACGGTTGGGCCGAATGGCGATCTTTTTGTGGCGGATGCAACGCAGGACATCAATCGCATCTTTCGCATCACGCCGGCGGGCGCGGGCACTGTGTTTGCCGGCAATGGTATCTCGACGCCTGCCTCCACCGCCTTCGTGGCGGGTGCGGCCACGAACGTTTCCCTTTCCAATCCGCGCGCGCTCGAATTCGATCCGGCGGGCAATCTTTACGTCGCGGATACCGGGCACGGGCGCGTGATCAAGATTGATAGCGGCGGCCAGGCGACGTTGGTGGCGCAATTCACGGGCGGCTCTGGCAGCGGTGGCGTGGTGCTGCCGCCTTACAACTTTCCGCCCTATCCGGCGGGGCTGGCCTTCTTCGGCGGCAAGCTCTACATCGCCATGGCTAACGCGCTCACGCTGGTGCGCGTGGACGGCCCGAACGCCACCCCGATTATTTCCGGCGCGCTCAACACGCCGTGCGACTATTCGACGACGAATTGTGGCGACGGCGGCCCCATTGCCAATGCGCGCTATGCGCTGACCAATAGCACCTCGCCGCAACCCATCGTTGGCATGGAAGCGGATGCGAACGGTATCTACTTGCTCGATCAGGGGCCGGCCAGCCGGGGCCGCTTGCGTTTTCTCAACCCGGGCGCCAGTGCCGCAACCGTGGCCGGGGTCACCATCGGCAGCAATAACATTGATACGGTGGCGGGCAGCGGCTTGGTGTCGCCCTTTGATGATGGCCTGGCCAGCAGCGCTTCAATTTCCAACCCCGTCGGCGTAGCGCTCGATGCCAACGGCAATCTCTATTTCACCGACATCGGGCCGGGGCATCTGCGTTTCGTGAATCGCGGCACGACGCCGGTCACGCTCTTTGCGGGCACCGAAGCCCAAATGACCGTGCAACCGGGCAACGTGGCGCGCATCAATCGCAGCATTGACAGCAGCGGGAACGGCAATGACGTGCCCGCGAGCCGCGCGGTTTTCAACAATCCGCAAGGGCTGTTCGTCACCAACAGAGGCATTTACATCGCCGATTCGACCGGAGGGCCAACGGTGCCGCCCAATAGCCCGTCCACGGGGAAGCGCACCAGCACCATCCGCTTCATCAACACCACGGCAAGCAGTATTACTTTCTACCCCGGCGCGGCCGGCGCCGTCGTCGTGCCGCCGGGCAATGTCGCACGCATTGCCGGCAAGCAGGTGGGCGGCAGCGGCGACACAGGCGCGGGCGACGGTGGCTTTGCGCTCGATGCGCAATTCATCGGCATGACCGATCTGGTCGTCGCTAACGACGGTACGATTTACGCCGCTGATCCGGGTTACAAGCTGGTGCGCCGCATCAGTCCGAGCGGTGTCGTGACGAGCCTAACCGCGTTGCCGGGCAGCGGCAGCAAACGCTTCACGGGGCTGGCCCTCGATTCATCAGGCCGCCTTTACGTCACCAACTTCGACGACAATCAGTTATTGCGCGAGACCGCCCCGGGCAGCGGTCAGTTTGCGCGGCTGGATAGCGGCACTTCGTTGAATCGCCCGCGCGATGTCGCGGTGGATGCCAACAATGTGGCCTATGTCGTCAACAGCGAAACGGCCAGCAATGCGCCCGGTGCCAATGCCCATCGCATTATGCGCGTGGCGGCGGACGGGTCAGTCACCACGCTCGCCGGCACCACCAAGGGCTTCAGCGGCGACGGCGGCGCGGCGGCGGGCGCACAAATGAATCTGGCGCCTTCCAATTTGACGATCAATACGATCGCCAATCCGCGCATTGAAACCCCCTTGGGCGTAGGCATCGTCGCGGCCCCGACCGGCGAAGTGATCTTTGCCGATACGAACAATTCGCGCCTGCGCCAATTGAGCCAGTCCTCTGTCGTTTGCAGCAAGACGGGCCAGATCACGATTGCGGGCCAGAACCCCGCGCCCGTGTTGACCAGCATCAGCCCGGCCTCGGCGTTGCAAGGTTCGGGCACCTTCACGTTGACGGCCACTGGCACAGGCTTCGTGCCGGCCTCGGTGATTCGCTGGAATGGGACGGCCCGCACGACCACCTTCGTCAGCACGACGCAATTGACGGCGCAAATTCCGGCGGCGGACATCGTCAGTGCCGGCACGGCGCAAATCACCGTCTTCAATCCAACACCAGGCGGCGGCACTTCCGCCGCGCAAACGTTCACCATCAATGCGCCGAATCCGGTGCCGGTGTTGACCAGCCTCAACCCGAATTCCGCGCTGGAAGGCAGCGGCGCTTTCACATTGACCGTGACCGGAACCGGCTTCGTCAATGGCGCGGCGGTGCGTTGGGACGGCGCGCCGCGCACGACGACGTTTGTCAGCGCGACCCAATTAACGGCGCAAATTCTCTCCAGCGACCTGATCGGCACCGGCCAATCGCAAGTGACGGTCTTCAATCCCACGCCGGGCGGCGGCGCCTCGAATGGGCTGAGTTTCAATATCACACAAACGAATCCGGCTCCGACTTTGACCAACATCACGCCGAGTTCGACCACGGCGGGCGGCGCGGATTTCAACTTGACGGTCACGGGGACGAATTTCACCAGCACCTCGGTGGTGCGCTGGAATGGCAACAACCGCACGACGATCTTTCAGGGCAACACGCAATTGAGCGCCGCGATTCCCGCCAGCGATATTGCCAGCGCCGGTTCGGCGCAAGTCACAGTCTTCAATCCCCTGCCCGGCGGCGGCGTCACGGCGGCGCTGACCTTTACGATCAACGCGCAAACCAATCCCGTGCCCGCCATCACAAGCCTGAATCCGAATTCGCGGGCGGCGGGCGGCGCAGCCTTTACCCTGACGGTCAGCGGCACGAATTTCGTCAACGGCGCAACCGTGCGCTGGAACGGCGCGGATCGCTCAACGACCTTTGGCAGCGCCACCACGTTGAGCGCGCAAATTCCCGCCACAGACATCGCCAACACTGGCACAGCGCAAATCACAGTGTTTAACCCCGCGCCCGGCGGCGGAGCTTCGGCAGCCGCCAGCTTCACCATCACCGTGCCAGCGAACCCGGCGCCGACGCTAGCCAGTCTCAATCCCAATTCAGCCTTGGCTGGTGGCGCGGCGTTCACGTTGACGCTGAGCGGGACGAACTTCATCAGCAATTCGGTTGTGCGTTGGAACGGCGCGGATCGCAGCACGACGTTTGGCAGCGCCACCCAACTGACGGCGCAAATTACGGCGGCGGATATTGCCAGCGCGGGCACGGCGCAAGTCACCGTGTTCAATCCCGCTTCGGCAGGCGGCGGCGGCGGCGGCGGCGCGTCCAGCGCGTTGAGCTTCACGGTCACACAGACGAACCCGACGCCCACCATCAACAACGTCAATCCCAATTCGCTGACGGCGGGCGGCGCGGCGTTTACGTTGACAGTCAACGGCACGAACTTCATCAACAGTTCGGTCGTGCGCTGGAACGGCGCGGATCGCACCACGACTTTCGTCAACAACACCCAACTCACCGCGCAAATTCCGGCGGCGGATATTGCCAGCGCGGGCACGGCTAATATCACGGTATTCAATCCCGCGCCCGGCGGCGGCGCTTCCAATTCAGTTAGCGTAGGCATCGTTGCGCCAAACCCTGTGCCCACGCTGACCAGCTTGAATCCGAATTCGGCGGCCACGGGCGGCCCGGCTTTCACGTTGACGGTCAACGGCACGAATTTGCTGCCGACATCGGTCGTGCAATGGAACGGTCAGAATCGCGCGACCACGTTTGTCAGCGCGACGCAACTGACGGCGCAGATCACGGCGGCGGACATCGCCAACGCGGGCACAGCGCAGATCACTGTGTTGAATCCTGCGCCGGGCGGCGGGGCGTCGAATGCCCTGCCCTTCAACATCACGACCGGCAATCCGGTGCCCACGCTGACCGCATTGAACCCGAACTCGATTTCGGCAGGCGGCGCAAACTTTACGATCACGGTGACAGGGACGAATTTCATCAACAACTCAGTGGTGCGCTTTAACGGCGACACGCGCCAGACGACCTTTGTCAGCGCCACGCAACTGACCGTCGTCATCGGCGCGGGGGACATCGCCACGGCGCGCACCGTACCCATAACTGTCGAAAACCCCGCGCC
>JAYUCP010000637.1:0-7552 GCA_043740245.1 Acidobacteriota bacterium | reverse complement strand
TCGGATTGCCGCGCGCGGACAAGTCGCGCGTGAGGCGTTGCCGCTTGAGCGGCGGTTTCGCCGCGAGTTCGTCCAATCCGTGTGCTTCAGCCACATCGCGCAACGCCAGCGTGAACGCTGCCGCGTCACCTTCCGCCAGCACGGCGTTCAAATAGCCGGCGGCTTCTTGCGGGTCGCGCAGCGAGTCGAGCAAGTATTCGCGATAACTGATCGTCAAGCTTTGGCGGTTGCCCAATTTTTTATTCATCGCGCGTCTCCTTCTTGTGCGCCTGTTTGTGCATTTGATATTCCTGCCAGTAAGACTTGGCGCGTTTGATGTCGGCGGCTTGCGTGCGTTTGTCGCCGCCACAGAGCAACACGACGATGCGCGCGCCGTCCTGTCCAAAGTAAATTCTGTAGCCTGGGCCGTAGTCAATGCGCAACTCCGCCACGCCTGCTCCGACCGCCTTGGTGTCGCCCAGATTGCCGCCGCGCACCCGCGCCAGACGGGCATTGATGCGATGGCGCGCTTCGGCATCGCGCAGCGCCTTCAACCATTCAGTAAAGGGCGCCGAGCCGTCTGGTTTGACATAAGCCTCAAGCTGCTTGATTTCAATTATGACGCAGGACTCATTTGATCTTTTTCGCCGGTGTCGCCCGCCCGCCCTGCTGCAACGTCAATTGCGTCGCCTTGCCGTCCACGACCGTGAATTCGATTTGCACATCCGCTGGCGCAAAGCTGAATTTCGTGAGCGCATCCTGCGTCAGCGGAAAGGCGGATTGCCCCGTCGCCTGGCCCATCAGCTTGCCGTCTTGCTGCGTGATGGTGAGCGTGAAGTTGGGCGCGAGTTGATATTCGCCGACGTATCGTTCGAACACGGCCAACCCCGCTTGACCAACAGCGGCAGGCTCTTTTGCCACAGAACGCGGCTTGTCGGTGCGCTTGGCTTCGTCATCCGGGCCGATGCCGGTCAGGATCACGAGGGCGGAAATCGCACCGTCCGCCTGCCGTTTGAAATTGAGACGCGCGGCTGGCTGCGCTTTGACGAAAAATTCAGTCTCTGAAAGCGGCAACACTTCCTGCTTGCCCCCGCGCGGACGCTGCACAAACAGCGCGCCGTTCTCGTGTGTGACAAGGATGTCGTCCTTTTCGTTGAGTTGGTAAACGCCTGCATATTTCTCCAACGCGCCGGGTGGCAGTTTCGTGGCGACCGGCGTGCGCAGTTCTTTGCCGATAACCAGCGCGGCGAACTTTTGCGTGAGGCCGCCCACGCCGGCATCGCGGTTGGTCAGAATGGCGACGTAAACTTTGGCGTCGGGCAAGCGCACCGCATCGCAGGTGAAGCCGTTGATGCCGCCGCCGTGCGTAATCATGCGCTCGCCTTCCAGCGTGCTGACGCCCCAGCCGTAGCCGTACTTGGTCGGCTTGCCGCTCGTCAGCACATACGACGTCCAGGCTTTTTTGAGCGACTCCTGCTTGACCAGCTTTTCGGTGTAAAGCGCCGCATCCCACTTCGCCAGATCGTCCACGGTGGACATCAGCGAACCGGCGGCGTGGGGTTGCGACATGCTCAGGTACGCCGCGTTGACATAGCCGCCGCTGTTGCGCGAATAGCCCGCCGTGCGGCGCGGGATGACGCGCGCGGTGTTGTCATAAAACGACTGCTTCATGCCCAGCGGCGCGAAGATGTTCTTTTCGACAAAGTCGCCATAACTCTGCCCGGTGATTTTCTCGATGATCGCGCCCAGCAGCACGAAGCCGGAGTTGTTGTAATTCCAGCCCGCGCCCGGCGCAAATTCCAGCGGCTTGTCTTTGAACAGGTCAATCAGCTCTTTCATCGTCATGTCTTTGCGCCACAGCGGCAGCCATTCGGGCAGGCCGGTGTAACTCTTGATGCCCGACGTGTGCGTCAGCAGATGTTCGATGGTGATCTTGTGGCCTTGTGTGGGGTAATCAGGCAGGAACTTCGTGATCTCGTCACTCAACGCGAGCTTGCCCTGTTCCATCAACATCAAAATCGAAACGGCGGTGAACTGTTTGGTGACCGAGCCGATGCGGAAAATCATGTCCGGCTCAATGGGCACGCCCAGTTCCAGATGCGCCATGCCGTAGCCTTTGCGAAATACGACCTGGCCGTCCTTGACGACGATCACCGCCGCGCCGGGCGCGTTGGCGGGAAAGGTCTTTTCCATTTCCGCGTTGATCGTCGCGGCCAAGCCATTGTTGGCCGCCGGGGCTTGCGCCGCTGTTTGAAATGACAGCGTCACGAGTAACAAAACAGCAGCAAGGTAGCTCGAGAATAATTTCTTCATGGTTTTCTCCATAGTTGCTTGCGAGCAAGGTTGTGCCTCACGTTGTTCCCAGCTATTTCACCGCAAATGCCAGAAACTCCAAGCGCGCCGCCGGCACGGGTTCGTTGAGCTTAGGACTGAATGTCGTAGTGGTCTCCGTTTCAAACGGCGCGCCTTTGCCGCCCGGTAACTTGGCCGGGTCAATCTTTTGCTTTTGGTAAAGTTTCAAAATCACCAGATGTGTTTTGTCTATCCAAAGCGTCAGCGCCTGACCGCGAATATCCTGGGCTTCGAGTTTATAGGCCGCGCGCGCGTCCACTGTTTCTTCGCCCGCCAGCGTCACGTTGGTCAGGGCTTTCAACAAACCGCCGCGCACCGCATTTGGCAGCAACAACCCGGGCACCAGCACGGCTGAACCACCGGAAACACCCGTCGGCCCCGCCAACGCTTGCCCCAAGTCAGTGAATTCGCGCTCCTGCAGATTCAACGTCCACAAGCTCTTAATCGCTGCCCCTTGTTGCCACACAATGTAACGATTCCACTCCGCTTCACCGCGCCGCGCTTGAAACTCAAAGCGAAAGGCCTCGGGCCGCACAAAGGCCGTCGTGAACGGCTTGAGAACCGTGCGCCGCCCGCGCTCGGTGATAAACACCGTTTCCACGCTGCCTGCATCCATGTAGCTCTGACATTGCGCGTAGTTGGTTTTGACCTGCGCAAGAATCTGCGGCCCGGTCAGCGTGGTTGGTTGTTGGGCATACGCAACTGAAGCGGCAACCATTGCCCACAAACATATCGCGCTTAACATGCTTTTGTAGCTTTGATTTTTCATGGTCCCTCCTTTAGTCGAATTGCAACTTGACCTTGGTTCGCTTCCTCAAAATGGCATTGCACCGCCGCGCGGATTTGCTCACGCAGGTTCGGCAAATCATCTGCTTCGGTGAAGATGCTTTCGCCCAATGCGCGCGCGGTGTAGCCGCCCTCAGCCGCTTCCTCAACCAGGAAAATCAATTCATTCATCGCAATTTCTCCTGCACTCCGCAAAAATATTGCTACTTGCGCTCCCACGGAAACGCCACCGTCGGCTGATTCACGAACCGCCGCAACTTGAATGACAGCTTGCCACCCGCGCCCGGTTCCAAGCGCACCTGCACCTCGCGCGCATTCAGCGGCAGCGGCTGGCCGTTCCATTGCACGGACTCGAACTGATGTTCGCCATAACCGCCCGCCTGCACGATCAATTCGCGGCTTGCGCTTTGGTTGAGATTGACCAACGTAACCGTCAGCGTCTCGCTGGTCATCTGTTCGACCAGCGCCGCCACATCTTCCGGCAATCCCGCGCGGCGCTTGACCGGATCGAAGTAGCGCACGCTGGCAAACAACGCGCGCGCCCGCACGTCCGGCGGCAGCGCGCCCCACATCAATTGCATCAGCGCGCTCACCGAAGCCGGATTCAAATTCAACGGATCATCGGCCAGCCGTGTATCGGGCGTCGTTTCGTCCTTGCGAATCGCTTGCACACGGCTGCGCACCCGTTCCAGTTCACGCCGCAGGGCATCTTCCGGGAAAGCCGGATTGCGGCCTTCCAAAAATTCCAGCCAGTCGTTGCGCGGTACGCGCGCGCGGTCTTCCGGCTTCAGCGTCAGGTAGTACGCTTCGAGCGCATAGGCGTTGAACTTCTCCGGCGTGTAGTCATACCAGCCCTGATCGCCGCGCATATGCGGATAAAGGTTGCGCCCGTTCTCGACTTTCTCGTTGGCATTGATCGCGTCAGCCTGTTTGCGCCAGGCGTCAACGTAGCGGTCATCGCGCGTCAGCAGGTAAGCGTTCATAAACCCGATAAAGCTCCACGGCACGCGATTGCGATGTTGGCGCGCGCCGGTCTGCGGCACCATCGGCGAGAAGCCCCAGCCATACACGCCGCCCCACCATTTGCCGCCCGTCTCGCCGCCGATCTTCCCGTCCAGCCCAACATTCGACGGAATGATGCCGCCGTTCGCGGCCATGCGTTCGCGCCAGGCGTCAACATAACCCAGCAGCCAATCGCGATACTTCTGTTCACCCGTCGCCAGATACGCATTCAGCGCCAGCGTCGTGCTCAGCAGATTGAGCGGATGGTCGCCCACGATGTCGCCGTATTCTTTGAAATGCGCCAGCATCTGTTCGTAGCTCTGTTCGCCGTGCACCAGACTGGGAAAGCGGTTTTTGACTTCGACGGGATCGCCCGTCCAATCCAGCGCCGTCGCCTTGCGCAAGAGCGGCCCCCGGCTGCCGTTGAAGAGGCTGCGAATCAATTTCAGCTTTGCGTCGTAATTGGCCGCGCCCGCGTCTTCATTCATATAAAAGCCCGCATAGCTCCGCACCCGCCGGCGATAGTTCGCATCGTGCGGGTCGGACAGCCCCATCGCATTGAAGACGCGCAAGCCCTCGGCGTTGTGCTGCCAATCGAACATCACCGGGAACTCTTTGTAATACATCCCATCGCGCGCCAGCGGCACGTCCACAGTCTTGGCCTCGGTGTATTGGCGGATGTGCCCTTCAATGGCTTTCAGGTACATCTGGCGCACGACATCGGGCGCGCCCAACGCGTGCAACTCCGGCCACAACGCGCAATTTTCGATGGCGTCATCCGGCCCGTCATCGCCGCCCCAGCGCGGCACGCACAGCAGATAGCCGCGCTCGTCAAAATACTTAGCAAAGAATTCCTCGCAGGCCGTAGTGCTCGCGCGCAGTACCTCGCGTTCAAGCAGCGCCCAGGTGGGCGGGGACATCGGCGTTTGGATAGTGATTTGGGGGGCGGCCAGCGGCACGGCTGACGGGAACAAGCAACTCAGTAAGGCAATGAGTAAGCAGATACAGCCGATGAATCTATGCATAGGGCCAACTCCGGTTGTCAGTGTTTTCGGTCGGATGCGACCGTCCTGGCGTTGATTGCCGACTCAATCACGAACGCCACGTCCGTTGCTGTGATGAAGAGACTTTCGCCCAGCACGCGTGCTATGTCGCCATCATCCAACAGCAAAAAAACTAAGCGCGCTTGACTGCGACGCTGAGAGCATTGGCGCGGCCTATTTGAATCTGCCGCAGGCGTTCGTCACAGGCCAGTTTGATCCAGGCTTGTCTGGTAACACCGACCTGCTTACATTCAGCATCAATGGCGCGTATCAACTCCAATGGAAAATCAATGCTGACGAACTGTTTGGCCGTCTGCTGCCCGGTGAAGTATTCCGACACATCGTGGCCTTGCGCCGCCCGCTCGGCAATCTCTTCGATGTCGAGGGGCGCGGCAGTTTTAGCTGGTTTCTTGTTCATAGACCTTCCGCTCTTGGTTGGTGGATTGCCACGCCGTGACTACCCAGAGATATTCTCCGAACCCATCACGGCGATATTCGACGATAAACGTGCTGAGCCGCCCGTTGGCAAAACCGATGATTCTGAATTGTTCAGGGTCATCATTGCGTTGCCCTTCAACATAAGGCCAGTTCAGTAACTCATCAAGTTGCGCGAAATCAATACCGCGCTTGTGCAACACCAGTTGCCGCTTGGCCTCATCCCAACGAATTTTCATTACTCACGCCCTTCAGTTCAAAACACCGGCTCACTCAACTTCGTCAACACCGCCGCCGACGCCTGCTCCACATCCGCGTGCAGCGAATTGCCGTGCGCATCCATCGTCACAATCGCCGGGAAGTCGGTCACACGCAAGTGCCACATCGCTTCGGGAATGCCGAATTCGAGCAAGTAGACGCCGAGGGCCTCGTCAATGGATTTGGCGTAGTACTGGGCCGCGCCGCCGATGGCGTTCAGGTACACCGCGCCGTGTTCTTTCAGGGCGGCCAGTGTTTTCGCGCCCATGCCGCCTTTGCCCATGACGGCGCGGATGCCGTAGCGTTTGATGATTTCAGCTTGATACGGTTCTTCGCGGATGCTGGTCGTGGGGCCGGCCGCTTTGATCGTGTATTTGTTGCCCTCTTTCAGCACGACGGGGCCACAGTGATAGAGCACTGCGCCGTTCAGGTCTACGGGCGGTTCTTGTTTCATCAGGTGCGCGTGAAAGGCGTCGCGCCCGGTGAAAATCTCGCCCGAAATCAGCACCACATCGCCGACTTGTAACGCGCGCATCTGCGCTTCAGTCAGCGGGGGGCGCAGGACTTTCACATTGCCGGTGCGGATGAAGCCGCCGCCGTGCGCCATCTTGATGTCCGCCGCGCCTTCATCTCGGTAGAGCCAGCGTTTGATCGCGCCGCTCTGCGCGTCCAGCACGACGCCCAAGCGGCGGAAGGCCCAGCAGTCATAGGCCACCGACACGAAGAAGCTCGCGGGCAGCCGATTCAGCACGCCGATCTTGCAACCGATCAGCGTCGCGCCGCCGCCAAAGCCCATCGTGCCGATGCCCAGCGTATTGGCCGTTTGCATTACGTATTCTTCCAGCTTTGCCAAATCCGGGTGCGAGTTCACATCGTCGAGTAGGCGGAACAATTGCTCCTTCGCGTTGCTGTAACCCTGCGCGCGGTCGCCGCCGATGCACACGCCGACCGCACCCGCACTACAGCCTTGCCCTTGCGCCTGCCAGACGGCGTGCAGAATGCATTTGCGCACGCCATCCAGATCGCGCCCGGCTTTGCCCAGGTGCGGAATCTCCATCGGCAGCGAGTATTGAATGTTCTTGTTCTCGCAGCCGCCGCCTTTGAGCAGCAGCTTCACTTCGATCTCGTCACTCTCCCATTGCTCAAAGTGCAGCGTCGGCGTGCCGGGGCCGAGGTTGTCCGCCGCGTTGACGCCGGTCAGCGAATCCACCGAGTTGGTGCGCAACTTGCCGCGTTTGGTGGCCTCGGCGACGGCTTCGCGGATTTGCGTTTTCATCACGAGTTGATTGGCGCCGACGGGCGTTTTGATCTCAAACGTAGGCCAGCCGGTGTCCTGGCAAATCGGGCCGGTGTTGTCGCAGGCCATGTCAATGTTGGTGCCGATGACGTTTAAGGCCTGCAGCGAACGCGCGCCGGTTTCGCTCTCGGTCGCGCGGGCCATAGCGCGGCGCACATCGGGCGGCAGGTTGGTCGAAGTCTGGGTGATGAGTTGCAGCATGCTGTCGCGAAAGGCTTCCATCGGTTGTTGTCCTTTTGTTGAAAAGTTGTTGGGAATTGGATTTGAAAACGGCGCTACTTTAGCACAAGCCGCACCTGGATACGCAGCGCGGCTTTGCACAAAGCGCCCGACTTGCACAAATCGGCGGCGGTCTGCACAAAACGGTTGATTAGAAAGAGTCGTGGGACGTTTAATTATT
>JAYUCP010000636.1:0-19050 GCA_043740245.1 Acidobacteriota bacterium | reverse complement strand
CGTAAAGTAACGTGGTGCAGAAAAGTGATAGAACAAGACTGCCCAAGAGCAGCAAGCTGCGTATCTGCATTGTCGGCCTCCATTTTTGTACTGGCGGTTGCTGGTGCTGTTCTGATAATGCCGCCCTGGAACGAGAGCGGGTGATGGTTTAGAAAAGAGAACGCGATTACCTGCTCATCCCATATGCCCAGCTTGTTTCATCTGAAAATGAGTGCCGCTTGACAGGGTTTGCGATGCGCAGCTACTCTCCGCGCACCGGCCACCTACCGGTCGGTAGGTAGTCCAAAAAGCGTGGGCATTATAGGCTTGGCAGCACCGCAAGACAATTTTTTCAACATCTATTTTTCGCTGGGCGGCTGAGCCTGTTGGGCCCTTCCAAAACCATCCCGGCAAGGGGCTTCATCTAGCATCGTGAATATCGTCGTCTGTCTCAAACAAATCCTCGACCCGCTGGCGCCCGCGCGCGAATTCCGCGTGGATGCCGACAAGCGTGAAGCCGTGCGCGGCGCGGCCACGCTGGTCACCAATATCTTTTGCGAAAACGCGCTCGAAACCGCGCTGCAATTCAAAGCGCAACTCGGCGCGGGCAAAATCACCGCGCTCACCTTCGGCCCCGAATCCGCCGAAGACACGCTGCGCAAGGCGCTAGCGATGAAAGCCGACGCTGCCGCGCTGGTCGTCAACGACGGCCACCCGCACCCCGACCCGCTGGCCGTCGCCCAAGTGCTGGCCGCCGCCATCGGCAAACTCGGCGCGTATGACATCGTCATGGTCGGACGCGAATCGGGCGATTGGGGTGTCGGCCAAACCGCTGGTTTATTGGCCGAAGTGCTCGGCGTGCCCTTAGTCTCATTCGTGGATCACCTCGAAAGTGTGGACGGCAAGTTGCGGTTGAAACGCCAGACTGACAACGGCTACGAGATCGTCGAAGCCGCGCCGCCGCTGGTCGTCTCGATCACCAACGATGAACACAACGTGCCGCGCATCCCCAAGACGCGCGACGTGATGATGTCCTTTCGCCAACCGCTGACCAAATTCGCGCTCGACGAATTGGGCGTTGATGCGGCGGTGATTCGCGCGGGCGGCGGCTATTACGAAGTCGTTGAATTGAGCATTCCGGTCAAGGATGTGAATTGCGAATTCGTCAGCGGCGACACGTTGGAACAAAAGGTCGAACAATTGGCGCAGCGTATCTTGGAAGTTACGCGGGCGTTGTGAGATGGTTTGCCGGCGCAAGGTTATTCGCTGGCAACTGAAAGGAGGCTCCTCGATGAGACCGCGACAAAAATCGGTTGAGCGGCTGGAACCAGATGAACCGCTGGACTTAATGGCGCACGACGTGCGGCAAATTGCGGTTCGCTGGTCGTGGAAACATCTGCCGGATCGGTTAAGCCCGTCCGACCCCGAATGGAACCTGCGGCGCAAACTCTGGCGCGTCCCTATCATCTTGTCTTACCCCGGCATTTGCCTCGGCGAAGTCGGTGAAGTATGGGTGGATGCGGGCAAAGGCGAAATCACCAGCCATACGGAAATCGCCGACATTGAAGCGCGCGCATTGGAACTCGGAAGGAAAAATCGTGCGAAAGTTCGGGCCGCCTTTTTACGCGCAAGAGTTGCCTGATTCCTGCTTGCCTGCCTGTTTACGCATGGTGCTGGCCGCGCGGGGACAGTTTCTGACCGAAGCTCGGTTACGCAAGCTGTGCCGCTACCGGCCGTTTTCCGGTGCGCTTTCCACGGATGTCGTGGCGGCGGCGCAGGCGCTCGGCTTTACTGATACGGAAGAAACTCAACTGCTGCGTCTGCCGGATTTGCGTGACGAAATAGGCACAGGCGCATATCCCATCGTCGGCGTCAGTTTGCGCCGACTGAACGGGATGGCAGGAGACCATGCACAAGTCGTGGTTGAAGTCACCAGTTCTTTCGTGCGCGTGTACGATCCGCTACTGGGGCGTCGGCGACTCACGCATTCAACCTTTGAAGCGGCTTGGAAGGACGTAGGCTTCATGACCATTCTGGTGAAGTAAAACTTTTGAGGAGGCATTCCATGAAACGTGTTCTGGCTCTTTCGCTCATCGCGGCACTGTTGCTCACCAACACGCCGTTCACCTTCGCACAATCACAAGCTTCCGGTTTACCCACCGCCAAGCCCGAAGAGGTCGGCCTTTCCGCCGAACGCTTGAACCGCATCCACACCGCGATGCAGCGTTACGTGGACAAAGGTCTAGTGCCCGGCGTTGTCACGCTGGTCGCGCGCAAAGGCCGCGTCGTTTATCTGGACGCCACCGGCCAGCGCGATGTCGAGAACAAAGCGCCGATGACCACCGACACCATCTTCCGCATCGCTTCGATGACCAAGCCCATCGCTTCGGTCGCGCTGATGATGCTGTATGAAGAAGGCCACTTCCTGCTCAGCGATCCGATTGCGAAGTTCCTGCCTGAGTTCAAAGAGATGAAAGTCGCGCAGATCGCGCCCAACGACGAGCGCGTCGGCGCGCCTTATAAACTCATCCCCGCCGCGCGTCCAATCACGTTCAAGCACGTGCTGACGCATACGGCGGGCTTTCCCAATTCGTATCGCGGCATCACGCAACCGGACTTTGCCAAAGTCGTCCAACAAGGCCGCAAGCCGACCGACACCATCGGCGACGCGGTCAAACGGCTGGCGACGCTGCCGCTCAACTTTCACCCCGGCGATGCCTGGGAGTACGGCCCAGCCACCGATGTCGTGGGCCGCCTGGTTGAAGTCATCTCTGGCATGACGCTCGACGAGTTTCAGCAAAAGCGCATCTGCGCGCCGCTGAAAATGCGGGACACGCATTTCTATTTGCCGCAAAGCAAGCTCAATCGTTTCGCCGCCGTCTATCAGCCCGACGAGAAGAACGGCAACAAGATCAAATTGCTGGAAGCGCCCAACGCCGAAAGCCGTTTCGTCAAAGAGCCGCACGTGTATTTTTCCGGCGCGGGCGGCCTGGTTTCGACCGTGGCCGACTACGTGCGCTTTCACCAGATGATGCTCAACGGCGGCGAACTCGACGGCGCGCGCATCCTCGGCCGCAAGACGGTCGAGTTGATGACCGTCAATCACATCGGCGATTTACCCGTGTGGCTGACCGGGCCGGGCTACGGCTTCGGGTTGGGCTACAGCGTCGTCAAAGACCTGGGGCAGGCGGCCATCGCGGGTTCGGTCGGGCAATACGGTTGGGGTGGCGCGTTCTGCACCTATTTCTGGGTTGATCCGAAAGAGGAAATGATCGGCGTTATGATGACGCAGGTCATCCCCTACACGCACATCAACATCCGGCAGGATTTTCAGGTGCTGGCGAATCAGGCGATTGTGGACGGCGCGCCAGCAAAGACGCCAACGCACATTACGTCGCGTTGAGCAGGAGGCTCGTTATGAGTTCGCACGTGGTTGAAGAAATTGCGGCCAAATCCGCCGCGTTGCCGTTCGCGCAGCAACGCGAGGTGCTGGCTTTCGTCGAGTCCAAGCTGCAACAAGGCGGAACAAGCGCCGGAACGAACCAGCCGTTTCAGAGTGTGCGGGGCATGCTGAACCGCAAGCTGGAGCATCTGGACGAAGACCTGCGTGAAATCCGCCGCGAGATGTGGGGCAACTTTCCGCGCGAGGAACCGAGATGAGCGCCGTAGTCGCCGACACTCACTCGCTGCTCTGGTACATCAACGATCTGCCGAATCTTTCCGCGCCCGCGTTGGTGGCGTTGGAAGCAGCGGAGCAATCCGGCTCGCCGATTTACGTGCCGGCAATTGTGCTGGTGGAATTGCGCTATTTGGTCGAGAAAGGACGCGATATTTTTGAGAGTGATTTCCAGCAGGTCGTTGCCGCCTTGAACAGCGCCTCATCGGCGCTGACGTTTACCCCACTCAATCAACTGGCTGCGGAAGCCCTGGAATGGATTCCGCGCCACCTTGTGCCCGATATGCCTGACCGGATTATCGCCGCGACGGCGCTGGCATTGGGCGTTCCGCTGGTGACCAAAGACCAAAAGATTCACACGCTGACAAATATCACGATCATTTGGTAACCGCATAATCTGACTATGAGCAATGTTGTCATTTGTCTTTTCGCCGCCGCCGGTTTTGACCGCGCGGCGCAAGGCGTCACCGGCGCGGGCCAACGGCTGGCCGAAGCGCTGGGCGGCCAATTGCACGCGGTCGTCATCGGCGCGCCGGACGCTACGATGCAGGCAGCGCTGGCTCCGCTGACGCAAACGTTGACTAGCCTGACGCTTGGCGAATATCAGCCGGAGCCGTGTTTGACCGCGCTCGCGCAAGTCTGCCGCGAACGCGCACCGCACGCCGTCCTGTTCGGCAACGACACCTACAGCCAGGAACTCGCGCCACGCCTGGCCTATCGTTTGGGCGGCAGCGCCGTGGCCGATGGCGTTGAGCTGTTGCACCACGATGGCAAGCTGCGCGTCAAACGCGCGGTTTACGGCGGCAAGGCGGTGGCGACGATTGAATTGAAACGCGCGCCGGCTGTGGTATGGCTGCGCGCGCGCGCGTTTGAACCTGCCGAACATCGCGAAGGTGTCAACGCCGAACTCATTCAGGTCACGCCCGAAGCTGCACCCACCGCGACTCGCATCATTGAACGCAAGAGCGAAGCTGCTGGCGAGGCGCGCTTGGAAGACGCCGCGATCATCGTTTCGGGCGGGCGCGGCTTGGGCGGGCCGGGACCGTTTGAGGATTTGAAAGCGTTGGCGAGTATCATTGGCGCGCAGGTGGCGGCCTCGCGTGCGGCTTGCGATTCGGGCTGGTGTCCGCCTACTTGGCAGGTCGGCCAGACAGGCAAGAAGGTCGCGCCCGGCCTTTACATCGCCGTCGCCATCAGTGGCGCGAGCCAGCATTTGGCGGGTATTTCGGACGCCAAAAACATCGCGGCGATCAATACGGACGCCGACGCGCCGATCTTCAAGCATTGCCGGTTTGGCATCGTCGAGGATTACAAGAAAGTGATTCCGCTGTTGAAAGAGAAACTGGCGGCAGCCAAAGGCTGACTCCTGACGCGCAGCGTCTTTGGAGTGCACGCGGCACAGGCTTCGCCAGATCAAGATGTAACTGATGCTCACCACTACGCCAACCCGCGAAGTCCTCTGGAACATCTCGCACGTCGAGGTGCTGTATCTGCTCTTCGCCCTCGCGTTGGCCGTCGCCGCTTACGGTGTCTGGCGGCGCGTGCAAACATGGCGGCAAGGGTTGCCGGTTGATCGTTTTGACCGGCCAAAAGAGCGTTTGCAGTTGTTGTTGAAACACGCGCTCGGCCAACAGCGCACGTTACGCGAACGGCACGCGCGCATCTTTCACGCTTGCATCTTTTTCGGCTTCATCATCCTGACCATCGCCACGACCGTCGTGATGCTCCATCACGATTTCGGCGTGCCGCTGATGCAGGGCTGGTTCTATCTGATCTTTCAATCGTTCATCGTGGACGTGTTCGGCGCGCTGACCTTGCTCGGCGTCAGCCTCGCGTTCTGGCGGCGGTTGCGGCTGAAACCGCAGAAACTGGTTTATACCGATGAAGCTGAGACGATCCTGCTGGCGCTGTTTGCCATCGTGCTGACGGGCTTCCTGGTCGAAGGCTGGCGCATCGCCGCGACGCACGATCCCTGGGGCGCGTGGTCGCCATTCGGCTATGCAATCGCGCGCGTGTCGGCGGCAGTGTTGAACGAGACGCTGCTGCAACATCTGCATTTCGTCGGTTGGTGGACGCACGCGATTCTGGTTTTCGGCTTTATCGCCTGGGCGCCTTACACCAAGATGATTCACGCGCTGAGCGGGCCGCTGAACATTTACACGGCACGGCTGGAACCGAGCGGCGCTATCGTCAAGACAATTGATTTTGAAAAGGCTGAAACGCTGGGCGTCAAAACGCTGGCCGGCTTCACCTGGAAAGATCTGCTCGATCTGGACGCCTGCACCGAATGCGGGCGCTGCACGTCGGTTTGCCCGGCGCACGCGGCAGGCAAGACGCTTTCGCCGCGCGACATCATTCTGGATTTGCGCACGCTGCTGCACGAACAATCCGCAATCCGCAATCCGCAATCCGCAATCATCGGCACCGTGCCCGCAACTGCGCCCGAGGCGCTCTGGTCGTGCACAACCTGCGGCGCGTGTATGGAAGCCTGCCCCGTCTTCATTGAACAGATGCCGAAGATCGTGGACATGCGCCGCTTCCTGGTGATGGAAGAGGCCGACTTCCCTGACACGATGCAAGACGCGATCACCTCGCTCGAATCGCGCGGCCACCCGTTCAAAGGCGCGCAGGCCGGACGGTTGGATTGGGCGGAAGGTTTGAACGTCAAGTCCATGAGCGATCTGGGTGGCGAGGCCGCTGACGCCGAAGTCTTGCTCTGGGTCGGCTGCGGCGGCGCGTTGCTCGAACGCAATCAGAAGGTCGTGCGCGCAACGGCGCAGTTGCTGGCGCATGCCGGCGTCAAATTCGCCATCCTGGGCCGCGAAGAGAAATGCACAGGCGACCCGGCGCGGCGCATCGGCAACGAGTTCCTGTTTGCAATGCTGGCGCAAGAAAACGTCGCGACGCTGGGACGGTATCAGGTCAAAAAGATCGTCACGTCGTGCCCGCACTGCTTCAACACCTTCCGCAACGAATACCCGCAATTCGGCGGGCATTACGAAGTCTTCCATCACAGCGAGTTTTTGGCGCAACTGGTCAACGACGGCAAGCTTGCGCCCACGGCGGCGACGGACAAACAGGTCACCTTTCACGACCCGTGTTATCTGGGCCGCCACAACGGCGTCTTCGATGCGCCGCGCCAGTTGGTGCAACTTTCGAGCAAGCGCGCGCTGGTCGAACCCGAACTGAATCGCGCGAACGGTTTCTGTTGCGGCGGCGGCGGCGGGATGAGTTTTGTGGATGAACCCAAAGACAAGCGCGTCAATCAAGAGCGCGCGCAACAATTGCTGGACACAGGCGCCGAAGTCGTCGCGGTCGGCTGTCCGTTCTGCATGACGATGCTGGAAGACGGTGTGAAAGCGCGGAAGGGCGAGCGCGATGTGCAAGTGGTGGATGTAGCGGAATTGTTGTGGCAATCGGTGCAACAGAAATAACGTGAGCAAACTTCTTATCAGTGCCTGCCTGCTCGGCAGCAAAGTTCGCTACGATGGCTCAGACAAAGCCAGCGGTAACGACGCGCTGGCTGAGTTGCTGGCGCGCGGGCAAGTCGTCACCATTTGCCCCGAAGTCGCGGGCGGCTTAGGCGTGCCGCGCTTACCTGCCGAGATTCAAAACGGTGACGGCGCGGCGGTGCTGGCGAAGCAAGTGCAGGTTTTGGATTCCGCTGGCAATGATGTGTCGAACGCCTTCATCAGCGGCGCGCAACAGGCGTTGCAACTGGCGCAGGCCTGCAACATCAAGGTCGCCATTTTGAAAGCGCGCAGTCCGTCGTGCGGCAACGATTTGATATACGACGGCACATTCAGCAAGACACTGCGCGAGGGGCAAGGCGTGACGGCGGCCTTGCTGGAACAGCACGGCATCAAGGTCTTCGACGAAACGCAGATCAACGAGGCGGTGGCTTATGCCGCCGCAGAAGGCTGATTTTATGGTTGTGATGAGACGCCCAGCCAGGAAACCCCGTGCCGCGCGGCAGGATTACGATTCGCCATGGAAGGATGTGCTGGTGCGTTTCTTCGAGCCGTTTTTCCTGTTCTTCTTTCCCGCCGCGCACGCCGCGATTGATTGGGAGCGCGGCGTCGAATTCCTCGACAAGGAATTGCAGAAGATCGTCGCGGCGGCGGAACTGGGGCGGCGGCTGGCGGATGTGCTGGCGAAGGTTTACCTGCGCGACGGGTCGGAGTTGTGGGTGCTGGTGCACGTCGAAGTGCAGGGCGCGGCGCAGGCGACGTTTGAACAGCGGATGTATGTGTACAGCTTTCGCGGCTTCAATCGCTATGGCCGCCCGGTCGCCAGCTTTGCCATCCTGACCGACGAGAACCCCGATTGGCGGCCCAGCGAGTTCCGCTACGACGTGCTGGGCACCGAGTTGCGGCTGAAATTTTCGAGCGCGAAGCTGCTCGATTATGCGCGCGACTGGGACAAGCTGGCGGCGGACGCCAACCCCTTCGCCGTCGTCGTGATGGCGCAGTTGAAGGCACTGGAAACCAAAGACGATGCGGCGGCGCGCTATCGTTGGAAGCTGGCACTGGTCAGAGGCTTGTACGAACGCGGCCTGAGCGCCGATGATGTGCGGCAATTGTTTTTCTGCATTGATTGGATGCTGCGACTGTCCGATGAATGGGAGGATCATTTCACCGATGACATGGCCGAATTTGAGGAGGAACAAAGAATGAGATATGTGTCGAGCATTGAACGTGTCGGTATTCGGAGAGGGCGAAAAGAAGAAGCCGTCTCGCTGGCGTTGCGTTTGTTGCGCATCAAACTGGGCACGGTGAAGCCGCGCAGTGCGGAACGCATCCAGCAATTGCCGTTGGAAAAGGCCGAACAGTTGATTGAGGCGGCGTTGGAAATCGCCTCGCCCGCGCAATTGACCGCCTGGCTCAAAGAGCACGCCGCTTGAGCGTCTGAAGAATCATCACCAGCACACGAGGACAAACTATGGATTTGCATCTGACACCCAGCGAACAGCAGTTCCGCGACGAGTTGCGCGCCTGGCTCGCGGCCAACGTGCCGCCGCCGTGGTCGGGCGGCAACACCAATGAAGAAGAGCGCGGCGAATACTTCGACTTTCTGCGCCACTGGCAACGCCGGGTTTACGACGCCGGTTGGGCGGGCGTCTCGTGGCCCAAGGAATATGGCGGACGCGGCGCGGCGATCATCGAACAGGCCATCTGGCAGGAAGAGTGGGCGCGCGTCGAGGCTCCGCCGCTGATCAACGCGCTCGGCCTGTATCTGATCGGCCCGACCATCATCACCGCCGGCACGCCGGAACAGAAACAACGCTTCCTGCCCAAGATTCTTTCCGCCGAAGAGATTTGGTGTCAGGGCTTTTCCGAACCGAATTCTGGCAGCGACGTGGCTTCGCTGGCGACCAAAGGCGTGCTCGACGGCGAGCATTTCGTCATCAACGGCCAGAAGATTTGGACGAGTCTGGCGCACGTGGCCGACTGGTGTTTACTGCTGGTGCGCACCGATTCGAATGCGCCGAAACACAAAGGCATCACCGCCCTGCTCGTGGACATGCACCTGCCCGGCGTGACCGTGCGCCCGCTGAAACAGATCACCGGCGACGCCAGTTTCAACGAAGTCTTTTTCGATAACGTCCGCGTGCCCATCGCCAACGTGCTGGGCGAAGTGAACAAGGGCTGGCAAACGGCTATCACGACGCTGATGAACGAACGCGCCAATCTGGGCGCGGGCACTTACATCGCGTTCAAGCGCAATCTGGAAATGCTGATGGCGCGCGCGCGCGAAATGAATCGCACTGGCGATCCGTTGGTGCGGCAAAAGCTGGCGCAGGCCTATCTCGAACTGGAAATCTTCCGGCTCAACAACACGCGCTCGCTCTCGAAAATCAGCAAGACCGGCGTGCCCGGCCCCGAAGGCTCGATCCTGAAAATTTTCTGGAGCGAGTACAACCAGCGCTTCCAGCAAACGGCGATGGAGGTGCTGGGGCCTTATGCGCAACTGCACGGCTTCGACAATGGCCGCTGGGTGTTCGATTACTTGCGCTCGCGCGCCAACACCATCGAGGCGGGCACCAGCGAGATTTTGCGTAACATCGTGGCCGAGCGCGTGCTGGGTTTGCCTAAGAGCTACTAACTTAAAAATCAAAAGGCAAAAGGCAAAAGGCAAAAATCAAAAATGGAAGAGTAAGAAACAAGTTGGTTCGACACTTTTGCCTTTTGATTTTTGACTTTTGCCTTTTGATTTCACCATGGATTTCGATCTCAACAAACCACAACAACTCTTACAACAATCGGCGCGCGAATTCTTTGCGCGCGAATGCCCGTTGGAACGCGTGCGTGCCTTGATGGCGACGGAAACGGCCTTTGATGAAAAGCTCTGGCAGGCCATCGCCGATCAAGGCTGGACGGGCTTGCTCGTGCCCGAAGAGTTCGGCGGGCTGGGCCTGGGGCTGGTCGAATTGGCCGTCGTGGCCGAAGAGATGGGCCACGCGTGTCTGCCGGGGCCGTTCATTTCGACGCTTTGGGCGGCAGCGCTGATCGAGCGCGCGGGCAGCGAAGGCCAACGCGCGCAGTTTCTGGAAAAGATCGCCAGCGGTGAATTGAAAGCGACCGTCGCGCTGTTGGAAGAAACCGCCGATTGGAATCCGGCGGCGGTGGCCTTGCATGCGGAAAAGAGCAGTAAGGAATACCGCCTGACGGGCCGCAAAGAATTCGTCACCGATGCGGCCGTCGCCGATCTGATCATCGTGGTCGCGCGTGGCGATGAAGGCTTGGTCTTTTTGCCAGTCAATAAAGGCGCGAGCGGTCTGACGATCACGGCGACGCCCGGCATTGACGCGACACGCAAGCTGTATGCGCTCGATTTCGACAACGTCGCGGTCGCTGAAACCGAAGCATTGGCGTTCAATCCGCGTACACAGGAAGCTTTGGAAGCGGCGACCGATGTGGCGCTGGTTGCGTTGTGCGCCGAACTGACCGGCGGCATGCAATGGACGCTCGACACGGCGGTCGAATACGCCAAGACGCGGCTGCAATTCGGCAAGCCCATCGGCGTTTATCAAGCCGTGCAGCACCGTTGCGCAGACATGTTCGTGTGGCTCGAAAGCTCGCGTTCGGCGGCTTATTACGCGGCTTGGGCCGTTTCCGAAAACGATCAGGCGGTCAAGCTGGCGGTCTCAATGGCCAAGGCGTACTGTTCCGACGCCGGGCGCGAAGTTGGCAACAACGGCATGCAGGTGCACGGCGGCATCGGCTTCACCTGGGAACACAATCTGCACCTGTATTACAAACGGGCGAAAGGTTCGGAGATCATGTTCGGCGACGCCAGTTATCACCGCGAAAAGCTGGCGCAGTTGGTGGTGGATGAAACAGAAGGCTAACCAGAAAAAACAAACCGACAGGTGCCCGGAATGCGGCGGCGAGGTTCGTGCCGGGCTAACGGAGATGGTTTACGACCTGCAATACCAGGTGCGAATCAAAAACGTTCCGGCCCGCGTTTGCTCGCAATGCAGCGAAGCCTTTATTGCCGGCCACGTAGCCACTGAAGTAAACCGGCTAGTCAACCGCGTGATCGAAGACGCCGAGAGTTTTGCCAAAAGCCTGCCGCCCCGCACCGGCTTGCCGGCCAGCAAGGAGATCGCCATTGCCGTTTGAGGCGGCTCCGGAAAAAACCCGTGACCGCTGGCTGGGCGCGGGCGTCTTTGCCAGCAGCAATCGGGCGCGCATCGCTGTCATCTGGTTTCCCCTTTCGGTCCCAACGCGGGCGCGCTTTTTGAATCAAATCCACAACAGGGAGAAACAACTATGAAAAGAATTCTATTTACGTGCACCTCGCTGTGCGCGCTTATGCTGGCGCTCTCAGTGCTGGCCCTGGCCCAAAAGGGCGCCAATTTCGGCGGCACTTGGGAACTCGACAAGTCGAAGAGCAAGATTGATGAGCGGATGGCCGCCCGCATCAACAGCATCACGCTGACCGTCACGCAGGACGACAAGGAAATCAAAGTCGAACGCAAGAATGACATGGCTCCCCCGCCGGCCGGCGGCGCGGGTGGCGGTGCTGGCGGCGGCGGCGGTCGTGGTGGTGGTGGCATGGGTATGGGTGGCGGCAACCAGACTTTCAAGCTGGACGGCAGCGAAGTCGTGACCGAAAACCAGCGCGGCAAATCGGCCACGAAGGTCAAATGGAACGACGGCGGCAAGATTCTCGAAATCAACACCAACAGCACCTTCACTGGCCCCAACGGCGAGATCACCTCAAAAGTCGTTGAGCACTGGGAACTCATTGACGGCGGCAAGGCGCTGAAATCCCACGTCGTGCGCGAAACGCCGAACGGGCCGATGGAAACGACTTACGTTTACAACAAAAAATAGGCCAAGAGTCAGACGACTCAACCTCTTCAGCGGTCAGCTTTCGCACAAAGTTGGCCGCTGAATTTTTATGGAGCAAGCTCAATGAAAGCCTGGCAAGTCACCGAGTGGTGCGAACCCGAAGGCATGCATTTCAACGAAGTTCCCTTGCCTGAACCGCAAACGGGCGAAGTGCGCATCCGCAATCACGCCGCCGCGCTCAACTTCTTCGACATCTTGCTGGTGCAGGGCAAATACCAAACGCGCCCGCCCTTCCCGTTCACGCCCGGCTCTGAAGTCGCGGGCGTGATTGACGCCGTGGGCGAAGGCGTGACTGGCTTCGCCCTCGGCGACCGCGTGCTGGCAATGGCCTCCAACGGTTATGCCGAATACACGACGGCCCTGGCGGCCAAGACCTTTCGCATCCCTGACGCAATGGGCTTTGCCGAAGCGGCGGCGATGCCGGTGATTTATCAAACGTCCTTGCTGGCGTTGAAACAGCGCGACCAGTTGCGCGCGGGCGAATGGCTGCTCGTGCTGGCGGCGGCAGGTGGCGTAGGCATGTCGGCCATGCAATTGGGCAAGGCTTTTGGCGCGCGCGTCATAGCGGCGGTTGGCAACGCGGACAAGTTTGCGTTTTGTTTGGCGAACGGCGCCGACCACGTCATCAATTACAACGACAGCGACTGGCCGGAGCAAGTCAAACGGCTGACTGATGGCCACGGCGCAGATGTGATTTACGACCCGGTCGGCGCGGACTATTTCGATCAAGCCACCAAATGCATCGCGTTGGAAGGACGCCTGTTGGTCATCGGCTTTGCCGCCGGACGCATCCCCACGCTGGCGGCGAATCGGATTCTGTTCAAGAACATCTCGATCATCGGCGCTTATTGGGGCGGCTACCTCGAACATCATCCGGGCTTCCTGGCCGAAGCGCAGGCGGAGTTGTTCGCGCTGTATGAAGCGGGCCAGATCAAACCGGCGGTGACGCAAGCGTACCCATTGGCCGAAGCGCCCGCTGCCATGCGCGCGTTGGCCGAACGCAAGATCGTAGGCAAGGCGGTGCTGACGATTTGAATTTATTGTGACAGCAGCGGCGTGCAGTACGTCGTTCTGGTTGGCGCGCCAGTCATATTTGGTTATGCCTGGCGCGGCACGAAGCTCACGAGCGACCCCCTTGCTCAAAACACTTAACCACAGGCCCAAGTCAGGATTGAATTTTTGCCGAACTTCGGCCGGACCTTATGGAGGATAAAAAATGAAATTGGTTCTAGTTATGCTTTTCGCCTCAATGGCGGCTTTCGCGGCGCTGCCCGACTTGGAAGCGGATTTCGCGGCGGCGATGAAAAAAGTGATGCCCACGCAGGGCAGCCTGCGCAAAGGCGTCGAAGCCAAAGACGCCGAGGCGGTCAAGAAAGACGCCGCCGCGCTCGAAGCGATCTTCGCCACGTCGGAAGCGTTCTGGAAAGCGCGCAAGGTTGAGGACGCCATCGCCTGGTCGGCCCAGGCCAAAGCCGGCGCGGCCCAAATCTCCAAGCTGGCGGCGGCGGGTGAATGGGACAAGGTCCCCGATGCGCAGAAACAAGTCGGCAGCACCTGCATGGCCTGCCACACCGCGCACCGCGAAAAACTGCCCGAGGGCGGTTACAAGATCAAATAGTCAATTCCTGTTTGGCCCTGACCTGGCAACCAAGAATTGCCGCGCAAGACAGAGCAACGCGCATCGCCATAAGCGGTGCGCGTTTTCTTTTCCTTGCACTGTTGACAGCAGCCGGAACGGTTGGGTAAGCAGTGAAAATGCATTCGCAAAGCGCGCCGCGGCCCACGGGGGAAATCGGCTACATCCTGAAAAGTTACCCGCGCATGTCCGAGACGTTCATCGCGAACGAGATTTACCTGCTCGAACAATTGGGTTTGCAACTGCGGCTCTTCTCGCTGCTGGAATTGACCGACCCGCAACGCCACGCCGTGGTCGAGGCGACGCGCGCGCCCATCTACTATTTGCCGCAACTCAGTTCGCTCAGCGAAGTTCCCTTTCGCACTTGGCTGCGTTTGAATGCGCCGAGATTTTTTGCCAGCCACTCGCAATTATTCAAAGCACGTCCGGCACGTTATGTGTGGACGTTGCTGCTGGCAATGCGGCTCGCGTTCAAACATCGTGCCGGTTCGTGGCGGCAACCGGAAGCCAACTTTTTCAAAGAGTTCTTGCAGGCCGGGTTCATTGCGCAACAGGTCTTGGCCCTTGGTTCGGTTCGCCATTTGCACGCGCACTTCTGCCATACCTCGACAACCGTCACCATGCTGGCCAGCCAGCTTTGCGGCCTGCCGTTTAGTTTCACCGCGCACGCCAAAGATATTTACGTGCCAGCGCTGAACCCCGGCGACTTGCTGCCAACCAAATTGCGCCGGGCGAAATTTGCGGTGACCTGCACACAGGCAAATCAAGCGCATCTGGCGGCACTGCGCGTCAACGAAACGCCCATTCACACCATCTATCACGGCCTGGATACGCGGCTGTTCGCCCCGCCTGCCGCAACGGCGCCAACACCCGACGCGCCCGTCTTGCTGACGGTGGGCCGCGTCGTCGAGAAGAAAGGCTTCCCCGTGCTGATCGAAGCTTGCCGCTTGTTAAAAGAGCGCGGGCTGCGTTTTGAATGTCATTTCATCAGCGGTGCCGGCGTACGCGAACAAGAGATTGCCGCCTTGATTCATGAATTGGATTTGGCAGACACCGTGCTGCTGCGGGCGGCCGTCACACAAGAAAAGTTGCGGCAGATTTATCAGCAAGCGACCGTCTTCGCTTTGCCCTGCCAGATCGCCGAGAATAACGACCGCGACGGCATCCCCAACGTGCTGGTCGAAGCGATGGCCGCAGGGTTGCCCGTGGTTTCGACCAACATTTCCGGCATCCCCGAATTGATCGAACACGGCGTGAGCGGCTGGCTGGTGCCGCCCAAAGATGCACCCGCATTGGCAGACGCAATTGCCACCTTGCTGGCCGCGCCGGAATTGCGGCAACGTTTGGGCCAGGCCGCGCGCGAAAAAGTCTGCCGGTTGTTCGATGCTGAGGCGAATGTACGGGCGTTAAATGCGTTGTTTCTGACCTGTTTGGAATCAGAGGAAGAGAGCAGCAAGACCGCTGAGCTATGAAAAAGCGCATTCTGTTTTATTGCCAATCCCTGCTGGGCATTGGCCATTTCATCCGCAGCCGCGAGTTGCTGTTTGCGTTGCGCGAGTTCGAGGTCTGCTTCCTTTATGGCGGCGAGGCCGTGCCCGGCTATGACTGGCCTGCCTGGGTGGAAGTCATCTATCTACCCGCGCTCCGTTCAGACGCCGCGTTTGAAGAGTTGTTTGTGGTGGACAGCCAAGCCACGCTGGCCGAAGTCAAAGCGCAGCGCCAGGAATTGCTGCGCGCGACGTTTGAGCGTTTCGCCCCGGACATTCTGCTGATCGAGTTGTTCCCGTTTGGCCGCAAGAAATTCAAGTTCGAGTTATTGCCGTTGCTGGCCCACGCACGCGCGACACGCCCCGCCACCAAAATCGTGTGCAGCCTGCGCGACATTCTGGTGCTGCGGCCCGACCAAGCGCGTTACGAAGTGGATGTTTGCGCGTTGTTGAATCAATACTTCGACTTGCTGTTGATCCACGCCGACCCGCGTTTGCAACGGTTGGAAGAGACGTTTGGCAGCGTCTCTGAAATTGCCTGCCCAATTCGTTACACCGGCTATGTCGCGCAACCCGCGCCGCGCAAAACAGCCTCGCAAACTGACGGCGCCCCGCTGATCCTGGTCAGCATCGGCGGCGGGCGCGTCGGGCACGAGTTGATCGCTTGCGTGTTGGCGGCAGCGCTGTTGTTGCCCGCTGCGCACCGGTGGCAGATTTTCACCGGCCCGCACATGCCTGACGAGCAGTTTGATAAGCTGCAACAACAGGCCGCCGGCCTCACGAATGTAACCCTGCAACGTCACACGACCGAGTTTCCGGCTTGGCTGCAACAAGCTGATCTTTCCATCAGCATGGCGGGTTACAACACGTGCATGGATATTTTGTCGGCGCGCGTGCGGGCGCTGGTCTATCCGTTCAACGAGCACGGCAATCACGAACAGACGCTGCGTGCGCGCAAGCTGGCGCAGTTGGGCTATGTCAGTGTGCTGGAACCGGCGCGCCTCATACCGAATTATCTGGCGGCGGAAATCACGCGCAGCCTCACGGCGCCGCCACCTGTTCCGGTGGTGACGCTTGACCTGCAAGGCGCGCCGCAGACAGCGATATTTCTGGCAGCGTTGCTGGCGGGCGAATTGGCCGCCGAAAGCAGTCATTGATGAACCCTTTGTTTGTACAACTGGAAAGCGCTTTGCAACAGCGCGCACAGCAAGCCGCGCCGCTGCACCTTTTCTTTCGTGATGATGACGTGGATGAGGACGAAGCTTCCCTGCGCCGCTTGCTGAGACTCTTCCCGCATGCTGAAACGCCAATAAACTTAGGCGTCATTCCGGGGCGACTGACCAAAGCCGCAACAAGCTTGCTGATCGAATACAAACAACAGCACCCCCAGTTGATCGAGTTGAATCAGCACGGCTGGCAGCACACCAATCACGAACGCAGCGGCAAGAAATGCGAGTTCGGCCCCAGCCGCAGTTTTGACGAACAGCTTGCCGACCTGGTCGCCGGACAGGCGTGTATGAATGAGGCGTTCGGCCAGGCATGGTTCCCCGTCTTTATTCCGCCGTGGAATCGCTGCACCGAAGCGACGGCCCGGGCGCTTGACCAATTGGGCTTTCGCGCTCTTTCGCGGGATCGCAGCCAGTCAGGTTTTGTGGGTTATCAATTTTGCGAATTGCCGGTCACACTCGATCTCGCGCGCTATCACTGGCGCGCTGGCGGGGCTATGCGCCCGTTGGAAGAATTGGCGCAAGCACTGGCTCAGCAAATTGCAGCGGCAGACACCATCGGCGTGATGTTGCACCACAAAGTGATGGATGACGACGCCTTCGCCCTGCTGGCCGATTTGCTGCAACTGTTCAAACACTCGCCCAACGTCGCGCGCCATACGTTCCAGAGCCTCTTAACGCTGATTGACAGATGCTAAGCACAGATGAAAACCAAGCTGATTTCCGCGCGTTGCTACGCCGCTTCTTTCAGCAAGTGCGCGGCAGAATCCTGTTGGCGTTGCTGTGCATGGTCGGGTACGCGGCAATGGAGTTACTGTCGCCCTGGCCGCTCAAACTCATCTTCGATCACATCCTGCTAGCAAAGCCGCTGCCCCATTCGTTGGCCTGGTTGAACGCGGTAATGCAAAGCGGCAAGCCAATGGCGACGTTGCTGGTCTCATCGGGCATCCTGGTCATTGCGCTGCTCGGCGGCGTGTTCGCTTATTTTCAACAAGCGTTGACCGCGCACATCGGCTATCAACTGGTTTACACGCTGCGCAGCGAACTGTTCGCCCACCTGCAACAGCTTTCGCTCGCCTATCACAACCGCGCACGCACGGGCGAATTGCTCAGCAAAGTCACGGGCGAGACCGAAGCTTTCAAAGACGTCTTTGTCGAAGCCCTGCTCACCTCTGTGGCGCAGGTACTGACGGTCGCGGGCATGTTCGCCGTGATGTTCGTGCTCGACTGGCGTTTGAGTCTGGTCGTGCTGGCGACCTTCCCGCCGCTCTATTTCGCCCTCGCGCGCATCTACCGGCAAATCAAAATCGCTACGCGCCAGCAGCGCCAGCGCGAAGGCCAGATCGCCGCGCGTATGAATGAAGTGCTCAGTTCGGTGCGCTTGGTGAAAGCCTACGGACGCGAGCGTTACGAACAGGAACGCTTTGATGAAGCGAGCAGCTTGACCACAAGCGAAGGAATCAAGCTGGAACGTATGGGCGCGGCGGCCACGCGCGCGGTCGAATTGATCAAAGCGGCGGGGCTGTGGGTCACGGTGCTTTACGGCGCGCTGCTGGTGTTGGACGGACGCTTGACGCCCGGCACGGTGCTGATCTTCATCGCGTATCTGAACGACATGTATAAACCGCTGCGCAATCTGGCGAAGACTTCAACGCGGCTGTCGCGCGCCGTCGTGAGCATGCAACGCATCGGCGAAATTCTGGCGACCGAGCCGGAGTACTGGAATGAAGCAACCGCGCAGGTGGCGGCGCACTTGCACGGTGAAATCGTCTTTGAGCGCGTCTCGTTCGATTACGGCGATGGCAAAGAAGTGCTGTGTGATGTCTCGTTCAAAATCGCGCCCGGGCAACGCGTCGCGCTGGTCGGCTCTTCCGGTTCCGGCAAATCCACCATCGCCAATTTGCTGCTGCTCTTCTATCACGCCACCCAAGGCACGCTGCGCCTCGATGGCGTGAACATTGAAGAATATCCGCGCGAATTCCTGCGCCGCGAAATCGGCGTCGTGTTGCAGGACGCGCTGCTCTTTGGCGCTTCGATCCGCGAGAACATCGCCTACGGCAAACCCGACGCCACCCCAGCCGAGATCGAGGCCGCCGCCCGCGAGGCGCACGCGCACGAATTCATCAACGCCTTGCCTGCAGGCTACGACACGCTCATCGGCGAACGCGGCAGCACGCTGTCGGGCGGCCAACGCCAGCGCCTCTGCCTGGCGCGCGCCATCATCAAACATCCGTCTGTGCTGGTTCTGGATGAGCCAACCTCTGCCGTAGACGACGAATCGGCGGCCCTCATTCACGAGGCCGTAGACCGCTTGCGCGCGGGCAAGACCACGCTGGTCATTGCGCATCACCTGACGGCGCTCGCCGCCTTCGATCAAATCCTTGTCTTGCGGCGCGGCCGGCTGGTCGAACAAGGCACGCACGCGGAACTGCTGGCACTGCGTGGCGATTATTACCGGATGTTTCAGCGGCGCGGGACGAAGGAAGAACGCGGGTAATAACAGCCGCGTGCCGCTTGCTTGACGCAACGCAACGCACGGGCCTACCATCCGCCCCGTCGCACACAGCTTTTCCATTCAACGCAGCTAAGGAATGAACTGGAAATAACCCTGCCAAACCACGGGGCATACGGGGCACACGGAGAGAAATCAACCGGTCTGAAGGGGCTTTCCCCGTTCCCCAGTGTC
>JAYUCP010000635.1:0-7565 GCA_043740245.1 Acidobacteriota bacterium | reverse complement strand
CCCAGCCGCGCACCATGCGAATCTTGCCGAGTTTGCCGCTTTGCACATAGGCCATCGCTTCCTGATGAAAGGCCGAACTGCGCAACATCGTGCCCACTTGCACGACACGCTTGTAGCGGCGCGCGGCCTCGACCATCGCGCGGCCTTCGGCAATCGAGGTGGCGAGCGGCTTTTCGACATAAACATCCTTGCCCGCCTGACAAGCCATGATCGTGGGCAGCGCGTGCCAATGATCGGGCGTGCCGACGATGACGGCGTCAATGTCTTTGTTTTCGAGCAAGCGGCGAAAGTCACGTGTGAGCATGGCTGGCGTTTGCCCCGCACGTTCGGTGACGGTCTTGAGTTGCCTGGCCGTTTGCGCGTCGTCAACGTCGCACAAGGCGACGCATTCGGTCTTGGGCACCTGCAAGGCCTTCATCAAATCGCTGCCTCCTTGGCCGCCGCAGCCGATCAGGCCGAGGCGTATGCGATCATTCGCGCCTTGAATCTTGTTGTAAGAAGCGGCCTCAACCGATGTCACGGCCAGTGCGCCCGTCACACCGGCTTCAACCGAAGTTTGCAGAAATTTGCGCCGGCTTTTGTCTGTCATACAAAGGCTCCTTTCCTCAGCATTGATCACTGTCGAATCTCGATTGGTGTGCCGACAGGAACGACTCGCCAAATCTCATCCATCTCGGCATTCGTAACGCCGATGCAACCATCCGTCCAATCCATCAGCCGATGCAAAGAGCCAATCCACCAGAATTTATTTGGCAAGCCGTGAATCATCACTGCGCCACCAGGCGAGACGCCCCGAGCCTGGGCTTGGGCAATGTCGGCGGCGTTAGGATAAGAAATATGTAGCGCGCGGTGGGCAATGCTGCGCGGATTCCGAAAATCCAGCTTGTAATGGCCTTCGGGTGTGCGCTCATCGCCGTCCTGCGTTTTATGCCCAACTGGATTTTGCCCCAGCGCGATGCGATAAGTTTTGAGCACCTGTCCGTTTTGTAGCAATTGCATTTTGCGTTCTGATTTGAGCACCAATACGGCATCGGCTTGCGCGTCAACAGGCAACACATCCTTATGGATTGAGTTGACGAATAACAACATCACCCCGATCAGAAATCCCAGGAGTCCGATCAGGATGATTGGGACAAACTGGTTCGTCAGCTTCAGATTGTTTAGCTTCAAATTGCTCATCTTCAGATCGCTCATCTTCAGATCGCTCATCAATTGCATTTTGCTAGCCGCTCGCGGGTGCATTCCCGCCGCAAATTTTCAAGCAGTAGCGCGGCAATAAATCTCAATGGACTTGCCTTCGACTGACACAACCGCCCTGGAATTTTGCACCGTCAAGGACTGCCCTGTTTTCCAGTGCTTCAACTCAGCCTCAACCATGCTCTTCACGCGCGGCGGGATAACCGACAGATTTAACTCCAATTGGATGGAGTGTGACATCTTCTCATAGCCGTTATTGATGATGACCAGGGCGACATCGTCTGCGGCAATGCGCAAAAAGGCATAGACCAGATCATCTGACCACAGCGTGATGGTAGCGCCGTATTTCAACGCAGCATTCCGCTTGCGCAGGCGAATAAGCGCGCGCGTCCAGGCATAAATTTCGTGCTCTTTGCGAAACTGCGGCAATGGATGGTTGCCGGCTCCGATGACCTGCCAGGGGAAATCACGGCGCAGGTCGGCGTCCCCTCCATCAGCCTTCCAGCCTTCCAGTCCAATCTCCGTTCCGTAATAAAGCTGCGGGATGCCCCGCATCGTGAAGAGCGCGCCCAGACAGAGCTTCGTCACCCGTATGGCCCAATCCAGCCCGGCGTCATCACCCCTGTGTTTAGCCCTGGCGTGGCTCATGATGCGCCGCTCAAGGTCATGGTTATCGAGCAAAGTGACGAGCCGGTTCGCGTTGCGATACCCGCCTTTGAGCGGATTGTCGTTATCGAGCACACCCAAATCTTCGTCATCACGCAACCGTGGGCGAGCCAGCCAGGCACGCAAACTCCCGTCATAAATCAGGGTTGACCGCAACGCCGTACACAACGGGAAATCGAAGATCGAATCGAAATCGTGATAATTCTGATACTGCAAAAGTTGGCCGATGTCCTCTTTGCCTTCAAACAGCACCTCGCCGATCAGGCGCACCTTCGGATACTGGCCGCGAATCTGGGACTTGAAGTAGTGCCAAAACCTGGGCTCAACGTGTTTGACCGTATCCATGCGGATGTTGGTGACCTTGCCTTTGGTGATCCAGTCCTCGATGTTGTGGATGAAGTAATCGAGCACTTCCGGTTTGTCGTGATTGAAGTCCGGCAACCCGGCTAATTCCCCTTTGATGTCGCCCACCCCGTTTTTATTGAACCAGGTAGGATCAAAATTCGCCTGCGCGCCATAGCCTGCATGATTGACCACCATATCGAGCACGACCTTCATTCCCCTGGCTTCACACAAGTCTACGAAACTGCCAAAGGTGCGCATGTCCACTGAATTGGGTAAGAACGTGCCATCAATCAGCCGCTGATCCATCTGCTCAAAATTGCGCGGCCAGTAGTAATGATAGGGTTCCGACGATCCGCTACGCCCTATGTTCTCGTAAACCGGCGTCACCCAAATTGCCGTCACCCCAAGTTCTAACAAGTAGTCGAGTTTCTCGATGATCCCGTCGAGCGTGCCGCCGTGGATGCGGTTGTCCGAAGTGCTGACCGTCCGTTTGTTCCTGCCGAAGAAACGATCCGTCACGACAAAATAGATGATGTCATCCTGCGTCACCTGCTTGTTCATACAGCCTCCCAGGAAGAAACCAATGGTTTCGTTATCTCGCCGCGGCTTTGGCATTCGCCGTCTTGTTGATCTGCGCATCCATCATCTGCACCAACTCCGCATTCGTGAACGGCTGCCAACCGTGCGGCTTCATCGGTCGCCCGTACTCAAACACGGCTTCGGCTTTGGGATTCTCAGCGGCTTTCAAAAAGTCTTCGAGCTGATAGACCGCGAGGTTCAAGTAGTAGTTATCCATATCGCCGCAATACACGTGAATCTTGCCGACCAGGTCAGGGCCGATCTTCGACCAGTTCTTTTCCAGGTTGTAGCGCAGGTCATAACCGTTATCGCGCATATACAACGCCACCTCGCGATCAATCTTGCCCGTCAGCCGATCCCAAATTGTGCGCGGATAACCGTCCTTGCCTACGGGGCCGTACGCCGCATCCCACGCGGCAATCTGTTGCCCCGAGCGGATATTGCTGCCCAGCACGGCTTCCAACCGGCTCATCTCGCGCATCGTCAACGTCACCTGTCCATCGGCGTTGCGCGACAGCGGGCGAATCAGCTTGGCCCAGTCACCCGCCGGAACTTCAAAGGCGTTGTCGTCTTCATAGACGTTCGACATCTGGTAGCGGCGAAAGTCAACCGGGTCTGGATACAACGACCACGTGCCGTTGAAGAACTTCGGATGCAGGATTTGCAGCGCCAATGACTCCCAGCCGCCCGTCGAACCGCCCGTCAGCACACGCGCCTGCGGTTCGGCGCGCAGCCGGAAGTTTTGTTCGAGATACGGAATCAATTCGGTCAGCAGCGCATCGCCATACGGCCCGTTGTTGGCCGAGTTCACCGCGTAAGAGTCATCGTAATACGGCGTCGGATGCTGGAAGGTCACTGCAACCATGCGCGGGAAATTGTCCGACATCCACGCCTGCGAGAATTCATAACTCGGCTCGCGCGCGCCACGACTCAGCCGTGCCTTGCGCTGCTCCGCACTCTCTGGCGCAGCCGGTGCCTGCGTCGTAAAGCCAAACGGCGCGCCGAGGCCGAAATGCCCTTGGATGTATATCGCCGGATACTTTTGATTCACGTCATGCGGGTAGCCCTTCGGCAACAGCACCGCCGCGCCCAGATACATCGGATGGCCCCAGAACTCGGTCAGCAACTTGCTTTGAATCTTCACCCGTTTGACCCATTCGGTATCGGGCGGCACGACGACGGGCGGCAGCTTTTTGGTCAGCGCAAGCTTGATGTTGAACCCGGCAGCCGGGTCTAGGCGCACGCGCTGCACCTCGCTGACCAGATTGCCCGGCGAACGATTCCACTGCTGGCCTTCCCACTGATCCAGATGCACCCAGATCACGTGCCTGTCCTTGCGATGAACTTGCGCGTAAACGTTCAGCAGCGCCTGCACGTAATACTCGCCCGCAGGAAGCTGGCTCAGACTCTCGACCTGATAGCCCAACGTCGAACTGTCAATCACCGCACCCGCGCCCGGCTTCAACGCATTCACATCAAGGCCGTAAAACGGCACCGACGCCTGATACGAACCCGCCTGCAAGCGTGGCTCGACACGATTGGTTTTCGAGATCATCACGAAGACGCGCCCCGTGATCGGCCCGTTGTCGAGCGCGGCGAGATAGGAAATCTCGAAGCGGGCGTCCGCCGTTGCAGAACGGCTTGAATGGATTGCCAGCAGCGAGAGGCAAAAGGCGATGCCTGCCATGGATAGAATTCGTCGCTTCATTCGATTCCTCCGTAAAAAGACTGCGTGAAAACATTAGTGGCGCGGATAGCGCCCGTCCGCAACCAGATCGCGCCGATAGCTCAAACGCTCATAGCTGTCCAACTGCAATAACGCCACCGTCGCGCGTCCGGTAGCCGTGCGCCCAATGATTTCAGCGACTGCCAACTCAAAATGATCGTTCCAGTTCTGCGTGCGCGGATTGAAAATCGGTACGATCAATCCGCTGACCGGATCAATCGCCGACAGATCAGTGCCTTTGAGGTTATTGCAAATCGCGCAAGCCAACGCCAGATTCCCGGCTTCCGTCAGCCCACCGTGCCGCAATGCAATCACGTGATCTATCGGGTGCGTTTCCGGCCTGTCGTCTCCGTGAATCAGGCAGTATTCGCAACATCCACGCGCGCGGGTGCTGACCATACGGCGCAACTTGATGGGAATGTGCGGACGCGGCATAGCGGGAACGGCCTTGCGGTTAACTGATTAACGGTTGTCCTCGGCGCGCGCGCGCTTTCAACCGCGTGAGGTATTCGCTGAAATGCAGGTACGTGTTCAACTCATCGCGTTCCGCCGCCGTCAATTCGGCTTCGCGATTGCGATGCAGCAACTCTTCCAAACGATCCTGCGCTTCTGGGGAAACCTTGAAAGCGAGTACCTGCGCGGTGGTTGGGCCGGACGAGAGGAACTCAATGATCTCTTGATAGAGCGGGGTGAAGTTGCCGTTGCTGCCGGCGTGCATCGCTGACTTGGCTGTTTTCGCGGCTATCGTTTCTCGAATAAGAGCAGGCAACGCAGCAGGATCAATGCTGAATTGCGCAGCTAAATCGTCGGCAATGTTGAGCGTGATTGAAGTCATGATTGTTACTCCGCTTGGGCGCGGGCAGTATGCCAGAGGCCGGGCTGAGCCAGCAACACGGAGTGGCCAGCCATGCCGCAGCTTTGCCCGCGCGGCTTCTTGGATTTCAGACCTCGTGCTAACATCCGCCCACTGGTCGAACAAACTTGCAGCAACGACATTGCAGAACACATGACAGCGAAACCCTTGTTTATAGGCATTGATCTGGGCGGCACCAATATCAAAGCCGCGCTCGTCAACACCGACACTGGCGCAATCACCGGCATGACCTCGACGCCCACACACGCGCAGGAAGGCCACGATGCCGTCATCGCGCGCATGGCCGAACTCGCGCACACGGTCATGCGCCAGGCGGGCAGGCAAAAAGACGACATCGGCGGCATCGGCCTGGGCATTCCGGGCCTGCTCGATCTTGAACATGGGCTGACACTCTTTCTGCCCAACTTGCCGGGGCAATGGCGCAGCGTGCCGGTGCGCGCCGAATTGGCCCAGGCCAGCGGCTGGCCCGTCGCGATCATCAATGATGCGCGCGCGGCTACCTTGGGCGAATGGAAGTTCGGCGCGGGCCGTGGCGTTGAGAGTTGCGCGTTGCTGACGCTGGGCACGGGCATTGGCGGCGGCCTGGTCATCAAGGGCGAGTTGTATCTGGGCATCGGCGGCGCGGCGGGCGAACTGGGGCACGTCAGCGTTGATTTCAACGGCCCGCGTTGCAATTGCGGCAGCCGTGGTTGTATCGAAGCCTTCGCCTCAGGCCCTGCCATGGCGGCGGCGGGGATGCGCGCCGTGGTGCAAGGCGCGACGACGAAGATTACTGAAATGTGCGCCGGCGACTTGAATCTGATCACGCCCGAATTGATCTGTCAGGCGGCGCTGGCGGGCGATGAAGTGGCGCGCGAAATTTATGAATTCGCGGGCAAAGCCATCGGTTACGGTATCGCCAACGTCGTGATGGCGCTCACGCCGCGCCGCATCATCATCGGCGGCGGCGTCGCGGCGGCGGGCGATCTGATCCTCGAACCGATTCGCCGCACGGTGCGCGAACGCGTGCGCGTGGCCGACAAAGACGCCATCGAGATTTTGCCGGCGACCTTGGGCAACAATGCCGGCTTGATGGGGGCGGCGGTGTGGGCGCGCCAGAATGTGCCAGAATGTGGTTGATCGCTGAGGGCAATTCGAGATGCAATTGCACAGCCAAACCATCACGCTCGCACAACTCGCTTGGAACTGATTGATGCGGGTGTGACACGTGACGGCCAAGGCTAAGCTGTGCGAGGATTTCAGGAACAGGCGCGCCGGTGAGTTGCAACTTGAATGTGCCGCTACGGCCGCAGTTATTGATAAGATGAAATTGCCTGACGCAGAAAACGCGGTGATTGACCTTGCCAAGCTGCGGGACTACAGCCTCAACTTGTTGCACGAACGCGGCCGTCACAAGGCGCGCGTCTTTCAAGCGGCGCTTGGGCTGACGGCGGAACATGCTGAATGGTTGCGTGAGCGATTGTTGCAAGCTGCCGGCACAAATGAAGCCCGCGAAATTGAGCCGTCCGTCTTTGGCCGCAGATTCGTTTTAGATTGCGAGCTAATACACGGCGGAAAGACTGCCTTGGTCAGAACGGCGTGGATCGTGGAGCACGGCAAAACGTTCCCGCGTTTGACCAGTTGTTATGTGATTTGAAGGGAGGTTTTGATGGAACACATTCAAAGCAATGACCTGGTAGCCCTGCTCGTTGATTTTCCGGGTCAGGGGATCAAGCGCGGCGAGGTGGGGACCGTGTTGGAAGTCTTTGCCGCCAATGAACACCATCCGGGCGGCTATCTCGTTGAGTTTTTGGATGAGGCTACTGGTGAATGGAAAGAAGTGGACGTAACCGAAACTTCCCAGCTCATCAAATTGCGCCTCAAACAAAAAGCGGCCTGAACACAGTTACGCCAGCCACGCTGAAATTTATTCGTTTCCTGACGTAGCGAATAAATTCGCTACTACAAGGTGGGAGCCGCAGCAGCGGCTCATTTGAAACTCACCCTGACGGTGTTGGCCGTTTGCCCATCCACTTGCAACACGACATCCACTTCGCCGCGCCCGGCCAGTGTGCGCGGCAGCCGCAGGTTTATTTGATCGAGGCCCGGCGAACCTTGCGCCCCGGCAAAGGTAGCTTCGATGCGTTGGCCGCCGATGGTGACGACAACGTTGCTGAGGTCGCTGCGATTGCGCCAGCC
>JAYUCP010000634.1:0-19091 GCA_043740245.1 Acidobacteriota bacterium | reverse complement strand
CTTTAACGCTACGTTGGCGAAGCCCTTCAAGTGGACTTACAAAGGACGACCGCTTCAGGTCTAAACCAGAGGTAGAATTTCAGGAAAGCTCCACTAGTGAGAGATGTTGGCAGGCCGGCCTCGACGCAGAGGATGCGGCGCGCCAATGCTTGATGAATTGCTTTGATAAACAAGGAGACGAACGCAATGACAAACAAATTCTTTACGGCTCTGACCACGTTGGCGCTCGCGGGCGCTTTGATGTTGACGGCGCTGGCGCAAGGCAGGCAGACCAAACCCACCGAAATCAATCCGAACCTGGGTGGCCAAACCGTGGCAGGCCGCAGCAAGAAAGTGATGCTGCCCTGCGCGAACGGCGGCGGCCATCAGGACGTGTCCAAAGGCATGGACGTGACCAACAACAGCGGCCAGACGCTCAAGACAAACATGCTGATCTATTACAGCGCCAGCGACGGCGACAAGGGCCAGCAATACCCCGACACCGCTGTCGCCACGGGCAAGGCCGCCACTGTGCACGGCAAGCCGGGGCAGAATTACACATGCCAGGCGTGGGTTTACGTTCAATAACCGGCAGGCTTGAATTGGCAGAGCCGGGGACACGAGTGAAAACTGCCTCATGCCCCCGGCGTGTGCGCGTTGGTCAGAACTTCGGCGCGATGTAACGCACGCTTGCCAATTCCGCCAGCGCCGCCAACTGCGCCACCGGCAAGCGGCCGATGATGAGGTCGGTGTTGGCCGGATTGCTGACGACCTCGAAGCCGAGTTGCTGCAAGACGGCGAGCACGTCATCGGATTTGGCGCTGAGCCGCAATTGCACTTCGGCCTTGCCCGCGTGGATGAATTTGGCTTCGACCGGCGCAGGTCGGGCCGTGTTGGTTTGCAAGCGCAGCAGCAAGGCCGCGATGGCGGGATGCAGTTTGGCGTTGTGGAGAGGGTTTTTGGTGGATGGAATGCTGACCGCTGTGTCTTTGATTTCTTTGGCGCGATCCTGCCGCACTTCCACAGGCGAGGCAGGGCTTAAGGCGAGCGCGTCATACGAAACTTGGGGTGGCCTCGATATCCTTGCCATTAGCTCAAGCCGCTCAAATTTCTTTTCGCTTGTGTTGCCAGTCAACCCTTCACGGCTCACGCCTTCTGGCAACTCCACCGGCACATCCACCCGGCGCGGCACGCCGCCTTCGGTCACAATGGTCTCTTCCACCGCGACGAACGAAGTGAATTGCGTCAGCAGCCGGAAATCCAAACCGAGTTGCGTAATCGCTTCGCGCACATCGGCTTTGGGATTGCCGCTTTGCAAACCCTGAAAATCCTCGCTCATCAGCCGGTCAATCCGCGTGCGTGCCCAGAGCGTCGCCAGCACCTCGTGCGCGGGTTCTTGGTCGGGCAAAGTGATTTGCAATTCGCGCACAAACGGCTGGCCTGCCAGCTTGCCGCGCAACCGCACCGTCCCGCGCGCGCCTTGCGTGTAACGGCCTGTCAGCACCAACGGCTTCGCGCTGAACAGATCGGGGATGCGTTGCGGGTAAACGTCCGCCACCGGCAAGCCGCCCCAATCAATCTCGATGTCGGTCAGCAGCGGATTGCGCACGCGTTCGTGAAAGCGTTTGGCCGCCGCCGAACCATCGTCTTGCAGCGTGACGTATTCGACTTCGCCGCGCCCGTGTTCGGCCATCTTGTCGAGCAGGAAGCGGTTCACCGACGAGCCGATGCCGAAGGCGAAGACGCGCGCGTTCGGATGTTTCTGCACTTCGCCGATGATCTCGAAATCGTTGCCGACATAACCATCGGTCATAAAACACACGATGCGCACGTGGTCTTGCTTGTCACTTGGATCAAGCGCGGCGCGGATGGCTTTCATCATCTCGGTGCCGCCGCCGCCTTGGCGTGATTCGAGGAAGGCTTGGGCTTTGGCGAGATTCGCGCGCGTGGCGGGCACCGGTTCGGGAAAGAGGATGTGCGTGTCGCCCGCGAAGGTAATCAGGTTGAAAGTGTCCTGCGGATAGAGCGCGTCCAGCGCCAGCCGCATCGTCTCTTTGGCTTTCTCAATCGGAAAGCCATTCATCGAACCTGAGGTGTCGAGCACGAAGACCAACTCTTTCGGCGCGACCTCACTGGCCGTCACGCGCTCCGGCGGTTGCAGGATGAGCGAGAAGAAGCCGCCCGCGTTGCCGCGATGCGCGAGCAAGGCATCCTTGATCTGCTTGCCCGCGACATCGAATTTGAGGATGAAGTCTTTGTTGGGAATCGTTTGCTGATCGCGCAAACGCACGACGGCGCGCTGCGGGGCCGGTCGCTCAACCTCAATCTCGTGCGATGTCGCTTGCAAACCATCGAGCGGCACGCCTGTGTCAACATTGACCGAAATCGAAATGTCGTGCCCGGCGCGCGTGCCTTCGGGCGTAATGGGCGGTGTGATGCGCGAGGCGTCATTGATTGTTGGAGGCACTTCGGAAGTATCGGGCGCGGCTTGCGGATTCGACGGTGTCAGCGGTAAGCCCGGCATGTAGCGTGGCCCGACGACCAACGGGAAAACGAATTCATACGCGCCGTCTTCATACTTCAAAAACTCGACGTAGCTGATCGTCACCTTGACCGACGCACCGGGCAGGATGTTGGCGACGGCTTGGGTGAAGATGTTCGGGCGTTCCTGATCGAGCAAACTGGCGATTTGGCCGGCGTTGCGCGCGGCTTCATAAACAGCGCGCGCCTCTTCGCGGCGTTTGATCTGGCCTTTGATCGTGCGTTCGCCAATGCGCATCGTCATGTCGTCTACGGCGGCGTTTTGCGGCAGGGGGAAGACGTAGACGGCTTCGATCTTGTCGTTGTAGGGATTGTGGAATTCCTGGGTGACGGTGACGTGCGTCAGCGAACCGGTGACGGCGGCTTGCACGTCAGTGTGTTTGAGCGGGCATTCGCCGCGCGGCGCGCCGGTTTTGTCAAAGGCTTGCAACGCGCCTTGCGTGGCCTTGCGCGGCGCGGCGGCAGTCGCGCCGGGTGCGGCAAAGGGCAACAATTCAGGCAAGCAAAGATAACCAAACAGAAACAGCACCGCAGTGCAGAGCAGGGAAGTCACAACACGTCGTTTCATCATTTACTCCTTCTTTGAATACACTCGTGCCAGTCAGTGCACGAGGACACTTCCAGCTAAAGAGGCATCGTTGTCATTTTTGATTTTCGGCTGCCGGCTGAATAGACAAGCAACCGGGGGATTTGGTTCCAAACTCTCCGCGCAAAAGAACGGGTGGTTCAAACGTGCTTGCAGGAAAAGAGCATGGAGTTCAGCCTTCAGGCTGTCGGCGGCGTGCTGAGCACGCCAGACAAGCTGAAGCTTGAACTCCATGCTCTTTTGCGTTTGACTCAATTGTGCGCCAAAGGACAAAGCGTGTGCTGATGACGAGCGCGCCGATTTTTGACCGGCCGCACCCTGATGCTATGATGCGCGCCTGCTTCATCATCAATTCAACTTACAAGTGAGGACTTTTCAAATGGCAGAACCGACGATGACCTTTGCCATCATCAAACCCGACGCCGTGCGCGCGGGCAACGCAGGCAATATCATTCAACGCATCAACGACCACGGCTTCAAGATTCGCGCGCTGAAGCTGATTCACATGTCCAAACCCGTCGCCGAAGGCTTTTATGACGTGCATCGCGCGCGGCCCTTCTTCGGCGAACTGGTCGAATTCATGACCAGCGGGCCGAGCGTCGTGCTGGCGCTGGAAAAAGAAAACGCCCAGCCCGCCTGGCGCGACCTGATGGGCCCGACCGACGCGACCAAAGCGCCGCAGGGCACCATTCGCGGCGATTTCGGCACGAGCATGGGCGAGAACGCCACGCACGGCTCCGATTCGCCGGAGAATGCGAAGATCGAGTTGAGCTACTTTTTCAACGCCACCGAGTTTTGTTAAAGGATGAGGGATGAAGGCTGAAGAAGTTTCATCCCTCATCCCTCATCCCTCATCCTTTTTGAAGATGACGATTCTGTCAGCGCGGGCAGTCACGCGCGAATACAAAATGGGCGGCGAGACGGTGCGCGCGCTGGCGGGCGTTGACGTCAACATCGCACGCGGCGAATTCGCGGCCATCCTCGGCACCAGCGGCAGCGGCAAATCCACCTTGTTAAATCTCTTCGGCGGTTTGGATCGCCCGTCCAGCGGCGAGATTCTCTTCGACGGCCAAAGCCTCGCCCCGCTCTCGGCGTGGGAAATGTCGCGCTACCGCTTGCAACGCGTCGGGATGATCTTTCAGAACTTCAATTTGATCCCGACGATGACTGCCGCGCAAAACGTAGCGCTGGCGCTGGCCTTCGGCGGCATGAAACCGCGCGAGCGTGAACAACGCGCCGCCGAATTGCTAGATCGCGTAGGCCTGGCCCCACGCGCCACGCATCGCCCCAGCGAACTTTCGGGCGGCGAACAACAGCGCGTCGCCATCGCCCGCGCGCTCGCCAACGAACCGCAAGTGCTGCTGGCCGACGAACCGACCGGCAATCTCGACAGCACGCGCGCCAACGAATTGATGACGCTGCTCGACGCGATGCGCACACGCGACGGCAAGACCATCGTGCTGGTCACGCACGATCACGAATTGGCAAGCCGCTTCGCCACGCACCTCGTCCGGCTCAAGGACGGTTGCGTCGTGGAAGCCTGATTTTTCGCCGCCCGAACGCACTGCCGGCATTTGCGCGCCCGGCCCTCTCGACTATACTGCCCCCGCTCCGTTAAGGGAGTTGCCACAGCATCACATTCAACGCTACGAAAAATAAGGGGTACTCCCATGACTTACCGCACACACCTTGATCGCAAGATTTGGTTGATGCTGAGCCTGACGCTCGGCTTGGTTTGTTGTTTGTTCGCAAGCTGGCGTGTCGGCGCGCGTGAACCGCGTCCGCTTTTGTCAGAACACAATCCACCACAACGCGCACAGGCGAGCGGGGCGCTGCTGGGACGCTGGTCTAAGCGCCACGCGCCGGGCAGCGTAGCGGCGGCAGTGGCCTTGTTCAATACCATCACGGTCAACACGACGGCGGATGACAATACGGTGAATGGCAACTGCACGCTGCGCGAGGCGATCATTGCGGCCAACACCAATGCGGCGATAGACGCCTGTGCGGCGGGCGCGGCGGGGCTGGATCGGATTCAATTCAACATTGGTGTGGGTACGCCTTCCATTGCGGTCAGCGGGTCGGCGCTGCCAGAGATTACAGAGCCGGTGATCATAGACGGCGCTACCGGCGGGGCGACGCGCGTCGAGTTGAACGGCGCGGGGGCCGGGGCGCTGGCGAACGGGCTGGACATCACGGCTGGCAGTAGCACGATCAAGGCGCTGGTCATCAATCGTTTCTTCAATGGCATCAGGCTCGCTGGCGCGGGCGGCAACACGATCGTCAATTGCTTTCTTGGCACAAACGCTGCCGGTACGGCTAATCTCGGCAACACTTTGGATGGGGTATTGATCTCCGGACCGAACAACACTGTGGGTGGGACGACGGCAGGCGAGCGCAATCTCATCTCTGGCAACAATCGGTTCGGGGTGTTCATCGTTAACGCAATCGCGACGGGCAACAAGGTGACGGGCAACTACATCGGCACCGATGTCACTGGGACTGTCGATCTCGGCAACACCTTGGACGGATTGCAGATTCAAGGCGCGCCGAACAACACCGTGGGCGGGACGACGGCGGGCGAGCGCAATCTCATCTCCGGGAATGATGCGAACGGGGTGGGCATCTTTAATGCAGTTGGCATTTTTACCCCAGGCGCGACAGGCAATAAAATCATCGGCAATTACATTGGCACTGATGTCACAGGCACTATAGATCTCGGCAATACTGGGAACGGGGTGCTGATTATCGAGCCGAACAACACCGTGGGCGGTACGACAATGGGCGAGCGCAATCTCATCTCCGGGAATAATTTGAACGGGGTGCTCATCAATGGCGGCCGCGGGACGGGCATCAAGGTCATCGGCAACTACATCGGCACCGATGTCACTGGTACCGCTGACCTCGGCAATACCTTGGATGGAGTGTTGATCGCCGGGCCGAACAACACCGTGGGTGGGACGATAGTGGGCGAGCGTAATCTCATCTCCGGGAATGATCAGAACGGGGTGTGCCTTGAGGGCGCAATCGCGACGGGCAACAAACTGCTTGGCAACTCAATTTTCAATAATACCCTGCTCGGCATTAATCTAGCTCCTCCCCTCGGTGTGACCGCAAACGATCCGGGCGACGCTGACACCGGTGCAAACAATCGGCAAAATTTCCCCGTTATTACTGCCCTCACGACCACCACCATCTCAGGCACACTCGATAGTCTGCCCGCTAACACTAGCTATCCAGTGCGCCTCGAGTTTTTCGCCAACACCGCTTGCGATTCTTCCGGCAACGGCGAGGGCGAAATCTTCCTCGGCGCGACCGACATTGCCGCGCCTGGCACTTTCGCTTTCGGCTACACACCTGTCGCAGGCAAACCCTTCATCACCGCGACGGCGACCGACAACGCCGGCAACACTTCGGAGTTCTCGGCTTGCGCTACCCCACAACCCATCGTCGTCAACCTTGCCGATCCCTTCAGTTGTACCGGGTCGGGCAATGCGTTAACCGTGACCGTGCGCCTCACCAACACGGCCAACGGTGCCCAGCCTGCCACCTTCACGGTGACGACACTGCCTGCCGGCTTGGTTGGATTGCCCGGCACCGGCACGAGTACGGTTGGCGCGCCGCCCACCGTGACAGCGATGAGTGTGATGTTCAACGCCACGCTTGCGTCAGGGCAGACAGCAACGGTGACGTATCAAGTTCAAGTCAGCGAAACGGTCACCAGCGGAACACAGATGTGCATTACGACGACGAGCACTTTTGGGGGTGTCACAAGCACACCTGTGCAAACCTGCACGACGGTCAATTGCCCAGCGGCTGGCCCTGGCGCGTTAGCGGCAGCCACTTCGCCGCTCAACGACCAGCGGCCCGGTTCCGTGCTCATATACAATGTGTTTACTTCAAGCGTTGCCGCACCCAATCAGCAAAACACACGGCTGAGCCTGACCAACACGCATCCGCTCCTGAAAAGTTACGTGCATCTGTTTTTCATAGATGGCGCGTCGTGCAGCGTGGCGGATGGCTTTGTGTGTCTGACGCCGAATCAGACGACCAGTTTTTTAGCGTCGGATTTGGATCCGGGGACGAGCGGTTACGTCGTCGCCGTTGCCGTAGACGCGCTGGGCTGTCCGATCAGTTTCAACCATTTGATCGGCGATGAATTCGTGAAGTTCAGCAGCGGTCACGCGGCCAACCTGGGCGCGGAAGCGGCGACTGCCATCGCGGGCGGATTGCCGCTGTGCGATGGCAATACGACGACGGTTGAGCTGCGTTTTGACGGGAACAGTTACAGCGTGCTGCCGCACGTGCTGGCGGCGGACAATCTGGGTTCGCGCGCGGATGGCAATGACACGCTGCTGATTTTGAATCGCATCGGCGGCAGTCTGGCGACAGGCGCGGCGACGCTGGCGAATGTGTTCGGGATTCTTTATGACGATGCCGAAGCGCCGGTGAGCTTCAGTTTCGTCGCGGCGGCGTGCCAGTTGCGCAGCGTGTTATCGGGTAATTCCATCCGCACAGTGCCGCGCTACGAGCAGTTCATCCCGGCGGGGCGCACGGGCTGGTTGAAAGCGTCGGTGACGAATCTGGGCGCGCTGACGGGCGCGGTGTTGAACTTCAATGCGAACGCGGCGGCGCGGAATGGCGCGTTCAATCAGGGGCACAATTTGCACAAGCTGACGACGACGAATGCGGGGGCGGTGACGATTCCGGTGTTTCCGCCGGGCTGTTGAGGGCAGGCCGGAGCGCGGACGTCCCGTCCGCAGTTAAGAAGCTTCCTTAAGTAGGTGGGCAAAAACAACCAGGCATTTAGACAGGATTGACAGGATTTATTGGTGGATTTACTGGATTCAAACCACGCAGTGCTGACGCAGTGTTCAACGCTTTCCTGTTAATCCTGTTAGCAATCTTGTTAATCCTGTCTAGCCCTGCTTCTTTTTGCCGCTGAACTTATACGCGCGTGGTCACTCCGGCGTGACGAGAAATGGGAACAGTCTGAATTTCGCCGCTAAACATCTGCGGACGAAAAAGTGAAGTGAGGGTTTTCGCCGCCGATAGACGCAGCGTAACGCGGATCTGCGGTTTGGAAGAAAGCGCGGGCGAATCCAACGCCAAGACGCCGAGCGCGCCAAGCGGGGCAAGCAGGAAATGGAAGAGCTTGCTTGCCTCTTTAGCTTGGCGCTCTCGGCGTCTTGGTACAGGCACTGACTCGGTTGAGCAGCTTGGTTGATCGGCGTATGTCTGCGTCCATCTGCGGCCCAAGCTCTCAGCATCTGGGCGGGAAGACCGGAATCGTCAGCGTGGCCGCCGCCGAGAGCGTTAGCTTGTGCAGGTTGTGTCCTTGGCTGAAGGAGCGCGCTTGCGCACCGGCGCTGTTATTGAAGTTGATGGCGGCGCCCAGCAGCGCAATGTCTTCGGTCTGGTGATAGACCTTGAACCAGCCTGTGCGGCCCGCCGGGATAATCGTGCTCACCGGCGGCGTTGTGCGCGGAGTGCCAATGGCGCCGAAATTTACGCGAAGCTGACACCCGCCTGACAAACCGAAGCTGAACCCGCTCTCGGCATCGTCGTAAAGCAAGCCGAACAACGTCCCGATAGTCGCCGCGCCCGTCGCCAGGTTGCCGCCGATGCGATTGATGACGAGAAACGTGTCATTGCCGTCCGCACGGCTGGGAATGTTTGAGTCGGCCAGCACGCGCGGCAGGCGGTTGTAGCTGACGCCGTCGAAATTCAACTGCGCGGTGACGGTGTTGTCGTTGCACACGGGCAAGCCGCCGGGCAGTGCGGCGATGGATTCGGCGGGCAGATTGGCGGCGTGGCCAGTGACGCGCTTGATGAATTCGTCGCCGATCAGATAGTTGAAATTGAGCGGACAGCCGGTGCTTGGATCGCTGGCGACCGCGATGATGTAACCGGTCGTGCCCGGATCGAAATCCGCCGCCAGAAAGCTGGCGGTTTGATTTTGGGACAGGCAAATAAAGGCATCAGCCACTGAGCAGGACGCGCTATCCACAAAGAACAAATGCACGGCCACGGGCTGGGTCGTGTGGGTGTTGGTCATGCTGATGCGCGTGTTTTGCACATTGGGCGCAGCGCCGCTCGATGAATAGAAATTGTAGACGAGTACCGAGCCGCCTTTCTCGCCGCTGACTTCGGCGCTGGACGGGAAGAGGGCGCCGGGGCCTGCGGGAGCGCAGTTGACGGTGACGCAGGCTTGGCTCGCAATCACGATCCGGTCGTCATTGTTGTATTTGACGCTGCTAGTCAGACAGAGCGGCGTATTCGGCGGCACATCGCCAACCTGCACTTGAAAGCTAAGCACGGCGGTTTGACCGGCTGGCACCGTGCTGCTGAAACCCGTTTGTGTGGGCGTCAGGGCCGTGCAACTGCCGGGGATATTCGCGGCGCAAGTGTTGCTGAGCAGGTTCAATCCGGCAGGGAAATTGAGGCGCACCTCAATCGGAAGCGCCGTTGTGCCGGTGTTGGGAATGTTGAGCCGCACGGGCAAGACCGCGCCGGGGCCAATGCAACCGGCGAGGGCCGCGCTGGTGAGCGCCGGTGGCGGGATGACGGTTTGGTTCAGTGTGACGGTTTGATTGTCCACCGTTACGCTGGTGCTACAAGCGCCAGGCGCACCGGCGGTCAGAGTGACGTGCGCTTCGGCAGGGAAGGGGAAGCTTAGCGGGCCGAGCGTGCCGCAAGTAGAGGTAAAGGTGAACGGCAGGTTGTCGAACGGGCAGGTTTGCACACCGTCACCGACGACGCCAATCAGCTTGACGGGCTGTCCGGCAATCAGCGGGTTGGTCAGGTTCGCAAGCGCAAGTGTCTGCCAAGGTGTGAAATCCAGATTGCCATCCGGGGCGCTCACCGCGCCGCAGCCAGGATTGTTCGGCCCGGCGTTACAACCGAAAAAATTATGCTCGGCGTTGAGTGCCCCAGCGTGCCCGCCAGAGTCAACAATGATTGCCGCCGTAGCGGTTGGGTTGAGTGTCCCGGTATTTTCGTCAGGGTCAACAATGATTGCCGCCGTAGCGAATCCCACCAAACGATTGCAATTGATTTTGATGTTCGCATTAGGGCCGCCGAAGTCGTTACGCACGCTTATACCGCTGGCCGCGCCATTGGTGAATTGATTGCCGCTGACGGTTGCTCCATCCACCCCGCCGCGAAAGCGCACGACGTCAGTGCCGGAGCCGCTGCTGCGATTAGCGCTAATGCTCAAGTTCCCACCGCCGCTGAAAGAGAAGCCCGCATCATTGGTGGCCGAGTTGGCTTCAACTGTTATTCCGCCGACCGTGCCCGCCACGACCGGCGCGCCGATGAGATTCAGGGCGGCGCGAGTGTGGCCGTTGAAGCAGTTGGTTGAGATGGTGGAATTGGTCAAACCGGTATCAGAATAGATGCCGGTGCCGGAAGCCGCGCCGGGATTGTTGTTGTTGTGAATGTTGTTGGAAGCAACTTCATGGTTAGCGCCGCCGAGCAGGATACCGATGACGTTGTTTTGGATGATGTTGTTGTGGATCCTGACACCACTGACACCGCTGGCGTGAACTCCCGCGCCTAGCCCGCCGGTCACGCCCTGCACCAGAAAGCTCGACACCACAACACCGTTCGCCATGATTTGAAAAGCGCCATTCGGTGTCCCAACGATGGACTCGGCTACGCGCGCGCCGCCACAAGCAGCTTTACCGCTATTGGCGCCAATTAAAACAAGGTTGTCTTTATTGACCACAACCTGTTCGTTATAAGTTCCGGCAGCGACCTGAATGAAGTCGCCCGGACTTGCCAGCGCAATCGCGCCATTGATGGTTGTGGCGCTGCAACCGCTCGGGCAAACAGTAAGGGTAGCGGCCTTGACCGGTGTCAGCAGCCGCGCGCCCGGCCCGCTGACCAGCACGGTGACGGCCGCGCAGAGCGTGAGCGCAAACAAGGTTGTGATTCGAAATTGTTTCAACAGAGCAGGCGCGCTGGCCGCGCGAAGAGTCAGGTGTTTCATGGTTCCTCCGTGAGAGAGTGCTCTAAGGTGATTTTTGAAAGCGGGCTTGGGCGTTGCTGCAAAATTGTGACCGCGCGGTTACGCTCAGGCTGGGCACCAACATCAGGCAAAAAGGTAAAGCGCAGTGTCGAACCGAATGGATCATCGGCAGAACTGGATTGACAGGGCAAACAAACCGGGAGGCAACTCTGACGATGGCGCGGAGTGTAGTGGCGCATTCATGCACGGTCAATCTTTTTAATCCGCTGGCGGCAATCATTTGGCATCGCCTGCATTCCGCGCTATATCACAGGCTATGAATTACGCCGACATCTTTGCGCTGGCGTTGCGCAATCTCAATCAGGCTAAATTGCGCACGGCGCTGACCGTCATCGGCGTCGTGGTCGGCGTCGCCGCGATCATCACGATGGTCAGCTTCGGCATCGGCTTGCAGCGCAACATCATCGGCCAGGCCTTCGCGCGGCTGGATGCTTTCACCGCAATCACCGTGCTGGGCGCGGATACCGAAGACCTGCTGGCGTTGAATGAAGGGCGCACGGCGTTGGATGAAGGCGAAGAGGCAGAGGCTGCAAATGACGCGCCGTCTGGCAGCCCTACGCCAGCCGGAACGCCCGTCAATGAAGGCGGCGCGCCCAATGCGCCTGGCAGACCGCGCCGCGTGTTGGACGATGCCACGTTGGTTGAGATTGGCAAGCTGATTGGCGTGCGCTTCGTCGCGCCGATTGTGACCTTCACTTGCTTCACGCGCTTCAACGAGCGCACGCGGACGCAGACGATTGCCGGGGCGACGACCGGTGAAGACCCGCGTTTCAAAACCTTCCTGGCTGGCGGCGGCTTTCGCACTGCTGAGGCGAACGAAGCCGTCATCAACGAAAACTTCCTCACGGCCTTTTCGCCCGAAGCCTTTCGCCGCCGCCGCAATCGCCGCCGGGGCGGGCCCCCACAAGGCGGGCCCTTTCAAGCCACTTCGACGAAGAGTGATGCAGAGCGTGCGCGTGAGGCACAAGCTGCGCTCGGCAAGGAGATCACGTTGCTCTCACAACCCAGCGGCGATATTGCGACGGGCAGCATCTTCGGCATTCCGTTACTCAATCCCACAGCACAATCAAACGGCTCCGCTGACGAAGGCCGTTTTGAGAAACACAGCTTTCGCATCGTCGGCGTGCTGAAAACCGAAGGCGGATTGAACTTCAGCCCCTTTGGCAATGCCAATTTCTTTTTGCCGATGGAGCAGGCCAAACGCTTGCATCTGGCGAATCTGTCGCCGATGGAACGCATGGGCGAAACCTTGACGGGGCGCGACGAAACGCCCAGCTACCGCGCGTTGGAATTGCGCGTGGCCGATCCGAGCCAGATCAAACCGGTCACGGCTGAATTGGAAAAACTTGGCCTGCGCGCGTTTTCAGTCACCACCCAACTCGAAGAGATCGAACGCATCTTCCTCATCATCAACAGCAGCCTGGCGCTGATCGGCGGCATCGCGTTGCTGGTGGCCTCGTTCGGCATCTCGAACACGATGATTATGTCCATCCGCGAACGCACGCGCGAGATCGGCATTATGAAAGCCATCGGCGGTTCGGACGGTGAGATCATGAAAATCTTTTTTGTCGAAGCCAGCCTGATCGGTGTGTTGGGCGGGACGTTGGGCGTGCTGGCGGGCTGGGGCGTTGACCGCCTGGCCAACACGCTGGCCAACCAATGGATCGTGCGGCAAGCGGGCCAGGCCCTGCGCCATATCGAATTCTTCTCGATCCCCTGGTATCTGTCGGGCGGCGCGATCCTGTTTGCCGTCGTCATCAGCCTGATCGCGGCGATTTATCCGGCCTCGCGCGCGGCCAAGGTAGACCCGATCAAGGCATTGCGGTATGAGTAATGCAGTGCCGGTTGGGCGGGCGAATTTCACGTTGGCTGGGCAGCGGGAATTGGTTGACTGCGACGCATCCGGCCTAGAGAATGACTGCCGTAACGAAACAGATTGTGCTCCACTCAAGAGCAGTTGCGACGCGCGGGCGAGGCGCGTCCTGCTCTCCTCCCAAAGCATAGAAAAAACTACCCCCCTTCCTGAAGCAATATTCGGAGGGAATCATGAGAGTCCATCATTATGCGCGGCACTTTTCGCGGCGAAGCTGGCTCGGGCTGGTTTTGTCATTGAGTCTGGCTGCCACTGCGCAAGCCCAGGTCGCCAAGTCTGTCAATGAGGCTGTGCTCAGCCTCGAAACGCAGGTGGTGTCGCTGACCGTCACGGTGAGCGACAAACGGGGCCGCCACGTGTCCGGCTTGGAGCAAGGCGCGTTTGCCCTGTTTGAAGATCAAGTGGCGCAGGAAATCAGCTACTTCACCAATGACGACACGCCGGCTTCGATTGCCATCGTGTTCGATCTGTCGGGTTCGATGCGCGACGAGAAAATCAAACGCGCGCAACTGGCGCTCGAACGCTTCATGCAAAATTGCCACGTGGAGGACGAGTATTCGTTGATCGGCTTCAACGATCATGCCTGGCTGGCTCTGGACAGGACGCGCGACCCACAACGGTTGCTGCGCCAGTTCAATAGTGTGAAGCCGTACGGGAACACCGCGCTTTATGACGCGGTGGCGCTGGGGCTGCGGCACCTCGAAAAAGGCCGCCATCCGCGCCGCGTGCTGTTGATCATCAGCGACGGCGACGACAATCACTCGCGCGCCAGCTTGCGCCAAATCAAGCGCCAGTTGAATGAATCTGCCGCGCTGGTCTATGCCATCGGCGTGCACGATTTCGCGTTGCGCAATCAAATCGGCGGGTTGATCCTGACCGAATTGACGGAGCCGAGCGGCGGCAAAGCCTATTTCCCAAAGGATGGCGAGGCCATGTCTGAAGCCTTTGAAAAGATCGCCGTCGAATTGCGGCAGCAGTATTCCCTCGGCTACACGCCGTCGAATTTTTCCGCTGACGGCAAGTGGCGCAAGCTGAAAGTCAAAGTCACGCCGCCGCCTGAAACGCCGGGCATCGTCGTGCGCGCCCGCGTGGGCTATTACGCCAGTCCCAAACGGGCTCCGCTGGCGGATGAGGTTGAAGCAGCTCACCGCTGATCGAATGCGGAGCTTGCCAGAAATCCGCAATCCGCAATCAGGCGGGGCGGACGATCAAGGCGTCTTCGACGTGTGGGTCGCTGTGCAAGGTGATGTGCACCGGGCAGCGGTTAGCGATGTAAAGCAAGCGCTCGCGCTGCTCTTCGGTGACCTCGCCCGTGACGTAAATCAGGCGGCTGATGTGTTGAATCTCTTTTTTCTCGGCCTGCGCATCGTCGCTGCACGATTCGCAATCGTCCACGTGGATGCGGTCAAACGTCAGCAGCACCTCGACCTCGGTGATCGGCAGTTGCTTGCGTTCGATGTAGAGCTTCAAGGTCATCGCCGTGCAAGCGCCCAGCGCCGAGAGCAGCAATTCATAGGGCGACATGCCTTCATCCGTGCCGCCCGCTTTTTTGGGTTCATCGGCCAGCAGCGTGTGCGCGCCCGCCGTGATCTGCGTGCGAAAGCCTTCGGCCAGCGCCAGTTTTACGCGAACATCATTCATTATGGGTTCTCCTCCGTGAGCAGTTGCAGGCCCAAGCCTTTCCAGCGCGCGATGGCCGCGCGAATGTCGGCCTCGGTCGTGCGCGGATTGATCGTGCACATACGCAGCACCGTCCGCCCGCGCAAAATCGTCGAACTGGCGAACGCAAAGCCATCCACGCGCAACGCCGTGACGAGTTCCTGATTGAGTTTATCAAGACCAGCCTCGTCCACACCTGCAGGCGCAAAGCGAAATGCGACGATGCCCAGCGTGGCGGGCGAAACGATCTGCCAACAAGCATCCTCGCGCAAAACTTGCTCAGCCAGTTCGGCCAACTCCAAGCCGCGCGCGACTGCCGCGCGAAAGGCCGCGACACCGAAGGCCTTGAACGACAGCCATAATTTCAGCGCGCGGAAGCTGCGCGTCAGTTGGTAGCCCTGCTCATAAAAATTGACCTCGGTCATGTTGAGTTGCGTGTCTTCCAGATATTCGGGCAGCACGTGAAAGGTCTGCTTCAACCAGCGCACATCGCGCACCAGCACGCAGCCAATCTCATAGGTCTGAAACAGCCATTTGTGCGGATCGAGCGCCAGCGAATCCACTTCACCCAAGCCAGCCAACAATGCCTGGCCACGTTCGCACAAGACCGCCGCCGCGCCATACGCGCCATCAACGTGCAGCCATAAATCTTCAGCGCGGCAAAACTGCACCAACTCCGGCAGCGGATCAACCGCGCCCGTGTTGGTCGCGCCTGCATTGGCGATCACGCAAAAGGGCCGCTTGCCATTGGCGCGGTCAGCGGCGACAGCGGCTTGCAACGCGGCCAATGGCAGGCGATACGCCGCATCGCTCGGCAGCTTGCGCAACTGTTCGGGCGCAAAGCCCAACACGCGCAGGGCCCGTTCAGAGGCCGCATGCGTTTGGTCGGAAAAGTAGACAACCGCATCGGCAAAGCGGTCATTCAACTTGATGTGGCGCGCCACGGCTAGCGCGGTCAAATTGGCCGCCGATCCGCCCGACACGAAATGCCCGCCCGCCGTCACCGGCAAGCCGCATAATTCGCGCAGCCAATCCACCGTCACCAATTCGATTTGCGCCGGTGCCGAGCCGCCCAGCCACGAGCCTACGAAGGGGTTGTAGCCACTCATCAGCACGTCGGCCAGCACGCTGACAAAATTGACCGGCGTCGGGATGAAGGCGAAAAAGCGCGGATGCCCGATGTTGCCCATAAACGGCCAGATATCGCGTTGCAATTGCGCGAACAGGTCATTCACGTCTGTTGGCGTCTCAGGCAAGGGCTCGCGCAACTTGGCCTCGAGTTCGGCGCGCGTGCCGACGCGAATGGCGGGTTTGTCGTTGAGTTGTTCAAAGTGGGCGACGATCTCGTCAATGGCCTGGTAGCCGAGACGGCGCATCTCTGCGGGCGAGAGTTCAAGTTGCGAGTTGATGAGCATGGGTTTTCAGGGCGCGATTTGAACGTGCGGATAGGGGCGAATCTTGGTGTCCTGCGTAATGAGCGGGCAGCCATGTTGGCGGGCAGTCGCAACAATCAGGCGGTCAGCAGGATCACGATGGAAAGTGCCTGGCAGGTTGTTGGCGTCAACCACGATCTTTGGAGTGAGGCCAAGCAAGCTGACGCCGGGTGCGGCCAGGGCATCGTTGAGCCAGTTTTCGACCGGCTGCTGTAAGAGGATTCTGCCACCCGCATCGAGCAAGGCGACTTCCCAACAGGAGATAATGCTCACTCCGAGTCCGCCAGCTACTTGGGCTTGCAAAAAACGCCGGAAGGCAGGCGGTAATGCCGGGTCGTTCTGAATCCACCAAATCCAGATGTGCGTATCCAGCACGATCATCGTAAGGCTTCCCAATCTTCCTCAGGCGCAGCCGGCGCGAAGGGGTCTTGCAGATAGACCGCAGGCATATGTTGCAAAGGGTGTAAATCGGCTTCTTTGATGATCTGCAACTCTTTTGGCCGGCTTGGCAGCACAATGACTTCAACCTTCTCTCCCTTCAGAAAAGGCAGGTCATGCACCGTCAAGCTGCCATCAAGTTCAACTGTTGTTTCGACACGATAAGCTTGCATTCTTTGACTCCTTTCAATCACGCCGGTGTTAGCGATGATTGCCGCCAGACAAGGCACGGTTCTACGCGGTAAAGAGCGGGCTGCGCGTGTCCTTGATGAGTTGCCGTAGCTCGCGCTGCACGACATCGAACTTGTCGTTATTCAACTCGATACGGTTGCGCAAATCAGCGTAGCGCAGGTTGGCTTCTTCCCGCAGCAGGCCCACTTCAGTTCTAAGCAGGCTTACTTCGCTGAGCAGGCGTTTTTGCATAGCGAGCATTTCGGCCACGGCCTGCTCAAGCGTCTGTTGTCCCGCGTCAGCCGCGGCTTGTTGCAACGGCTCAGTTGATTGGTTCTCTGTCATCGCTTGTCCTCCAAATTTCAGCCAGATTTCAGTTGATGTTGCAATGAATGATCGGTCGTTAAACGATCCAGCCGCCGCCAACCACTACATCGCCGTCGTAAAACACCGCCGCCTGGCCCGGCGTTACCGCGCGTTGTGCTTCATCAAACGTCACCAGCACGGAACCATCCGCTTGCGGGGTCAAGGTCGCCGCCGCCTCTTCCGCACGCGAACGAATCTTGACCGTGACACGCAATGGTTCAGTCAATTCGGCCACCGCAATCCAATTGACGCGCCGCACGGTCATACTGGTCTTGAGCAGATCATCCACACCGCCGACCACCACGCGATTGCGCTTGGCGTCCACGGCGATTACGTACAACGGATCGGGCGAAGCGATACCCAGGCCGCGCCGCTGGCCGACCGTGTAGCGGTGAATGCCGGTGTGTTGGCCCAAGACCTGTCCGCTGGTGGTGACGATTTCGCCCGGCGCGAGCGAGGTGTTGAGGCCGTTTAACACCGGCAAGGCCTTTGCCTTGGGTTTGTCCTCTTCAAGATAGCGTTCGATAAATTGCGCGTAGTTGCCGTCGGGGATAAAGCAAATTTCCTGGCTTTCGGGTTTGTGCGCGGTGGGCAAGCCGGCGGCGGCGGCGATGTCGCGCACCTCCTGCTTGGTCATTTCGCCGAGCGGGAACATGGCGTAACGCAACTGCTCCTGCGTCAGTTCAAACAGAAAATAGGATTGGTCTTTAGCGCGATTGACGGCGCGCAATAACAGCCAGCGGCCACGCGCTTCGTCGAATTGCACACGCGCGTAATGGCCGGTCGCCACTTTGGTCGCGTCGGCGGTCTTCGCCAATTCGACCAGCTTGTCGAATTTCAAAAACGAATTGCAGGCCACACACGGGCTGGGCGTCAGGCCGTTGAGGTAGTTGTTGACGAACGGACTCACCACGTCGCGCTCGAATTCTTTTTCCAAATTGACGACGTAAAACGGAAAGCCGAGCTTGTGCGCCACGGTGCGCGCATCATACAGATCATCGAGCGAACAGCAGCGCGACGGCAGCGGTTCGCCATCCGGCCCGACGTTGATGCGGCGCTGGTTCCAGAGCTGCATCGAAAAGCCGACCAGTTCGTGTCCTTGTTGTTGGAGTAAAGCGGCGGTGGTCGAACTGTCAACGCCGCCGCTCATGGCTACTGCAATCATATTTGCCTTCAAATGCGTGTCAGTAGCCCGACCGTAAGGGAGGGCGCGCCGTCAAGTCAGAGCGAGTGGGTCTGATTGGATGCCTGCCCTCCCTCACGGTCGGGCTACTGACACGCTGCTTTCATCAATCCACCGTGGATGCTAAGATGCGCGCTCATATTAGCACACACCATCATCAATGCAGGGGCTGAACCAGAAGACATGGCACAAACCAAACCCAATGGCGGCGCGTTCAAAAGCGAAGCACCGAGCGCGGTCGTCGAAAAATATCTCGTCAAAAAAGAGCCTTACTACCTGAACATCAAAGACGAAGCGACGATCTTCGAGACGGCGTTTCAATCCAAACTGCCCATAATGTTGAAAGGCCCGACCGGTTGCGGCAAGACGCGCTTCGTCGAAGCGATGGCCTACCGCCTGGGCCGCCCGCTGATCACCGTCGCCTGTCACGAAGACCTTTCGGCCACCGACCTGGTGGGCCGCTTCCTGATCGAAGCCGAAGAGACCGTCTGGCACGACGGCCCGCTTTCGACCGCCGTCAAACATGGCGCGATCTGTTACCTGGACGAAGTCGTCGAGGCGCGCAAAGACACCATCGTGCTCATCCACCCGCTGACCGACGACCGCCGCGTGCTGCCGGTCGAAAAGCTGGGCCAACTGTTGCAAGCGCCGGAAGAATTCATGCTGGTCACTTCGTACAACCCCGGCTATCAGAGCGTGCTGAAAGACCTGAAACAGTCCACGCGCCAGCGCTTCCTTTCGCTTGAATTCGATTACCCGACCGCCGACAAGGAAACAGACATTGTTGCCCACGAAGGCGGCGTCAACGAAGCCACCGCGCGCGACCTGGTCAA
>JAYUCP010000633.1:0-19116 GCA_043740245.1 Acidobacteriota bacterium | reverse complement strand
CAAGCCAATTTCGCGGGCGGCGCGTGCGTGGATTTTGCCTGCGCCGATGCCTTCGTGACGCGGCTGACGGCGGATGGTTCGGCGCTGGTCTTTTCGACGTATCTCGGCGGCGGGCGACCGGCGGATAATTTTGAAGTTGACGGCCCGATTGATGTGGCGACCGGCGTGGCCGTGGATGGCGCGGGCAACAGCTACGTCAGCGGCTGCGCCACCTCGCGCGATTTCCCGCTGCGTAACGCCACGCGCAACGCCAACAGCTATGGCGAAGCCTTCGTGACCAAACTCGATCCGGCGGGCGCGCTGGTCTACTCCACCCTGCTGGGCGGGAGCGAGCCGGAGAATCTCTACAACTTGCTGCTGAGTTTCTTTTCGATCATCGGCGACGGCTACAACCACACGCTGGCGGCGGATGCGGCGGGCAACGTCTACGTCACCGGCTACACCGCCTCTAACGATTTTCCCGTGCAGGAACCGGCGCAGGCGAACTTGCGCGGCAGTGCCGATGCCTTTGTGACCAAGCTCGACCCGGCGGGCCAGCGCGTCTGGTCAACTTATCTAGGCGGCGACGGGCCGGAGATTGGCTTTGCCGTGGCCGCCGACGCGGCGGGCAATGCCTATGTCGCGGGCGTCACCAACTCCGCCAACTTCCCCGTTGTGAATGCGCGCCAAACGACGCTCAAAGGCAGCGGCGATATTTTCGTTGCCAAACTCAGCGCGGCCATGCCCAGCGCGGTCGCCAGCGTTTCCGCCGCCAGTTACAGCGGCGCGGCGCTCGCCCCCGAATCCATCGTCGCGGCGTTTGGCACCAAGCTGGCCGTGACCACGCAAGCCAGCGCGCAGCCGTTGCCGACCACGCTGGCGGGCACGACCGTGCGCGTCAGAGACAGCGCGGGCACGGAACGCCTGGCCCCGCTCTTTTTCGTCGCGCCCACGCAGGTCAATTATCAATTCCCGACCGGCACAGCAGCAGGCGCGGCCACCATCACGATCATCAGCGGCGACGGCAACACCGCCATCGGCACGGTACGCAGCGCGCCAGTTGCGCCGGGCCTCTTTGGCGCGAATTCGAACGGGCAAGGTGTGGCCGCCGCCATCGTCGTGCGCGTGCGCGCCGACGGCACGCAAAGCTTTGAACCGGCGGTGCGCTTCGACGCGGCGCAGAACGCCTTTGTCGCCGTGCCGATTGACCTGGGCGCGGAAAGCGATCAGGTCTTTCTGGCATTGTTCGGCACTGGCTGGCGTTTCCGCAGCAGCCTGGGCGCGGTGAATGTGCGGCTTGGCGGAACGGATGCGCCCGTCGAGTTTGCGGGCGCGCAAGGCCAGTTGACGGGCCTCGATCAACTCAACGCGCGGCTGCCGCGCACGTTGATCGGACGCGGCGAAGTAGAGGTGGCGTTGATGATGGATGGACAAGCGGCAAATGCCGTGCGCGTCAATATCAAGTGAGTAAAGGCGGGGCGCGGGCGCCGCTTCGCCTTCAACCATTTATCGCGTAGCTCAAGTCGTTGGCTCGCTACGCCAGTCTTGACCTCGCGCTCGTTTGGCGGACGGAGTGTTCAAGAAATTGATGCAGGAAGCGCATCACCGTTTAGAGTTGTTCCGTAACCTCATCTCTACACTGAATGGACACCTTTGCAGGAGGCGCAATGTTGTCATTGATCTTTCGCAGTATCCCGCACAGCATATTCGTGTCGTAACGTGACAACCGGTATTTCAACAGCGCCGCCCTGATGCGCCGCGCCAAATCCGGCTCGTTATCCGGTAACACAAAATCCACCCGCCGCATTACCTCCAAGGCCAATTCCAGCGCCACCTCGTTTGCGCGCGTCGGGGCGCGTTCCGACGGCGCGGCCGGCACTTCAACCGGCGCGCGGGTCAGTTCGTACAGACAAACAGCAACCGCCTGCCCCAGGTTCATCGAAGGGCAATCGGGCTGCGTGGGGATCGCCAGCAGTTGGTGGCAGCGGGCCAAATCTTCGTTGGTCAACCCGTGTTTTTCGGGGCCGAAGACCAGCGCCAGGCGATAACCGGATTGTTGCAAGGCGCGGCTCAGTTCGGCGGGCGTGCAGGGCTGGCGTTCTTTGTTGGCGCGTGTGCGGTCGCCGGTGCCTACGACCAGATTGCAATCGGCGACGGCTTCGGCCAGCGTGGCGACGAGGTGCGCGCCGGTCAGTATGTCAGTGGCATTCGGGGCGGAAACGATTTCGCTCCAAGTGGGCGGATGCGGTGTGACGACCCAGAGATCGCGGAAGCCGAAGTTTTTCATGGCGCGCGCCGCCGCGCCGATGTTGTTGGGATCGCGCGGCCGCACCAGCACGACTCTGCATTCAGGTGACGGCATCAGCAATTCAGCGCTTCAGTTCTTCGGCGCATATTTCAACGCTTCGATCTGGCTATTGGTGATTTTGACTTTTTCGACCATGTCTCTGACGCGTGGCAATTCGCGCGCGGCCAGGTCGGTCGTTTCGGCGGGATCGAGCTTGACGTTGTATAACTCAACCGTTTTGAAATCACCCGACACGAGCAATTTGAAATCGCCCTCGCGCAGGGCCATCTTCGGCAAAAACTTATCGGTCTTGCTGTTGATCGCTTGATCGTACTGCCAATAAATGGGCCGCTGCCGCAGGTATTTTTCATCTCGCAACAACGACGTGATTGCTTCACCATCCAGTTGTAACTCGGGACTGCTTAAACCCGCCAGCGCGCGCAACGTCGGCATCAAGTCCATTGCCGAAATCGGCGTATCACTCACGCGGCCCGGTTTGATCACGGCGGGCCAACGCACGATGGCGGGCACGCGAATGCCGCCTTCGTAAAGATGCAATTTCATGCCGCGCAACTTTTTGCCATTGAGTTGACCAGCCGTGCCGTAAGAGCGCGTCGCGGTTTTATAGCGATTCAGCGTTTCAGGCCCGTTATCACTGGCGAAAAACACCAGCGTGTTTGGGGCGAGTTGCAATTCATCCAGGGTTTTCAGCAGCCGCCCGACTTCGTAATCCAGTTGCGCGACGTTGCCATAATACTGCGCCTCGTCTACATTCTTTACGTCGTGGTATTCCAAAAAGAAAGTGCCCGCCGTCGCCACCTGTTCGTGCGGCGCGTGAAAGGGCACGTAAAGAAAGAAGGGCTGCTCGGCTTTGCGTTGCTTCAACCATTCAATCGCTTCATCAACAATCAAGCTGCTTGAATAGCCTTTCAACGGCCCGACGAGTTGACCGTTGCGAAAGAAGTTGACCGGGTTGAAGTGCGTCGGCAGCGCATTGTTTTGCGTGGCGAACCAGTGTTGGAAGCCGTGCTCGCCCGGTGTTGGCTCCGAGCCATCCAGCTTGCTGTTGAGGTGCCACTTCCCTGTCATGGCGGTCGCATAACCGGCGCGTTGCAATTCTTTGGCAAGCGTCACGGTCTGGCGCGGCAAAAAGATGCCGCTGTTTTCGGGGATCCAATCGCCGATGCCGTCGCGTTGCGGAATGCGCCCGGTCATCATGGCCGCGCGCGAAGGCGAACAAACCGGCGCACCGCTGTAATAACTGGTCAGCCGCAAGCCTTCTTTGGCGAGGATGTCGAGGTAAGGTGTTTTGATGCGCGGATGGCCATAAGACCCAAGATCGCCATAACCCAAGTCATCGGCGAGCAGGATGACGATATTGGGCGGGGCGAGCGGCCTGTCCTTCTTTTTTTGCGCTTCAATTGCGGGCGCAAACAGGCAAGCTGCCAGCAAAGCAAGCCAAAGAATTTTACGAACCAATTTCTTCATTGAACAAACCTACTGGATTAACGCAAAGCGTCCAGCACAGATGCATGGAGTTCAGCCTTTAGGCTGTCTGGGGCGCTCACCGCGCGCCTGACAAGCTGAAGCTTGAACTCCATGCACCCATGCTGGACGACTCGAATCATCCTGCACATTGGGGGCTACACCGCCGCTTTCACCGGGGCCTGTGTGTTCGGCAGCACATGCTCGCGCTCACTCGCCGGATTGAACGTCACGCGCTTCTTCTGCATATACGCCATCTTGCCCAGGTGCGAAGCCAAGGCTGAACGATGGCCGCTGACGACGTCAGAATTCGGCGTCTTGCGCGCCTTTACGCAATCCAGGAAGTTGCGCACGTGCTGCGGTTCCAGCGCCATTGCCGCTTTGCGATTGATGGGTGGCGGCGGCGCTTGGCGGCGTTCCGCTTTCTGTTGATAGGTGAACTGGCCGCGATCAATCAGCAAATTGCCTTCGCTGCCCATGAATTCAATCGCTGCGCCTCTACCGCCCGGCACCAGCGTCGCCTCGAAGGTGCACGTCCACTGGCTCGGATATTCGAGTTGAATGCAAATCGTATCCGGCGCGGTGCGGCCGTCTTTGTAGTGGTAAACACCACCTGACGCGTTCGCCACAACGGGCAGGTCTTCGCCAACAAACCAATGCACCACATCAATCCAATGAGTAAACAAGTCGGTGATCTGGCCGCCGCCGAAATCGAGATAGGCGCGCCAGTTATAAAACTGCTGGGCGTCGAACTCGCGGCTTTTCACCGGCCCCAGAAAGGCTTTCCAATCCAGCCCCGCCGGTTTGTCTTTGAAACTGGGTTTGCGCAGGTGATAGGTGTTGCCGTGCCACCAGGTGCGCACGAGCGCGATCTTGCCGAGCTTGCCTTTGTCAATGTATTCGCTTTTGGCTTCGGCGTAATGCTCGCCGCTGCGTTGTTGCAGGCCGACTTCGACGATGCGGTTGGTGGCCTTGGTCACCTTGATCATCTCGTGGCCTTCTTCGATGGTGAAGGTCAGCGGCTTTTCGACGTAAACATCCTTGCCCGCTTTGCAGGCATCGGTCGCCATCTTGACGTGCCAGGGGTCGGGCGTGGCGATCAACACCGCATCAACATCTTTGCTGTCGAGCAGCGCGCGGTATTCGGTGAACGTTTTGGCCTTGCCCTCGGTCTTCTCTTTGGCGGCGTTCAGGTTTTGGTCGTAGACATCGCAGAGCGCGACCACGTCGCAATCTTTCTCTTTGAGAAACCAGCTCATCACGTCGCCGCCGCGATTGCCGGTGCCGATGACACCGAGGCGTATGCGGTCGTTCGCGCCCAGCACGTTGTTCCAACTGGCGGCGGTCAGCGCCAGCGCGCTGCCTCCGCCAGCAGCGCTGTTCGCAATAAATTTACGTCGAGTCGTTTTCGGTTCAGTCATTGATCGTTCCTTTCCCAGCTTGTTGTCTGGAGCTTTCGAGTTAGAGGTTCGGGATGTTTCGGATGGCGGGCATTGTCGCTTGTTCGCGCGCGATTGTCTATCGGCGGCAAGGCTGTATGCTTGGCCGGTCAATCCTGCAAAGGCGCCGCGCGCGATGTGTCACCAATCTGCCGATGTAGGAGAGTTGTGCAAGTTCTATAGCTCTGTGCGGCGCTCAAAAGAGGGAGGCCGAGTGCAAGCAGCCGCGAACCAAGCCCGGCGCACAAAACAGAATTGACCGAATCAAGAATGAGATCCCAGCAGAGCTAACTAATTTAGGAACCCGCGCCCAGCACGGCGACCCGCTCAAAATCGCCGTGCTGGGGCGGGCGCATTCGCGCATCGCGCGTCTTGTGAGTGGGCAAAAACGCCTGTTGTCAGGACGTTTTACTCATTCACTAAGCGTTCGAGCGCGCGAACCGTTTGCAAAAACGCTGTTCAACTATCAATCGCTATGCCAGGCACTGTGTCAGGCGTTGGTTGCGGTCTTTCGCCCGCGCCAAGCCCAAGCGCGGGCGCTTTTTCGCAACTATGAGTGAAATTACCGCAGTCATTGAGCCAGCCATTCAAGCCAACAATTCAAGCCAACAATTCAAACTTGATAGTCCATCTCGGTTTTGCCTGGAATGCCGAAGGGATAGCCGGTCGCTTCCAGCAAATGCAAGCGGCGCAATTCGGGCTGCCGGTGAATCTGGCGAATCCGTTCGTCCTGTTGCCGCATCAATTCGGCCACGTCGCCGTCGCCCCCCTCAGTGGAAGCGTCCATCAACAGCGCGGCCTCGTGGTTGCGCGCGCTGATGCGGTCGTAGAGCGGCTTCTGATAATCCTGGTAAAGCTGCAAATCCCAGGTCACGATGTCGGGCTTGCCGACTTTGGTCGGCGCGGGCAACGCGTCAATCAATTTGGGCAAGCTTTGGATGCCCATGTTCAGGCCCTGTCCGCGCGCCGGGTGAATCGAATGCGCGGCGTCGCCGATCAGCGCAACGTTGCCTTTGACGTATTCGTGACAATGCAGCAGCCGGGCCTGATAAAAGCCCGCAATCTCCGATTCAAAATCGCGCAGCACCGCCGCGCGTTCGGCCAACACCTGCGCGCGTTCGGCGGGTGTAGATTTCTTCCACCAGGCCGTGCCTTCCGCGCCGACGGGCAATGTGACTTTGATGCTGCCGTCCATGCGTTGCTGAATCACCAGCATCCCGGTCTTGCCAGCGTAGCGGAAGAAATAATCGTTGGGTTGCAAGGCCGCCGGGCGCGGGCCGAACAGCGCAACCAGCGGATGTTTGTATTGATACTCCTCCGCTGTGAAATGCAGCGCCGCGCGCACGGCTGAATTCGTGCCATCCGCCCCGATCACGATGTTGGGTTTGAACGTCGCTGTCTCGCCGTTGGGCAACGTCACGGTCAACGCGTGAATGCCTTTGTCATCCGCCTCGAATTGCCGCGCAGTCACCGGTTGCAATCGGGTGAAGTTGGGATTCTCCGCCGCCAACTCCAAAAACAACTCGGCGATCAGGTCGTGGTTGAAGACCAGAAAGTAAGGATAGGCCAGCGGCAGTTCGTCATACGACGCCGCCAACAAGGTCTCGCCGCCAGCCGTGCGGAATTCGTGGCCGATGCGTTTACCCGCGCCGCGTTCGAGGAATTTGTTGAGCACGCCCCAGCGCGCCAGCAACTCGACCGTGTAGGGCTGAAAATGATCGCCCCGCGCGGTGTCGAGTTTTTCTTTGCGTTGCTCGACCAGCGTGATGCGGTAGTTCTGATGGCGCAACGCGCAGGCCAGCGCGGCGCCTGCCACGCCACCACCCACGATCAGAATATCGGTTTCGATATGTGCCATGGTTGTTGTTTGAAAACATGAAAAGCGCCCACTCCGTCGGCATGCCGTTGCGGAGTGGGCTTGTAAGAAGAACAGCAAAACGAGCAAGGAGAAATGCAGCTTGCTTTCTCGCTCGCGCGGGCAAAGTGCAACTGCGATGCCAGCAGTTTATGTGGTGCAACTGCGAAAAACCAGCGGCCAGGCGCGCCAATTCAAACGCGCATTGCTGTTGGCTGCGGAAAAGCCCGCTACCGCCCTGGAGAATTTCCCAACCCGGCGCTGGCATAGGCTTTGCGTGCAAAGGAAGCGCGGGAAGTTTTTCGAGGAGGTGTGTTATGACGAAACGATTCATCCTATGCGCGGTTCGGCTCGTCAAGCACAAACCAGTGCCACAATTCCTACAGCCAACGCGCCGTCTGGACACTTGCCAGCCGCTCCGTTAAATTGCCGCGTAGTGAGCAGCGCATGCCAATCGAAACAGGAACACGCTTTGACCGTTATCAAATTCTCGCGCCTCTGGGCAGCGGCGGGATGGGTGAGGTTTATCTGGCGCAAGACACTAAACTTGGGCGCAAGGTCGCGCTCAAACTCCTGCCTGAAAAGTACACCAAAGACCCGAAGCGGTTGCGCCGCTTCGAGCAAGAGGCACGCGCCGCCAGCGCGCTCAACCATCCCAACATCATCACCATTCACGAAATCGGCGAAGCGAATGGCGTGCATTTCATCGCCACCGAATTCATCGAAGGCGTCACGCTGCGCAAGCGGCTGCGCAAAGAACGACCGAGCATCAAAGAAGCCCTCGACATCGCCATCCAAGTTGCCAACGCGCTCGTGGCCGCGCACTCGGCGAGCATCGCGCATCGCGACATCAAGCCCGAAAACGTGATGCTGCGGCCTGATGGTTATATCAAGGTCCTGGATTTCGGCCTGGCGAAACTGATGGAAGAAGGCGCGCCAACACCGCCAGAGAGCACGACGCGAACCACGGGAGAGGATGCCGGCAAAGCGACTGCGGAAAACTTGCTGCACCGGATGACAGCCGACCCGGAGATTGCCGCCACGGAAACAATTAAGGCTCCCGTCGAGCCGCCAACCGTCAAGCCGCTGGCGACTGAAGCAGGCGTACAAGCATCCTTATCAGCAGAGCGCACGGAGTCGGACACGGCGGGGGCGCATTCAGAAACCGGCAATCAAACGCAGGCCGAGGCTTCACTCGGCCAAACGGTTCCCGGCTTGGTGATGGGCACGCTGCATTACATGTCGCCGGAACAAGTGCGCGGCTTACGCCTAGACCCACGCACCGATATTTTCAGCCTGGGTGTAGTGCTTTATGAAATGCTGACGGGCCAGATGCCGTTTGAGGGCCACGCGCGCAAAGAGATCATGGCCGCCATCTTGTCAGATGAACCGTTGCCGATTGCGCGGCGGCGGCCCGAAACGCCGGATTTGTTGGAATGGATCACGGCCAAGGCGTTGATCAAGGAACGCGAAGAGCGCTATCAGACAGCGCGCGAGATGCTGAACGATCTGAAACGGCTGCAACAACGCTTAGAGGTAGAAAGCGAATTGGCCCGCAGCCACCGCGTGCCAACTGCAAGACCAACTGCAAGACCAACTGCAAGAGAAGATGCGAGTGAAACTGCTGAGGATGAAACGAAGCGCGACAGTGACGGCCAGTATTTGACCTCCGATTCCAGCGGCAAACCGCTGCTCGCGGTTGATAAGAATAGCGGCGACACAAGACGCTCCGATTCGAGTGAAGCGGCAGGCCCAAACTTCCATTCGCCGCTGGAGTCGCCGCAGACCAGACAACGACAGGCGTTGCGCAATTTTCTGATCGCGATTCCCTTGCTGCTGCTGAGCGCCTACCTCATCTACAATTTCGCTCTCAGCCGCAAGAGCCAGGGGCTGCCCTTCGCGCAAATGAACGTGACGCGCTTTACCTCGAATGGCAAAGCCTTGCGCGCGGCGCTTTCGCCCGATGGGAAATATGTGGTCTATGCTTCGGGCGACACGCGGCAACAGCGCTTGCTGGTGCAACAGGTGACGACGGCGGGGCTGGCCGAAGTCGTGCCCGCAGCCGAAGCGGTGTATCGCGGGCTGACCTTTGCGCCGGATAGCAACTCCGTTTTTTATGTCGTGCAAGAGGGCAACAATCCGATTCAGGCGCTGTATCAAGTCCCGGTGTTGGGCGGCGCGCCGCGCAAGTTGCTCGTTGAAATTGACAGCGCCGTGAGCTTTGCGCAGGATGGCAAGCGTTTGGCCTTCGTGCGCAAATCGCTCGGCACGCGCGAAGATTTATTGATCATCGCCGATACCAAAGGCAACGAACTGCAACGCCTGGCAGTGCGCAAAGGCGCTGAATTTTTTCATACGACAGGACTCGCGTGGTCGCCCGATGGCAAAACGATTGTGTGCCCCGCCGGTACCAACGAAGGCGGCCGCCGCATGTTTTATGTGGCGGTAGACACGGCCACCGGGCAGATGCGCCAATTCGCCGACTTGCGCTGGTCGAATGCCGGACAACCCGTCTGGCTGCCATCCGGGCAAGGACTGATGGCGAGCGGCATTGAATTGGGAACAACACAATCACAAATCTGGCAAATCAGTTATCCGCAGGGCCGTGCGCAGCGGCTGACCAATGGGTTGAACGATTACCGCGATCTGGGCATCGCCGCCGATGCCCATTCGTTGATCGCGGTACAAACCGAAGCGCAGGTCAACATCTGGCTCACCCCGCATGGAACAACGGGCCAGCCGCAGCAAATCACTTCCGGCATTGGGCAATACAACGGGGTGCGCGGCCTGGCCTGGGCGCCGGATGGGCGCATCGCCTATGTCTCGCGGCAAAGCGGCAGCCAGGACGTTTGGATCATGAATGGCGATGGCTCGCAGCCGCGCCAGTTGACGACGCCCGAAACGCGCGCCGATGTTTATCCAACTGTCACGCCCGACGGAAAATTCATCGTCTTCGTTTCGACCCGCAACGGCAGCTCCAACCTGTACCGCATGGCGCTGGATGGCACGGCGCAAACGCAATTGACGAGCGGGGCGAGCGATGAATTCCCGGCCGTCAGCAGCGATGGCAGCACGGTGATTTACACCGCCACCGGCTCGACGATGTATACCTTGTGGCGCGTCCCGCTGGCCGGCGGCCCCGCAGCGCAATTGACCGATCATCTTTCGCAATGGCCAGCGGCTGCGCCGGATGGGAAGTGGATCGCTTGTTGGTACCGGCAAGAAACCAAACAACCCTGGCGTCTGGCTTTGTTGCCCGCAGCCTCATTGCCAGCAATTGGCGGAGCCCCGGCGAAGCTGCTCGAGCTGCCCGCCACTGCCGATAGCGCGCTGCCCGTGCGCTGGCTGCCCGCGCGCGGCCCTGACGAGGGCGGGGCAATTTGTTTTGTAGACAATCGCAATGGCGTTTCAAACCTCTGGTCGTATGCCCTCGCCGATGGCGCGTTGAATCAATTGACCCAATTCAACAGCGAACACATTTTCTGGTTCGATGTGGCGCGCGACGGCAAGCAACTCGCCACATCGCGCGGAACGCTTATCAACGACGTCCTCCTCTTCACATTGCCAAAAGAATGAGGCGTTGACTCAGAACATTAATGTCGTAGATCCGCGCTTTCCGCTTTGGCCTTTCCTTGTGCTTGTCGCTATACTGCGCGCCAATAACAGTCCCATAATTTGCAAACAAAATCATAGCCGCCCGATTTAGCGGAGGCGCCACGTGATTGTTGAGGTTGCGCGGGAGCAATTTTCAGACAATCAGTACTGGTGTGCGGTTGGCGTGTGGAGTGTCCGCTTAAATCGTGTGTGTTTCATTGGCGCTGACTGGCTGGCCTTCCCAACTCGTTGGCTGGTTGTGCGGCAAAGGAATTTTTGCGTTGACGGTGTGGTGTGCCCTGGCTCAGGCAGTTTGCGCGTTCCGCGCAGCCTGTCCGCTGGGCTTGGCACGCCATACACCTGGATGTTGCGCGCCCAAACTCCGTTCAAGCAGGCGTCGCAGTTCTCAACTCGTAATCAACTTGAAGGAGAATCTATGTTCGAATTTCGTTGCCCCCCAATTACCACTATCAACCCAAGCTTAGCTAAAGGCAGAACGATTGTCGTTTGGCAAAGAATGCTGGCGCTGTCTTTGCTCGCACTCCTCACCGGCATTTCCGCCATCGCCCAATCGGAAGCGCCCTGGAATCGCCTCTACGTCACCAATTATCTGTCCAACAATGTTTCGGTCATAGACCTGTCTGCCGGCAAGGTGATGGCCACCATTCCAGTCGGGAATAATCCGACGGGGATGGCCGTTTCGCCCGACAAAGAAGAGGTCTACGTGGCGAACATGTGGTCGGGCACAGTTTCGGTGATCTCGACCGCGCAGAACGCCGTGACACACACGATCGCGATCCCCACGTTTAATGCGCCCGCCGTGCCCTTTGGCATGGCGATGATGCCGGACGGCAGCAAGGTCTATGTGACCAACATCAACGACGGCACCGTGCGCGTCATTGACACCCAAACAAAAAGAGTCGTTGCCACCATCACGGCGGCTTATGACTGGGCCATGCGTTATATCGCCATCTCGCCCGACGGCGAATATGCCTGGGCCATCGGCACGGGCGATGGCAAGATTTCGGTGATCCGCACCGCTGACAATCAAGTCGTAGCGAAAATTTTTGGCCTGCCGAGCGCGCGGCATATGGCCTTCACGCCGGATGGCACGCGGGCGTATGTGACCGGTGATAAATTCAGCCGGGTTTATGTGATTGATGCGGTCAAATTTGCGCTGCTCACAACCCTGCAATTTCCCACCGGCTCCGGCACCATCACGACGGACATCTGTTCGGATGGCAAATTTGCGATGGTCTCGAATTTCTTTGGCAAACCGACGCTGATAGACATTGATCCCAAATCCAGCCGCTACCATCAAATCATCGGCGAAGTGCCGCCCAAGAGTTCTTATGAATACTGCATCGCCATTGCGCCGGATGGGAGGTTCGCCTACCTGAGCAATCAAGCCGATCGCGGTGCCACGCCCAATTCAATCAACATCATTGACCTGAATGCGCAATCGCCGACACGCAACACGATCATCAACAGCATCACGGTCGGCACGCAACCGTGGGGGATTGCGATCGTCAAACAAGCCGCCAACTTTGAGCAATAAGGACGAATCATTACCTGGGCAATCAAGGTGGCGAGCTGATGTCTGGACACTTTTGACAGAGAGAAAACATTGATACGCGGATGACGCGGTGGCAGCGGATCGGCGCGGATCAACAAAAAGAAAAATCCGTGGAAATCCGCTGCATCCGCGTCATCCACGTATCTATGCTGCCAGGTTTTTGCGGCGCTTGGTTTCATTTTTTCAAAAGTGTCCAGACTTCAAGGTGGCGAGACTGATTTGGCGGCGCCTGCTGGCAAAATCAAAAAACACGGCGCGGTTGATCGTGTTTCACTCGGCAGCAGGTTGCCGCTCACTTCAATCTAACGGCAGGATGCCGCGCTTCAAGGCAAAGCGCACCAGATCGGTGTGGTTTTGCAGGGCAAGTTTGCGCAGCACGTTGGCGCGATGGCCTTCGGCTGTGCGTGGGCTGATGAAGAGCCGTTCGGCAATCTCGGCGCTGGTGCGGCCTTCGGCGGCCATCTGCAACACTTCGCGCTCGCGGTTGGTCAGCGATTCATAGGGGTCTTCGGGCGCGTGTTCGACTTTCTTGATGTACAACTCAATCTCGCGTTCTGAGAGCGGCGGGCTCAGGTAGCGGCGGCCTGCCGCGACCTCTTTGACAGCCTGCACCAGATCAGAGGCTTGCGAATCTTTGAGCACGTAGCCCACCGCGCCGTTCTTCAACGCTTCGACCACATAGGCGTCGTTGGCGTGCATCGAAAGAATGATCACGCGCGTCTGCGGCGCGGCTTTGCGAACCTGGCGCGTCACTTCCAAACCGTTCAGCCCTGGCATCATTACGTCAGTGATTAAGATTTGCGGTTGCAGCTTCTCGGCCAGCCGCACGGCTGCCAATCCGTCGCCGGTCTCGCCGACCAAACGAAAGTTCGGCTCGCTTTCGAGCAGGGCGCGCAAGCCCTGGCGCACAATGTGGTGATCATCGGCTAACACAATCGTCGGCATGGTCTTCTCTCTTTTCCCACGGCTGACTGACCGTTATTCTTGCGCAGGTAGGTCGGCGGTCACCGTCGTCCCGGCGCCCGGTTTGGAAACCACCGAAAATTTGCCGCCCAACAAGCGCGCGCGTTCGCGCATGCCGGTCAACCCAATCGAACTCGCGGCGGCCAGCATGGCCTCAACATCAAAACCTTTCCCGCGCTCTTTGATTTCCACATCCAGCCCTTCGGCATCGGCTGCCACGCACACCTCAACCTCGCTGACACCGGCATAACGCGCGACGTTGGTCAGCGCCTCTTGCACGATGCGATAAGCAGCGATCTCCAATTCCTGAATGAAGCGCTGCCCGGCTTCCAGCCCCGGATGGACGAAGCGCACGCGGATATTCGTTTGCGCGGTGTAACGGTCGAAGTGCCAGAGCAGCGCGTGCAGCAACCCCAGGTCGTCCAGCATCGGCGGGCGCAAATCGAGCGAGAGGTTGCGCACTTTGTTCATCAGGTCGTTGACCAGCGCCTGGGCGTCGGGCAATTGCGCCTTGGCGGCTTCGGCGGGCAGCCGCGTGGACATTTCCAAAATCAGTTTCAAGCCGGTCAAGACCTGTCCGACTTCATCGTGCAATTCGTGGGCGATGTTGCGGCGCTCGGCCTCCTGCACTTGCACCAGACGTTGCGAGAGTTTGCGCAGCTCAGCCGTGCGCTCTTCAACGCGGCGCTCCAGGTCGGCGTGAGCGCGGCGCAATTCCTCTTCGACACGTTTGCGCGCCACGGCGTAACGCATCGTCCGCACCAGCAGTTGTTTGCTGATGCCGGCTTTGAATAAGTAATCTTCCGCGCCCAGTTTGATGGCGCGCAACGCCAGGTCTTCATCACCGGTGGCGGTGAGCGGCACGATGGCAACGTGCGGCGCTTGCCGGTGCACGCGCAAAAAGGTTTCGAGCCCCTGGCTGTCCGGCAAGCCGAAATCGAGCAGCACCAGATCAAGCCCGCCTTGCGCCAACCGCGCCAAGCCGGCTTCCAGCGTGTCGAACCATTCGACCGTGAAGAGTTCATCAACATCGGCGATGAGCGCGATGATGATCTCGGCGTTGGACGGATCGTCTTCGATCAATAGCACATGAGTTTTTTCAGCACTCATCAACAAGTTGCTCCTGTAATTTCGCTTTCTTTTGTTTTGGATGGTAAGCGGGCGGGATTATAGCAGCCCGCTTATGTTTGAGAAATCGCTGGCACTGGCTGGCCAAACAAAACAAAAGGCCGAGCACTTGTAAGCGCACTCAGCCTTATTCCGCATTCTGATTGATATGATGGCCTTATTTCAGCGGCGGCATCTTATCGCCGCGCCGCGCCAGTACACGCAGCCCCTTGGCGTCCTTGATGAAGATGCCGACATCGGCATTGCGGTATTGCCCATAAAAGATAAGTTCGGCTTTGTCATTGAAGGCCATTTGCACAAAGTTATTCAGGCTTTCGTCAGCCTTGCCGCCGGGCAGCTTCTGACCGGTCAGCGCCACCGTTTCCAAGCCCTTGGCCGTCTTGATGAACAAGCCTCGCGCGCCTCCGGGAGAGTGCCCGACAAAGGCGATCTCGCCGCGGCTGTTGATCATCGGCGCTAAGAAATCGGAGAAGTTGTAACTCGTCCCCGGAATCGTCTCACCGCTGCGGTAAACCAATTCGACCGGCCCGTTGGGCTTTTTCAGGAACAAGCCGCGCCCATTGTTGGGCCCGCCGAAAAAGGCCGCGAAAACCACGTCGCCATTGTTATTGATGCCCGGCGCGCGTTGGCCGAAACCTATGTAATTGGCTTCTTTGACGGCGGTCGGCTTGCCCTGAAACGCAATCAACTCGATGCCTGTTTTCCGCAAGACAAAGATGCCGCCGTCACTGCCGACGCGCGAGAACCAGGCGATTTCGCCGCGCTCGTTGAGCAGCGACGGATAGTAATGCTCGGAAAAAACGCCTTCTTCGCCGTTGCCGATCTTTTGGCCGCTGCGCGCAATCAGGTTGAGCTTGCCTTGATCGTAGACAAACAAGCCTTTCCCGTCAGGGTCTGTGTACATGCCGATGAAAGCCGTGGCGCCTTTGGTGTTGGACGAAGGATTGGCCACGCCGCTCAAAAACGACGGCATATTCGGCACTTCTTCGCCCAGGCGCAGCAGCACTTTCAGACCTGCCGCCGTTTTTTGAAATAGCCCTTGGCCATTCCCCACATATTGCGCCACGTCCAGCGAACTTGAGACCTTCGGCAAGGGGGCCTTGCCTGCCAGCGTGCCAACAAAGGTCAACTCGCCCGCCTCGTTGATGGCTAAATTGGTAATGCCGGTGAGTTCATCGGCCAGATTGATAATCTTCTCGCCCTCGCGCGTGAACTTCCACGTGCCATCGGCGGCGCGTTGAAAAACGGCCTGCCCATAGCCTTGCGGAGTGCCGGGTGCGGTGAACAACCCAATGAACGCCAAATCGCCTTTGCTGTTGAGCACCGGATAGCGAAAGTTGCTGAACTCATCCGGGCCTGGCATGCGCGGCGTAGGAACGGCTTCGGGCGTCACCGATTTTTTGGTGATCGCCACCGGCTCGTCATCGGCCGTAACAGCCGTCGGCGGTTTGGGTTTGGCTTCCTGCTGTTTTTGCTGCCAGGCACTGACAGCGGCATTGCCACACAAACACAAGGTGAATAGCGCGGCGCATGAAAAATAAAGAATCGTGCGGTGCGGGTTACGCATAAAAATGAATGCCTCCAATTGGTCTTCCCAGAATGTTCCAGTACGGATTGTCAGGCGGGGCGGACAGAGCAAAACGCTCGGCTCAATTTGAAGTGGCTTTATAGCACAGGGCTGAGGTGTATGCGAACGGCACGCAGCGGCGGGCTTACGACTTCAACGCCAGATCAACCGCCTGCTGGATGTAGTCCTTAAAGGCGGGGCGCATCCCTTTGATGTGCTCCAACAGTTTTCCATCTTTGCCGATGATGAAGGTCTGAGGAATCGGCCCGCGCGGGTCAGTGCCATTGAAAGCCATAAACATCGGCACAGGCGAGAAACCGATCTTGTAGTTGATCTCGAATTGCTTGGAGAAAGCTTTGACTGCCTCGCGGAACTGCGCGGGGTCTTCGATCGTCAGGCCGATGATCTCGACATCCTTGTTGCCCTGATAGGCCTTTTGCAAAGCGACCAGATCAGGAATCTCACGGCGGCAGGGCCCGCACCACGTCGCCCAAAAGTTAATCACCAAAACCTTGCGGCGGCCTAGCAATTTCGATAGCTTGACATTCGAAGAATCCAGCATCGCCAGATCAAAATCTTTCCCTTGCGTAAGGTCGGTCACCTTGGTTGGATTCGCCACGGCAGGCGCTGCCGCAGGCGCAGCAACAGGAATGGGCGCAGCCGTATTCGCGGGTGTGATGGCAGGCACAGACGCCGCTTCCGGTGCGGGGATCGCCGCTGCTACAGCGGGCGAAGGGCGTGGTGATTCCACCGCCGGCATTGTGCTGGTGGGGTTATTGGCCGCACTCTGCTGCTGGCAGCCCAGCAGCCAGAGCGTGTAGATCAGCAAAAACATTACGGTGATGTAGCGAGTCGAAAAATAGAACTGCTGCATAGTGTGCGCTTGCCTTTGTGTTGAACTGAAACGTTGCAGAGTTGCGACGGCGCGCATCATAACGCGCCGTCAAACAGGCTGGCAAACAGGCTGGCAAACAGGCTGGCAAACATGGCTCAACCAGCAGCCAATCATCCGGCTACCCACGCTCAATACGTAGCTTCCAACGCGGCTTCCAACGCCGGGCGGCCGCGTTTCGGCTCCCAGCCGATCAAACGATTGGCGATGCGGCCATCGCGGCTGAAGACGTAAGTCTGCGGCGTCCCCGTCGCGCCACCAGTCATCAACTTGTACAGCTTGGGCGGCGCAAAATAGACCGGATAGTTCATGCGTTCCTGACGCACAAACGCGCTGACACTGCTGCGTTGGGCCGGGGCATCAATCGTCAACGCCAAGATCACCAGGCCGCGTTGGCGATAGCGGGCAGCCACATCATTCATATAAGCGATCTGCGCATGGCTCTGTTCGCAACGCGTCTGCCAGAATTGAATCAGCGTCGGGTGGCCAGCCGTCAACAAGTCGCCAATCGGCACCTCAACACCGTCGAGCGTCAACAAGGAAAAGCCGCCATAGCGCAATTGATCGAGCGGCGAAAGCTGGCGCTTTTGCGCTTGCACAGGTTTCGTTTGCGGCGCGGCCTTTGCGGAAGAAGCCGACGATTCGTAAATCGGAATGCTGATCGTTGCGGGCGGCTGAGCCGGAGCTTGCGACGTGGTAGTTTTTGCAGCGGGCGGCGCTTGCCGGCGTTGCGCCAGCACCTGACCGAGTCGAGAATTCAATGAGAGCGCCAGTACAGCACCGGCCAACAGAATTGCGAAAACCCAAAATCGTTTCATACACCTGCACCTTCCCTTTCCAATCTTCGGTTGCCAATCTTCAACCCGTTTCAACTGCGGCGTTGCTTCGTCTGCTGAATGAACTGCGGAATCGCGGGCCCGGCGCCCAGTTCAGTCACTTGTTGCCGCTGCCTCGTCACCAGCAGCGCGAAAACGCGCGCGCGCAAGCGGCTGCTGCGCGCGGCGGTCAAATGTTCGGTCAGCGTCAGCATGCGAAACCACGAAGATTCCAGCGCATCAGCCAGCCGCGAGATTTGTGTGATGTCATAAGGCACCGCCACTTCAGCCATGCCCAATTTGGCAAAGACCGCCAGATAGCGCGCCGTCGCCAGATCAGGACACAGCAAACGGCGCTTGCCGATCTTCAATTCAATGCCGAGCAAGGTGTGCAGGATTTCAACCGGCACGGCCTTGCTCGGCGCATTCAATGGATAACTGCGCGTGCGCAGCGGGCGAATCGCGTCGCGATAAAGCGCGGCGATCAATTGTTCACCCAGCAGCTTCTCGATCTCGGCGACCAAATCTTCGGCGCGGATGTTGCGCGCAGGTAATTGCCGCGCGCGTAACTTGTCGGCGATGTCGGTGACGTTGCTGTCGTTCATGCGCGTGTCGTCGTTTTGCCACTGGGCAAGGGCTGCGTGGATTTCGCGTCTGACACCGCAGCCGCCGGAGCCGTTGTAACATTGCCGACCGTGACCGGATTCGGCTGCCCTTCCAAGAAGGGGCTGATCAAATTAGCCAGCCGCTGTTCCTCGGTTTCGCGCCGCACCGAGAATTCTAGCGCTTGCCGTTTGACCTCGCTGCTCTCGGCGCGCAAGGCGTCCATCTCAGCCTGTTTGCGTTTCAAGAACGCTTCGACCTCTTGGGCGATCTGTTGGACTTGCGCGCTGTTGCGTTGTTCGGTCGCGCGCGCGCGTTCATCCAACATTGACTGAAACGCATCCAGCGCGCGGTCGCGCCGCACCGCATCGGCAATCGGAACTTCGTGGCTGACGCCTTTGGCGCTCAGCGCCAGATTGACCGCGATGACTTTGACATTGAGCGGTTGATTGGCGACTGCGGGGTTCTCAATCAGTTTCGCCAGTTCGTCCACACTGCACGGCGAATTGCCCAGCCCCGCGTCACGATAGATGGCCTCGAATGGTTGTTCCGCCAGATTGCCGCCAGCGGCAGGCGCTTTGAACTGCGGCTTTGGCTCGCCCGCCACCAGATCGGCCACGCGCGCGCCTGTGCGCGGAGCGTTTGAACCTTGCGTCGCCGGACGGGCTGGTGCAGCGGCAGGAACCGGAGCTTCAGACTCATCAGGGTCAATCTTGATGAAAAAGTCGAGCAGCGATTTGAACGCGCCGCCGGATTTGCCGCCAGCGGGCGCATCGCTCACGGCGCCCACGCTGCCGGACATCTCTTCCATCTCGCGCAAAATGTCTTCCGAACTGCGCGGGCTCGCCGATTGTTTTGAAGGTTGTTTCGGGTCAGGCATAACGGTTCCTCTTGCCGTGTCAGTAGCCCGACCGTGAGAGAGGGCAGACTCTG
>JAYUCP010000632.1:0-7579 GCA_043740245.1 Acidobacteriota bacterium | reverse complement strand
ATTACAACGGCTCAGCGCCTGCCTGTAGCAACTGCAAATAGCTTTCATACACATACAGCCGGTCGCGGCGTTTGCCCGTGATCTCGCGGATGATTTGCAGGTTGGCCAGTTGGTCAAAGGCCATCCTGACGGTGGGTGTCGTCAATTCCAAAGCGGCGGCGGCACGCGCGACGGACGTGATCGGTTTCTTTTGCAGGTGCTGATGCACACGCAACACGGAACTGGCGGCGCGTCCGATGGCTTCGATGCGTTGGCGGTCGGCGGCGAAGAGTTCGAACATGGCGGTCGCTGAAGCTACGGCGGAATTGGCCGTTTCCAGCACGCCGGTCAGGAAATAAGTCAGCCAGGCTTCCCACGCGCCTGCGACACGCACGCGTTGCAGATGGTCGTAATACTCGTCGCGGTGCTGTTTGAAATAGAGGCTGAGATAGAGCGTCGGGTCGGTCATCGCGCCCTCGGCACAGAGCAACAGTGTAATCAACAAGCGGCCCAAACGTCCGTTGCCATCGAGAAAAGGGTGGATGGTTTCAAACTGCACGTGGGCGAGGGCGGCTTTGATCAACGTAGGCGTGCGCACAGGATCATCGTGCAGGAATTTTTCCAACGCGCTGAGACAATCCAGCAATTGATCGGGCGGCGGCGGGACGAAACGCGCTTGACCGGGGCGCGCTCCGCCAATCCAATTTTGCGAGCGGCGAAACTCGCCCGGCAACTTGGTGCTGCCGCGTCCGGTTGCCAGCAAGACGCCGTGGATTTCGCACAACAGCCGCAACGAGAGTGGGAAGCCTTCGCGCAAGCGTTTCAAGCCGTGTTGCAAGGCGGCGACGTAACTGGAAACTTCTTCTACATCATCCAGCGGCACGCCCGGAACTTCGTCTTGTTCGTAAAGCAGCAAATCCGTCAGTGAAGATTGCGTGCCTTCGATTTGCGAAGAGAGCAGCGCCTCTTTGCGCACGAACAGATAGATAAACAGCGAGGTGTCCGGCAACAGGCGCGAAAGGCCATCCAGACGGCCCAGCGCGCGATTGGCCTGTTCCAGCAAATCGAAATGCTCCGGCGTCAGCGCGAGCGGCGGGTCGGGCGGCAGCGGATACGGAACGAACGCCGCAAACGGCTCTCCGGCAGTCGTGACTCGTACTAATTTTCCGGTCTCTCTCTGTGGCATTAGTGGCGCATCCTTACGAAAAATCTTTTCTTAGTGAGGTCGGCTAAGAAAAGATCGTACCATATCTTTTCTTAGGCCGCCTTACCCCTTTGGCCGCCAGAACCGGTCGCCGCCCGGCAGTATTGATTCAGTCCAGCCGTTCATCGCATACGTGGGCCAACGAACAGCGCGCGCAACGTTGCGGCTGCGTGTGGCTGCGCTGCGCCGTGCCGCGCCGGAGCAGCGCGCGCATTTGGGCGAGCACGTCCAGCAACCGCGCGCGCAATTCCGCCGAGTTGGCGACCCGCAGCGTGCGGTCGCGGTAGCGGATCAACCCGTAAGGCGCGGGGCTTTGCAGCACGTCTTCGAGCAGGTAGAAATAGGCGGCCAGTTGCAGCCGGTGCGAGTCGTAGGGCTCGCCGTTGCGTGGCGCGGCGCCCGCTTTGACTTCGACCGGAATCAGGTTGCGTTGCGGGTCTTGCAGCAAATAATCCGGCTTGCCCGCCAGGCCCAGCCGGGCGGAATAGAGCGGCCGCCGCGCCAGCCCGGAAACGTCTTCATAAACGACGCGGCCTTTGGGCAAGCCGCTCTGTCGCCGCAATTGATTGGCCCACGCGCGCAACAACGCCGCCAGCGCCAGCAGCACGAGCAGCACAGCAAGCAAGACTGGCGAGTTCATTTCTTCCCTCCGATCACGAACCAAAGCAACAGCAGGCCGGCCAGCACGGCCAGGGCGAAGAGCAAGCTCGCCGCGCGCTGCAACCGAGCGGCTTGCGCCACGCCCGCGCCGTGTTTTGTTTGGAAGGCAATACCTTCGGCCAGTGCAGGGCTATCGGCCTCCGCGCCGTCGCGTTTGAGTTGCCAGGCTTTGGCGCAATAAACGAACTCGCCGATTTCGGCGGCGGTGATGACGGGTTGCCGTTGGGATTGTCGTTGCATATTTGTGGGCGCGCGGAATCAACCACGGGGAGCACGGGGGCACGGGGAAAGCCAACACAGGCCGGTTGATTTCCCCGTGTGCCCCGTGGTTTGGCAAAGCCATAACGTGAAGCGCCAAGAAACGAGCGCGGCCTATCTTTTCTTATGACGGCCCGGCGCGCAACGCAGGCGGCGGCGCAGTCGTGCTAAACTGCGCGCCGTCATGCCGACACTCACAGACGCACACAACGCGCTCGAACGCTACTTCAACTTTAGCCGCTTCCGCGAGGGGCAGGCCGAAGTCATCCAAGCCCTGTTCGCCGGTTCCGACATCATCGTGGTGATGCCGACCGGCGGGGGGAAATCGCTCTGCTATCAATTGCCCGCCTTGCTGTTGCCGGGCACGACCATCGTCATTTCGCCGTTGATTGCCTTGATGAAAGATCAGGTGGATGCGCTGGTGGCGCGCGACATCGTGGCGACCTTCATCAACAGTTCGGTTTCCGTCGAAGAGCAACGCGCGCGCGTGCGGGCGATGCAGCAGGGTAAGTACCGGCTGGTTTACATCGCGCCCGAACGCTTCCGCAACGAACGCTTCGTCGAGGCCTTGCGCGATGTCGAGGTGTCGCTGTTTGCGGTGGATGAGGCGCATTGCATTTCGCAATGGGGGCACGATTTCAGGCCCGATTACCGGCGGCTGAAAGAGGCCATCGAGAAAATGGGCCAATCAGGTCAAAGGCCCCAGGTCATCGCGTTAACAGCGACCGCCACGCCCGCCGTGCGCGAAGACATCGGCAAACAGCTTGAATTGAAAAATCCGGCCAGCTTTGTCGCGGGCTTTGACCGGCACAACCTGACGTTGCGCGTGATCGGTTGTAAGAACGAGAACGAACGCTTGAACCGCGCGATGCAGATCGTCGAACACGCCAGCGGGCCGGGCATCATTTACGCCGCGACGCGCAAGAACGTCGAAGAGGTCGCGGGCAGTTTGCAGGCGCGCGGCTTGAAGGCGATGGCCTATCACGCGGGCCTGGGCGATCAGACGCGGGCGCGCATTCAGGAACGTTTCATGGGCGATGAGCTACAGGTCATCGTCGCGACCAATGCCTTCGGGATGGGGATTGATAAGAGCGACCTGCGCTTCGTCACGCATTACAACCTGCCAGGTTCGATTGAGGCTTACTATCAGGAAGTCGGGCGCGCGGGCCGCGATGGTTTGCCGTCGGTGTGCACCTTGCTCTTCAACTACGTGGACAAACGCGTGCACGATTTCTTTCTCGAAGGCAGCCATCCGGGGCGCGACATCATTGAAACCGTTTACAGTTGCCTATTGGCGACGGGGTTGGAAACGGTGCGGCTGTCGGTCAAAGAACTCAGTGGGCGCACGGGCGTCAAGAACGAGATTGCCGTCAATTCGGCGCTGATCGCGCTGGAAAAGGCCGGGCATCTGGAACGCGTGAGCGGTATGGATGAATCGCAATGGCGCGGCGCGCGGCTGACGGATCGCGCCGCCGTCAACGAACTGGGCGTGGATTGGGCCGAATTGAAACGCCGCGAAGAGTTGGATCGGCGCAAGCTGCGCGAGATGATCGAATACGCCTACCACGAAGAATGCCTGCGCAAATACATCATGAAATACTTCGGCGACCGCAAAGAGGTGGCGGGCTGCCGCTGCTCTAATTGCCAGCCGGGCGTCGCTGCGCCGAAAGCAGCGGCGGGCGAATTGAAGGTGAAACGCGAGCAAGGTGACGTGGCCGTGGTGATAGAGCCATCGGCTCCGCGCGCGTTGAGCGAGAACGAGCATTTGGCGGTGCGCAAGATTCTGAGTTGCATCGCGCGGCTGGATGGCAAATACGACAAGGGCACGGTCGCGGGCGTGCTGCGCGGCTCAAAAGCCAAGAGCATTCTCAGCCATCAACTCGAAGAGCTTTCGACCTACGGCATGCTGAGCGAGTATTCGCAGGACGAACTGACGCGCTTTATCAACGCGCTGATCGTGGCGGGCTGCGTCAAACAGAGCGGCGGCGCCTATCCCCTGGTCAGCCTCTTGCCGCTAGGCAAAGACGTGATGCACAACCGCGCGCGCGTCGAACTCGATCTGGAAGGCGTCGAGGCCGACACCAGCGAGGATTTCGACACACTGGCCGAAGGCAAACCGCGCAGCGAAACGCACGAGCAAACTTACGAGCTCTACAAACGCGGCTTCAACGTCGCTGAGATCGCGGCGCAACGCAACCTGAAGCCAATCACCATCGAACAGCATCTGGCCGAGTTGATCGAACAAGGGCGCGATGTGCGCGTAGAAGATTTCGTCAACGCGGTGGATCGTGTGTTGATCGAAAGCGCGGCGCGTGAACACGGCTTGGAAAAGCTGCGTCCGTTGAAAGACGTGTTGCCGGAGAGCCTTGGCTATACAGAGATTCGGTTGGTGGTGGCGGCGCTGCGGGCGCAGCAAAATGCCCCTGCAACGTAGGACAAGCTGGCAGCTTGCCCTACTGAAAATCAGGTGCAGGCGGGAAAACGATGATGGTATGATGCCCGCCGTTCGCGGCGTCGCAACGCCGTTCCCGACCAAACAATTCAGAAAGCGAGAAAGAAGTTTAGATGACTACAGCAACCGCAACTGCCCCGGCAAAGCGCAAGAGCGTGGGCGACAAACTGATTCGCACCATCGTGCTGACCGTCCAGTCGCTGACGCGCGAGGCCTTTGCGCCCTACGGCGAATTGATCAGCGAACGCGGCCACATCGAACTCGATCTGGACGGCGGGCGCGCCAGCGTCTGTGCACAAACCAATGAGGCGCATCCGTTCGAGTTTGATTTTTTGGGGCGGCACCTGCGCACCGAACAGGTCTTTGCGCCGCTCGGCAATGCCCAATCCATCATCGCCGTCGCGCCGCCTTGTGCTGAGGCCTCATCGTTGCCGGATGAAAAAAGGCTGGCCGCGTTTTTGGTGGATGGCTCGTGCGCCTTCAAATTGCATCGCGGCACCTGGCACACCAGCGCGTTTCCGTTGGGCGAACACGCGACCTTCCTGGTGCTGGATCGCGAAGGCACGCTCGAAGATGATTACGATCTGCGCGATTTGAAAACGGCGCTGGGCCTGGTGGTCGAGATTCAAGTGTAGGACAGACTAAAGTCCGTCCTACCAATTTCATTCGGAGGAAATCATAGATGAATCGTTTTGTTTTGCTCTTGTTCATTTCAACCGTCTTGCTGGCTGGCGCTTGCCGTGAAAAAGCGCAGACGAATACGCAACCCAGCGCGCAAGCCGCGCCCACGCCGGCCGCGCCCATCATCACTGTTTCGCCGCAGCCTGTTGGCTCGGTCAATCCGAATCAGGCTATCGCCGTGCCCGGACAACAACCGAAGTCATTGAACGATATTCCCGAACGTTTGCGCCGCCCGCTGACCTTGGAAGAGATCAAGCAATTGCCGCCCGAAACGCGCGATATGATCCTGAAGGCCATCGGTCAACCGGTGCCTGCCGGTTCGCCCGCGCCTTCGCCCAAAAAATAAATGGCCCGCAAGCTTTCCGAGCAAACCAAATTGGGGTTGGCGATGTCCGCCGGGACTGTCGTCGCGGGCGGTGTGGTTGGCGGAACGTTGCTCGGTTATTACCTGGATGCCTGGCTGGGCACTGGGCCGTGGCTGTTGATTGTGGGCGTGATTCTCGGAACGGCGGGCGCGCTCATCTGGTTGTACCGCTTGGTCGCCCGCTTGCAATGAACTTATGAAAATTGCCATCACCGGCGCAGGGGGATTGGTCGGACAACACTTGGCGCGCAGCTTCGCAAATGAATGCGAAGTGCGCGCCTTGCCGCATCAGGCTTTGGACATCACCGACAGCGCGGCGGTGCGTGTATGGTGCGCCGCTGAGCGTCCCACACTGCTCATCAATTGCGCGGTTATTGACGTAGACTTTTGCGAACGCGACCCCGCCCTGGCCCAGGCGGTCAACGTGGATGGGCCGCACCAGCTAGCCGCAGCGGCGGTGGAGATTGGCGCAGAGATGCTGCATTTCAGCACCAATTATGTGTTTGACGGGCGCATGCACGGGCACGCTTACACACAGGCGGACGCAGCCTTGCCGATCAACAACTACGGACGAACGAAACGGGCGGGCGAACAGGCCGTGCAGGCGGCCAATCCGCACAGTTACATCGTGCGCACGTCGTGGGTGTTTGGGCAGGGGAAGGAAAGCTTCCTGGCAACGCTGCCGCGCAAGTTGCGGGCGGGCGAGCACGTGCGGGCGATCAAGGATGTGTGGGCGAGCGCGACTTATGTGAATGATCTGGTCGCGCGTGTAGCCGAATTGCTGGCGCGGCGGCGATACGGCATTTATCACGCCGTCAACGGCGGCGTTTGTTCCTATCACGAATACGCACTGGAATGCGTGCGGCTGATGGGATTGGATGAAGCGGAAACTGCGGCTTTGATTACGGCAGTTAGCGAGGATGAAGCGCGGCGTTTGGCCGAACGGCCACGTTACACACCGCTGCAATGTTTGCTGTCCGCCGAGTTGGGCTTGCCGCCTTTGCGCGATTGGCGGGCGGCGTTGGCGGCTTACGTTCAATCAGTTTGAAACGGGCGTGACCGATGATGATGCGTCATTAAATTCCCGCGCCGCCGCTCGGCAATTTCGTCGGCCTGTTCTGGCTGTACGAAGGCTACCGGCAGGCGCACGCGCTAGAACGCTGTCTGCCGACCGGCACGACGGAACTGGTCATCAATTTGCGCGAAGATTGCGTGCGCATCTACGACCGGCAGGATGTGCGGCGCTTTCAAACCCTGCCCGGCGCGTTGGTGTGTGGCACGCATTCGGAATTTTTCGTGATTGATACTGAAGAGCAATTCGCGGTGCTGGGCGTGCATTTCAAACCGGGCGGCGCGTTTCCGTTTTTCAAACCGCCTGCCGGCGAGGTGCGCAATCAACACGTCGCGCTCGCCGATCTGTGGGGCGCACGCGCGGGCGAGTTGCGCGAACGTTTGCTGGCCGCACCCACGCCGGAGGCCAAGTTCCGCGTGCTCGAAACCATTTTGCTGGCGCAACTCGCCCGGCCTTTGGCACGGCATCCGGCGGTGAATTTCGCCTTGCGGCACTTGCCGCGCGCGCGTTCGATGGCCGCCGTGACCGAGCAAATCGGCCTCAGCCAGCGGCGCTTTATTCAATTGTTCGACGCCCAGGTCGGTTTAACGCCGAAGCTCTACGCCCGGGTGCAACGCTTCCAGCAAGTGCTGCGTTTGATCCGGCGGCAAACGCAAATTGATTGGACAGAGGTCGCCTTGCAGTGCGGCTATTTCGATCAGGCGCATTTCAGCCACGATTTCAAAGCCTTCTCCGGCTTCAACCCGACCACCTATCTGACCTTGCGCGGCGCAAACCTCAACCACGTGCGGCTGCCGGATTGAACTGGGGGTCAATTTTCTACAAGAGGAACCGTGGCGGGCGTGCCAGAATCGCTCTGTCCACGAAGCCACACGAAACGGACACGAAGGTTTCGATTCTTCTTCGTGC
>JAYUCP010000631.1:0-7583 GCA_043740245.1 Acidobacteriota bacterium | reverse complement strand
CCGCCAATTCGCCGCCGTTGGGCGTCAGCACGCGAACTGTCGGAGCGTGCGTGCTGACCGTGCGTTCGGCCAACCACACTTCCCCGCGTTTGAGCACGATGCGCGCGGCGTCCGCGTGCCAAGGCACAAATTCAGTGAAGCTCTTCATCCCCGCGTCACTGTGCGAGGCCGCTTGCGCGTCGAAGCGTTGTTCGGCCAACACACGATCATTGGCGTCCAGCAACAACAGGCTGAATTCGCCCGTGTCGCCGCCGCCGGAGCTGAATGCGGTGTCGGCGCGGTAGAACGGTTGCAACTCAACCGTGCCGTCGGCGTTGATCCGTCCGCTGGCAACCAGCTTCTCGGCCAACTGCTCGTCTGGCGCGGCGTGGCGTGCCAGCGTATCGGCTTGCAGCGCCGCGCTCGCGCTGAGCTTGAACTTGTCGAACAACGCGTTGTAGGTGTAGGGCGAAACCCACAGGCCGGTGTTCAACGGATCAAGATGACCGTAAGACATAAAGTCGTGCGCGTGCGGCCCCAAGGCCGTGGTACTCGCCGTGCCCGGCGCGATGAAGAAAGGCGTGCCGCCCGCGCGCCACCACTCCGTAATCAGCGCCAGTCCCGGCTGACCGATGCCGCCGTGAAAGTTGGGGTAATTCGCGTCGAAGCCGCCGCCGCCCGCCTCACCGTGCCAATTGCCGGCATGGCTGCGTCCGAAGTTATGACCCAGTTCGTGCGCCCAGATGTCGCCGTAGCCTTCGAAACGGCTGGCGGCGACGGGGCCGTTTTCCTGCGCCCAGGTGTCAACGAAGCCAACGTGCCCGTTCAGATTCGCCTCGCCGCCGCAGCCGCAAGGGACCATGCCCAGCAAACGCACGTCGCTGGGCAAGCCGCCCTGGCTCTGCAAACTGGCGAACACATCGCGCAAATCGGCGAGGAAATCATCCTTGCCGTCGCTGGTTTGCATATTGCGCGTCGTCGTGCGCATCGGCAGGATGCGGATCAAGTTGATGCCCGCGCCATCCGAGGGGAAGTTCCCGGCCAACGGATAAACGTTGTTGACCCATTGCAACGCGCCTGCCGGCGTCAACAGCAAGTCAGCCGAAAGCGGGAAAGGCGGCTCGTTTCTGGGTTGATAAACATAGGGCGCGAGAATCAAGTTGAGCGGGCGCGTCGGAGCGAACTTCACGAACAGCGGCAGCGCGGGGTTCAACGGATTGCCGTTGTCGCAGTTCGTGCAAGGCAGATTCGACGGGCTGGTCGGGCTGTCCTTGATGTCGGGGCGGAAGCTCAGATGCAAATCTCCGGCGGCCGTCCACGCGGCGGGCAATTCAAAATTCACACTGGCGTTAAAATTGAAGCGCCGCGTGCCCAAGCTGGTCGAGCCGGTGGCCGTAATCAGATTGAGCGCGCGCGGATTCCCCGGCAGAAAATTGCCCAGCCCCGTCGCGCTGCGGTGTTGCGCCGCGAGGAAGCCGCGCACGTCGCGGATGGTGACGTTGCGTCCGAGCGGCCCTTGCGTGCGCAGATAGACGCGCGCCACCGCCGGTTTATTCGCCACCAACGGCACACCGTTGTGATCATCTTGCGTCGCCTGTGTGACCTCTATGCCCATCACGACGAAGCGCGTGCCCGCCGGAATCGGCGCATAGGTGATGGTGCGGCTGGCCTGCACCGTGCCTTTGCAATCCTGAAATCTGGCGGTGAGCGTGTTGAGACCGGGGAACAAAAAGTCATTGAAGTGGATCGGCCCGTATTTGCCATTGTTCAGCGTCAGCACGCTGGAACGGGTCGCGCCGCCCACGGCCACCGTCGTCAACGTCAGCGCAACGGCGAGCGGGTCTTGCGAATTGACTTGGGCTTCAAACATGAAGCTGTTGAATTGCACGGTCTGGCCGTTGGCCGGTTGCAGAATGTTCAACGTCGGCGGCAGCGTGGCGGGACACGGCGGCGGCGGCCCGGCGCTGTCGAACTCAACGTCGTCCACGGCCAGCGAGTTTGTCGCGGTGCCGGCGGGAGCAAAAAAGCTCACCAGCGCGCGCCGGATGACGGCGTTCGGCAGCGCGACTTCGAGCGGCGTGTTGATCGGTCGCGGGCTGTTGCTGGGCGGCAACACCGCTGTCGCCTGCCCGATTTGCGCGCCGTTCGCATCCAGCACGCGCAAGAGCACCGTGCTGCTCACGCTGAACGGGCTGGAGAGTCCAGCCCACACCTTGACGCGGCGTTGCGCGCTGGTGAAGCTCATGTCAATCGGCGCGCTGCAAAACTCCTGCGCGAAGCATTGCTCGATGGCTTTCACGCCCGAATGCGCGAAGCCTGGCGTTTGTTGATAGCTCAGCACCGTCGGTTGGTTGAACGTAACCCCCAACGCCGCGAATTGATTGGTCAAGGGGCCAGCCACATTCTCGAAATCAATGACGACCGGCGCCGCCACCGCTGCTGCGCGGAAGCCGCGTGGCCCAATTACGATGACACTCATTGCCAAAACTAACGTCGTTATAAAAATAAGTTTTTTCATTGTCTCCTCCGTCGTTTGTTATGTGCACTTCCGGGGAAGCGCCTTTCTGTCAACGCGGCGGAGTATCGTGATGCAGCGCGCGTCTGGCTATTACAATGGTCACAACAACCGGTCGAAGGTGTCCGGCGCGGCTTTACTCGCGTGTTCAAGCACCATGCGTTAGCTGAGCGTAGCGGCGGGGAAAGCACTGGAAAGACGCGCCGTATTCGCAGCGCGAAAAATTCTGAAAAATTGATTGGCAGGGTTCGTGTAGCTTTGCGAGTAACTGTGAGTGGGCCGCTCCAAAAGCGCCTGCCAAAAGGGGGCTCGTCACGTTTTGCGTGAGGGCGCTTCAGGAACGACAGACGGCGCGGCAAGTGTAGCGCAAACTGTCCAGTTTGCGCGGCTTCAGGAGTTCCAACCGTGGCGCGACTGCTACCCCCTGGCTCGACTGCTGAAGCCGCGCAAACTAGACAGTTGCGCTACCTTTGCTGAGCCGTCCGTTTTCCGTTGCGCAAAACTTTGACGGTCACGGGTGCGATTTAAACCGGGACGAAGTTTTCAGCGGGCGCTTGACAGAGCCTTTGCCAATAAGCATCCCACTCCTGATTGGCGCGTTGGACACGCAGCGCCAGCATTTTTTCGGCGTTCTCTGCACGCCACCAAGCGCCGGGGCGCTTGAGCCGCGCCTGAATCACGTGCCGATGACTGCTTTCGATTTCGCCCGAGCCGATGGGCCGTCCCTGCGCCAGCGCACCCGCGTAATCCAGATACTCTAAATGATTGTTCAAGTAACGCTCACAAACCCGTACCGGGGCCTCCTTTTCTGGCACCGTCGCGGGTTCTCGAGCAGGGGCGAGTGCGGCTAACACCTCCGCGTCACGGTTCTCTTTGAGCGCCGTTTGCTGGGTCTGGAGCCAGACGGACGGCGCGCTGGCACACGAGGCCGCCGCTGCACCCAGGTACTCACTTACGTGATAGAAGTCCAACAGATATTGTGCCTGCGCGCCAAAGCGCTCCACCACTTGTCCCGCCATCCAACTCGCTCCGTCGCCCAGGCAATGCAGGTGCGTTTGTGCGCCGGCACCGGCGCGCACCGCGCAATCCAACCAACGCTCTCCAACCTCGTCTACCTTGCCTAACAGCGTCGCCGCATAACGCGCGGTGACGCTCGCCACCGGGCGTGCCAAACACAGTCGCGCTTCTTCCCAACTTAAGGATGTCTCTTTCCGTTTATCCGTACTGGCCTCCGCAGGTTTCACCAGCGGCAACATACAACCATCGGCTTCGGCTAACATTCGTGCCCAGCCCGGCTCCGGCCCCAAGGCTGTTTCTAACGGCTCCCGTTGCTGTTCGGCCAACGCCGCGCCGTGCGCTTCCGTGATGGTACGCGCCGCACTCGCAGAAACTTCGATCCCGTAATGTTCCCGCAGCTTGCCCGGCACTTGCGCAAACGCCGTATCCGCACCGAAATCGCTGATGGCGCGTTGCAGCGGCAGGCTGTACCCGCGACTGCTCAGGCCCGCCCGCGCGCGAAAAGGGCGTACCTGCACGCCATCCGCGCTGCGCCGATAACTTTGCTCGACGCTGCACACCTCGCCGAACAAGGTCTGCCATTTCAGCGTTTTTTTTCCTTGCGTTGCACCGTCGCCTGCTCATCCCAGGCCCGACTGACGCGCTGCGCGCCGACTTCGGCCCAATCCTGCAACAGTTCATGACCCAATTGCCGCACCTGTGAAAGTACCGCCAACTCCGTTTCATCCGCCCGCACGTACTGCCCCGTGGAGTTCTCAGCCACATCCAACAATTGCTCTACCCGCGCAGGCAGCGCCGGATGCTCGCGTAACCGTTCTTCCAAACTTAACTTCATCTCGTGCCTCCTTGACGCCATTTTCACATACTGCCGCCCCGCTTGGCAGGAGCGAGGTGCGTAGTCCCGCTTTTAATCGCACCCGACGGTCACCCTGCCAGCGCACTTGATTGACAATGGCACGCAATAAGCCTACGGTGCCAAGGAACAGAGTTAAGCTCACTCCCTTCTCAGATTCTCTGAATTCATCAGATCAACTGAAGTCAACAGCTCACCTGGCACGGAACCAAGCGTGTTCGCGCCCCAATTCAATTAAGACGTTCGGGCCTTCAGCGGAATGCGCAAGGAATTCGTGTACCGCTCAAGTGCGCGCACTGCGTGGCTTCGTTTTCAGGTGTTTCATCAAGGATTTAGTTATGTCAGCAAAATTGTTTGTCGGGAATCTCGCCGCAGAAACCACCAGCACGGAAGTGCGCGATCTTTTTAGCACGGTCGGGACGGTGGCTTCGTGCCAGTTGATCGAAGACCGTGAGACGGGCCGCCCCAAAGGATTCGGCTTCGTCGAAATGGATTCGGTAGAAACGGCCAATGCGGCCAAAGCCAAGTTTAATGGCCACGACCTGCATGGCAAGACGCTCAAAGTGGACTCAGCCAAACCACGCGAACGCTAACTGTTTCAGCCTGTGGCGCGGGTTTGCCCACACCTTTGAACGCGCTGAATGGCTTCGGCGCGTCCACGCTATTGATCAGAGGCTGAGCCGGGAGCTAAGCTCGTGCTCGTCTCAACCTCTGCCGGAATCAGCCGGCCCACCTCAGGCAGCGCACCTGCAATCACAGCTCGCTCAGATAGGAGTCACTGATGTACGTTCAAGATAACCTTTTGCACACAACCACCAAGGTGGCCGATCTGATGCCCGACAACCGATTTCTGCTTATGTTCGGCGCGGTCGTCGTCGGGCCGCTCGTGGCTTTCGCGCTGGCCGGACGCGATCCCTATGCGCTGGCCCAACCCAACTTGCTGTGGTCATGGCTGGCCATCGCCGCGTTGCTGCTCATCAGCGTGGGCGGCGGGTTGTTGCGGTTCAAAAACGCTTTCCACGCCGCCGCCGGCCTCTCAATCGCGGCTCGCAGTGTGGCGTAAAGCGATCTGATCAGAAGTGCGCGCAGACGGTTGCTGTCCCTGTGCGCACTTCTGATGGCCTTTTGATAGCCTGATGGCCTTTTGATAGTCTGATGGCCTTTTGATAGTCTGATGGCCTTTGATAGAAGGATGAACAAATGACATTGAGGGTCGGAACCAAAGTGATTTACCCTAGCCAGGGCCCTTGCCTGATTGGCTCGATTGTGCAGAAAGAGATCGGCGGCAACGCGGTCAGCTTCTATCAACTGGCGCTGCTGGACGAGAGCGGCGGCGAATTGTTCGTGCCCGTCGAGAAAGCCCAGGCCAGCGGCTTGCGGCAATTGTTGAGTGAGGCCGAACTGTCGCAACTGCTCAGCCGCTTCAAACAACCCGTCGGCTCGTCGAAGGATTGGAAGCAGCGCGCCAACGAAAACTCGAAACGGCTCGCTTCCGGCTCCGCCTTCGATCTGGCCGAAGTCGTCGAATCGCTGACGGAGTTGAGCAACACCAAAGAACTCTCGTTTCGCGAAGGGCAGATGTTGGAAAAGGCGCGTAAGCTGCTGGTCAGCGAGATCGCCGAAGTTATCAGCAAACCCAAAAGCGCCGCCGAAGAACTCATCAATGAAGCCCTCAAAAAGCGCAGCGTGGCGAGCGCTTAGCCACACACTGTGACGCAGTTTTGGAAGGCTGCCTACGCTTCTCAAAAATGCAGATACAGCACTCAACGAACTTATCGCTCACGCAGATAGAATTCCGGCTGAAACCAACCGAGTAAGACAAGCCACCCCTGAAACGGCTTACCTCCTCCTCTTCCACTATCCGTATGTCTAAAATTGGACAGCAATTGATTCCGGCCTAGCTGATAATCAACGGTAGGTTTCGTCGTTAACAGCCTGGCAACGACCTTTTAACTGATTTGAAAACAAAAGACGGTAGAGACAATGAGGTACAAAGGAGAAGGAGATATTCGTGACCGAACCTGGCCAAACTAATTCAATCAGTCGCCTGGCCTTTATCGGCAATTACCAGCCGCGCCAATGCGGCATTGCGACTTTTACCACCGACCTTTGCGAAGCCATCGCCGCCGAATATAGCGGCATCAAGTGCATTGCCGTTCCCGTCAACGATACGGAAGCGGGTTACGATTACCCGGCCCGCGTGCGCTTTGAGTTGAAAGAGAAAGATCTCGATTCGTATCGCCGCGCCGCCGATTTCCTGAACATCAACAACGTAGACCTCGTCTGCTTGCAACACGAATACGGCATCTTCGGCGGACGCGCGGGCAGCCACGTGCTGGCGCTGCTGCACGAATTGAATATGCCCATCGTCACCACCTTGCACACTGTGCTGCGCGAACCGGACGCCGATCAGCAACGCGTCTTGGAACAAGTCGCGGGCCTGTCGGATCGGCTGGTCGTGATGAGCGAGCGCGGCGCGGAATTCCTCAAAGACATCTATCACGTGCCCGCCGCGAAGATTGATTTCATCCCGCACGGTATCCCCGATTTGCCTTTCGTAGACCCCAGCTTTCACAAAGACCTCTTCGGCGTCGAAGGCAAAATCGTATTGCTCAGCTTCGGCTTGCTCTCCGCCAACAAAGGCATCGAGACGGTCATTGAAGCCTTGCCTGCAATTTTAGAGAAACATCCGAACGTGGTTTACATCATCGTCGGCGCGACGCATCCGCACGTTTTGCGCAACGAAGGCGAAACCTACCGGCTCTCGCTGCAATGGCTGGCGCAGGAAAAAGGCGTCGAAGGTCACGTCATTTTCTACAATCGCTTTGTCAGTTTGGAAGAGCTGGTGCAGTTCATCGGCGCGGCGGACATTTACATCACGCCGTATCTCAACGAAGCGCAGATCACCTCCGGCACGCTCGCCTACACGTTCGGCGCAGGCAAGGCGGTGATCTCGACACCGTACTGGCACGCGGCCGAGTTGCTGGCTGACGAGCGCGGCGTGCTGGTGCCGTTTGGCGACGCAACCGCCATTGCGCGTGAGGTCAACGCGTTGCTGGGCGACGATACGCGCCGCCATGCGATCCGTAAGAACGCCTACAAAATCGGCCGTGACATGGTGTGGAGCAACGTGGCGAAGATGTATATGCGCTCGTTCGAATCCTCACGCCTCGAAAACGCCGCGAACTCCCGCAAGCCGGCCGCCTCCACGACGCTGGC
>JAYUCP010000630.1:0-19121 GCA_043740245.1 Acidobacteriota bacterium | reverse complement strand
ATGACGCGGATGCAGCGGATCAGCGCGGATCAAACCCAAAAAGTGAATCCGCGTAAATCCGCTGCATCCGCGTCATCCGCGTATCCATCTTCCTGCTTTTTATGGATGAACTCGAACGCGCCTTGCGCGAACATTTCGGCTTTGCGCACTTCCGTGCCGGCCAGCGCGAAGTGATCGAACACGTGCTGGCGCGGCGGCACACACTCGCCGTCCTGCCCACGGGCAGCGGCAAATCGCTCTGTTATCAATTGCCCGCGCAACTACTGCCCGGTCTCACGCTCGTCGTCTCGCCGCTCATCGCGCTGATGCACGACCAAGTCACCGCGCTCACACGGCGCGGCATCACCAACGCTACGTTTTTGAGCAGCGCGCTCACTGCGGTAGAAGTCGGACAGCGTTATCAAGAGATCGAACAGGGGAAATACAAACTAGTTTACATCGCGCCCGAACGCTGCGATGCGCCGCGCTTTCGCCAACTCGTCAAGCAACGCGACCTCGCCCTCGTCGTCATTGACGAAGCCCATTGCATCAGCCAATGGGGCCACGACTTCCGCCCGCATTACCGCACGCTGCTCACGCGCCTGCCCGAATTGCGCCGCGCCACGTTTCTCGCGCTGACCGCCACGGCTACGGCTGAAGTGCAAAACGACATCGCCGCCGCGCTCGCCCTGCCCACGCTCGAACGCCTCGTCGTGGATTTCAACCGTCCCAACCTGCGCTTTGAATCCTTCCACCTGGACCGCCGCGAAGACAAAGACGCCAAGCTCATCGAATTGCTCAAGACCAATCAGGACGCGGCGATTGTTTACGCCAGCACGCGCAAGGAAGCGCAAACCGTCCAGCAAACCTTGCAAGCGCGCGGCCTCAACGCCGGTCTTTATCACGCCGGACTCGACGCCGCCCAACGCACCGCCGCGCAGGAAAAATTCCAACGCGACGCATGCCGCATCATCGTCGCGACGGTCGCCTTCGGCCTCGGCATTGACAAGCCCAACGTACGCCGCGTCATTCATTACAACCTGCCCGGCTCGCTCGAAAATTATTATCAGGAAGCAGGCCGCGCAGGCCGTGACGGCGCCGAGGCCGTCTGCACATTGCTTTACGCGCAAAGCGATGTGCGCACGCAACGCTTCCTGCTCGATCAGGCATACCCGGCAGCGCAAGCGTTGTATCGCGTTCACGACCTCTTGCGTGAAGCCGCGCCGCTCGCCGTCAGTCCCAGCGATCTCGCAACCGCCAGCAGCCTGCCTGAAATCACCGTCAATGCCGCCTTGCAATTGTTGTATGAACAGCACTGGCTCGCGCTCACGCCCGAAGGCAAATACGCCGCGACGCAAACCGGCGGCGCCTTGCAAATCGAAACCACCGCGCTCAATCAACGCCGCTTTCGCGCCAACGAACGCCTGCGCAAGATGATCGCTTACGCGCTCGAACCCACCTGCCGCCGCGCGCGCATCCTCGCCTACTTCGGCCAAGCCTTTGCGCCGCCGTGCGGTAACTGCGATGCGTGCGATGCCACCGTCACGTCGCAACCAATCGCCGCACCCGTAGTCATCACAGCCACCGAAAAATCCGACCGCATCGCGCGCACCATCCTGCAAGCGGCGGCGGATTTCAACGGCAGACTCGGACGCACGCTCATCGCCGAAGTCCTCGCAGGCAGCCACGGCAAACGCATCGTTGAAACCAAGCTCGACCAATCGCCGCACCACGGCGCGTTGCGTTTGCACGCGCGCACGCGCATCCGCGACTGGATTGACGAATTGATCGCGCGCGAGTTGATGCGGACTACGGCGGAAGAATACCCGCTGCTCTGCCTCACCGAAGCGGGCCGCGCCGCCCTCGTCGGCGCCGCGCCGCTGCCGTTGGCAGGTTGCGAAACGGACGCCGCGCCCGTCGTCATTGCGCCGCCGGTTGAAACTCCGCCACCCGCCGCCGCCTCGTTGCTCGAACGCTTGCAAGCGTGGCGGCGCGCCAAAGCCGCCGCGCTCAACGTGCCGCCTTACGTCGTCTTGCACAACAGCATGCTGGCCGCCGTCGCCGAACAATGCCCACGCACCAAAGCCGAACTGTCAAAAATCAAAGGCATCGGCACGCAACGCCTCACGCAATTCGGCGCGGAACTGTTGAACCTCGTCGCCGCATGCGCCGCGCCCGCTGCCCTGCCCGCAGTCGAACGCGACCTGCGCCTGCAAATCGAAATGTGGCGGCAAGGCGGCGCTCCGCCCGCTGCGCCCGCATTGCTGGCAAAGCTGAACGAGTTCGACCACGGCGATTTGATCGTAGCCATCAACGCCCTGAAAGATTTGGGCGCACAAGAAGCCGCGCCGCGCTTGCACGCGCTCTTGCGTGAAACGTCGAACGGGCAATTGCTGGGTACATTGTGCGAAGCGTTGGGACAGCTTGGCGAGACGGCGGCGACGGCTGACATCATCAAGTTGCTTCAGGATGAACGGCCCGGTGTGCGGCGCGCGGCGGCGCGTGCGTTGGGGCGGATGCGCGTACGCGCGGCGTTGGAACAACTGGAACGATTGGCGCAGGAAGATGCGGCAGAGAGCGTCAAACTGTCAGCGCGCGCGGCGGTTGGGCTGATTAAAGAACCGGCACAGTTGTGAGAGCAACGGTACGCCGCTATGGCAACAGGCCGTTGTCGTCCGCTGGCAAACTGGACGGCGGATGCTGTTGCAATCAGGCGGCGGTGATCTTTTGCAACTCCTTGTCGAGGAATTCATAGCCGCGCGCCCAATCAATTTGCGCAGAGGCCGCCGGAAAGAAAAACTCCAGCGCGGCCTCAAAGAAAAGGTCGAGCGCATCTTCGTAGGAAGGGGCCACGGGCTGTCAAAATCGGCTTGGCTTTCCATCTTCGTGTTTGTGCTGGCGGGGCTGCGTCAATCAGCCAGCGCCTCATTCACCAACTCTTCAAACAAAGGCAGCAAATCTTCGGCGTATTGCTTGAGATAGGTTCTCAGTTTCGTGAGACCGGCTCCGGCTTTGAGTAACTCGACGACATCCACCAAATCTTTGCGGCGTTTGGCGACGAGCTTCATATAAATCAGCGCCTCAACCGGCACGACGGCGAGCCCTTCGCTCATTGGCGGATGGTTGAGCACTTCTTCCAACTGTGCGCCGAGCGAAGCGGGCGAGAGGTAATCTATGCGAATGCCGTCTACCTCAATCGGCACACCGGCTTTGAAAGCAACCAGCAAGCCTTGATGATCGAAAGCTTCTTCGCCGACCAGAAAGTCTACGTCCGTGGTGGCGCGCACATAGCCGTGCGCGCCAACTGCCAACCCGCCGGCCAGGGCGTAACGAATCCCCAAATGGTTTAACTGCGCGGCGGTGTTGACTGCCGCGTCGCGCACTCTGGGCGCGACAAAACGAAAGGTCTCTTTGAGATCCATAAGATTTGCCGGACGGCGCGGAATTTGGGCATACGACAGTTGCATGGCGAACCTTGAGCATCCGTTACAAATTCAACGCCTCTTGAATGAACTGCTGTTGCTCTAATCCGTGCAACGACCCCGTCGCCGGACTCGCTTTGGGCGTGCGCCTAACATAACCCAACCCCAACGCATCTTGCACATCGGCCATCACCGAAGCTCATCAACCCGCTACAAATAAACCTCCCGCAACTTCGCTTCGTCCCGCAGTTCATCCGCCAACCCTGTAAACGAAACGCGCCCATTCCGCAACACATAAACCCGCGCGGCGATTTTCAACACCTCGCGCACCTTCTGTTCGACGATCAACACCGCCATCCCCGAATCCTGGTTGATTTGCCGAATTCGCCCCAATGCTTCCGTCACGAGCGGCGGCGCCAGTCCCAACGAAGGCTCATCCAAGAGCACCAGACGCGGCGACAGGATCAACGCATTCGACAGCGCCAGCATCTGTTTCTCGCCACCCGAGAGCGTGCCCGCGCGTTGTTTCAGCTTCGGCTTGAGCGCCGGAAAGAGCGTAAACACGCGTTCGATCCCTGCGTTCAAGCGGGCCTTGTGCGGCAACGTCACGACGCCCATCTCCAAATTCTCGCGCACGGTCAGATCGGTGAACACCCGGTTGCCCTGCGGCACGTAAGCCACGCCCAAGCGCAGCAACGCGCGCGGATTGAGCGTCCGCAAAACCTCACCATCCAGCGCAACCTGACCTTCCCAAACAGGAATCAGGCCGAAGACCGCCTTCAGCAACGTAGATTTGCCCGCCCCATTGTGCCCAATCAACGTGACAATCTCGCCTGCGGAAACGCCTAAGCTCACCCCGTTCACGACCTGCTTCTTGCCGTAGCCGGTGACGAGGCCATCCACATTGAGCAGCGGCTCATTCGCTTGGCGCGGTTCTTCAGGCAAGATACGCCTCCATGATTTCAGGCCGTTCCAGCACCTCGCCCGGCGCGCCTTGCGCAATCACCCTGCCCTCATCCATCACCACTACTACATCAGCCACTTGCCGTACCGCCGCAATGTCGTGCTCGATGAAAATGACCAGCTTGCCTTGCTCGCGCAACTGCCGCAGCAAAGCCAGAATCTGCTGAATCATCTCCGGGTGAACCCCAGCCACCGGCTCGTCCAACAGCAAAATCTGCGCTTCGGTAGCCAGACAACAAGCCAGCGCCAGTAGCTTCTGCTGCCCATAGGAAAACTCCCCCCGCCAATTCCTCCGCCTTCTCCTCGAGCTTCACGAACCGCAGCAAACGCAACGCCGCCTCACGATTCCTGGCCTCTTCGCCGCGCCGATACGAAAAGCGCGCCCAGCAGGGGTTCTCCTTGCTGATTATCCAAAGTGGCAATTAAGTCTGTTGCCCTGCCACGGTATCGTTCTTCCGACAGTCCAAGAGAATATGAAACAACTTTACTGCGGCTACTCCCTCTCTCCGATGGGAGCTTGACCATTCCAATGGAAATGAGTCCTGGAACGAAACAGGTTTATCAATACGGTCTATCTTGAGTTTTGAACGGTCAGCTTCAACCTTTAACTGAAGTGTTGTTTGCCAATGTTCCAAAGTATCTGATTGAACGTATCCAATCATAGCGGCTTCGTGACAATGGCTCGCATAACGCCCACTGATGAAGCAACCCATCCCCTTTTCATTAGTGTATCGTGATGCAGTGACTTTAGTACGGTGTAAACGCTTTGCTTCAAAGAAGAACTCAGGGCGGTTCCCTGCGGCATAGCTGATGATGATGTCCGTTCGAAGTCGGCGTTTTCCGGTTCGTTTGCTTCCGCTGAGCGGTGGATCATCCTTGATGAAGTAACAGAAAGACTCTTGCGGATGTGCGCGGAACCAATTGTCTATGGCCTCGCAGATGTAGCCGGTTATATCGGTCTCTTCGTCAGGCCCATTCTGTATCTGTGGCAGGGACTGCTGATAGCCAATGGCAAGAAAGCGGTGACAGTTCCGCCGAAATGCTTTCCAAAAAGGGACATAGATCTTCGGTGAAATATGTGATCTGCTCATCTGGCTGGCTCTCCGCTTGTGAGTATCTCGGCGATCAAGTCATCTGCATCGTTAAGTGCCTGCGTGCGAGTCCAGTCCATCAGCCTTGGAGCCTTAAAAATCTGGATAGCGTCCTCCTTGAACACTCGCAAGTTCCTATCAACATACACCCGCTGACTGAACTTTTCGCCTAGCTGTTCGCGCAACGAGCGAAGCATCTGCCCTGTTTGATAAGGGTTTCTTACGTCTCTGACGGTCACTTCATAAGAGGTACGGCGGCCATTAGAATGCAGTTTGACTTCACAACGAATCAGATCAGTTGAGGCAAGGAGATCAACACTAACTCGTGCTTCGCCCAACAGAAATCTCTCTAACTCGTCTCGTAAAGTGCGCCCGTAGGATTGAAGTTCTCCGGTAGAAGGACGCTTGCCAAGCGTCTCCAAAACAGAGCGACCTTTGTCGAGAGGTAACCGGTTTTCACGAAAGTCCTCAATGAGAAGGCGCAGGTCATCAAGGACATTGAGAGTCTCAAAAACGGTCTGGTCAAGCAGTCGCTGCTTTGCTGTATTCGCATCACCCACATCGCTTTCAAGACGGAAACTGTTTTCTTCTCGAATCAACTCCCGATGTAACTTCGCCAGAGTTGCAACCTGCTGAGGCGTGAAGGCTGGTGTTGGAATCTCTCGAACCGCCCGTAAGACGACGTATGGAAGGGTGCTATAGATGCCCCACACTGGAACCTGGAAAAAGAGAAAATAGTCCACTAAACTCGATCCAAGATAAACGGTCAGCGCGCGCAGAATCTCACTGTCTTCTCTTGAGACCGCAATACCCATCTGTCGAGGCGGGACGGCAAAATACTCGTCGCTGTAAATCAGAAAATTCTTCCAAGCCGCCGAAATAATTAAGTGGGGAGGGCGATTTACTGCCAGACCGCTCAGCCCGCCTCTTTTTCGAACGTAGCACTGCTCATCGGGAATAGGAATGAGTGCTTCAGGCGGAACTGAGAAGTGCAGGCCGTCCTTTATGAGTTGGTTGAGGGTGTCCGTATCAAAGCGATTTTTATCCTTCAGCTCGTCACAATAGACAACTTCTTCCTCACTGTCGCGGTGCCTCAACTGAACGCCCTCTCGCGGAATCTTTTTGCCCCAACCCCTCTTTTCACAGAAACCTGCAAGCGTGAATGGGTAAAGTTGACGAATTCGATCAAGCGCCCTGGCATCCCGCGATGTGCCCCAAAGAGCCAGTTTCCAAACGGACGTCTCGCCCTTCGCCACATCACCCTGCGAAATCCGCTGAATATCGCTCCCGTGAATAGTCAAAGCCCACAATTGATCTGCGTCCCCAGTAGCTTGGTTTGCGGCGAATGGGGCAACATGAAGAATCGGCTGGCGATGACGTTCCTCAGAACCTTTCTGAAATACTATTGTTGTGGCTGGCTGCTTAATGCGGCCACCAAAAAGGTTCTCTCGCAAGTTTGCCAAATTAGTTACTCTGGCCGCCGAAAATTCTGTGAAGAAATTCTGGCGGAATCGTTTCCCCTCAAGATTGAACAAAGTAGTCGAGGGAAGAAGCAATCCGGCCACTCCATCTCCTGAGAGCAACCGCCCCGCTTTCACGGCAAAGGCATCACCTACGCGATTGCCGGCAATCGTCTTCTCCTTAGAAATCCACAGCCGGGCGTGGTCTTCGCCCTTCGAACTCGGTTTCAACTCAATCCAAGGTGGATTGCCAACAACAAAATCGAAGCCACCTTTGGGCGTAGGAAGCTTGAGTTCAGGATTGAAGAAATCGTCGCAAAATATGCGCCTGTGCTTGTTGAGTAAATCCGGGAATTTGAAATCTTCGTTTGCGTGCAAGGCCGGCGGGTCAACGTAATTGAGCAGTGTCAAGATGAGGCTGAACGCGGCTACATTGCAAGCATCAGGCTGTCGCTCAACTCCGTAAATGCTTTCCAGAAGAATTTCGCGGAGCCGCATTGGCTCAATAGACTTGGTTCGCCTACGCTCCAATTCAATGAGCCTCCGATAGGCAAGGACTAAGAAAACTCCTGACCCTGCCGATGCGTCGAGAATGCGCATGCCGGGCTGTAGCTGACGAACTGAGTTGACTTCAGAAAGAAGATAGTCGGCGAGGACTTCTGGTGTGTAGTAAGCCCCTTCAGACCTGCCTTTCTGCTGTGCGTGCAAGAACTGTTCGTAGATTGATGAAAGCGTTTCAACAGGAATATGTCTGAAGTCGTAGGCTTGGAATTTGAAGTGGAGTTGCTGAATGAAGCCAGCCTCGTTCGTTCGCATCGTATCCCCAGCAAAAACAGATGCTACAAGCCGAACGTGGGAATCATTGAGCCGACTGCCTGAGCCGAAATCAAGGTGAAATACATCGCCGTTAAAGCGCGCTTCTAATGCGTCTACGAGCCGAGCCAGTTCCGCCACCGTCGCGTTCGGCCCAAAGACTTTGTCTAAATCAATTCGCCGCTTCGGGTTCGCAAGCCATTTGTCGCTAAGGATATTGCGATCGCGCAAGTAGCGCAGATAAACATACTTCCCAATCAATGCATGCGCGACCGTCAAGTCCAGTATTGGAGTGCAGTGTTTGGCGAGTGCCTGCGCCAACTCGTCCAGATTATCCAACAATCTTTTGTTAACACGATGCTGAGTATCAAGTCGTTCCCGCTGGGCCTGCCAGATTCGAGCTGAGTCAATAGAATCAGCCGTAAAGTCGTTCAAAGCTGCTTGTAACTTTGCACTGCTCTCGGATTTCTCCTCGACAATCAACCCGCTTTCGTCATAACGAAAGCCACAATAGACGCGAACTTGTTCCGGGAGCCGGACAAGAAGAAATGGCACGTTACCCAAGTTCCAAATCCGCCGATGCAATTTTTTAGCATCCGCAATGCTTGGTGCTTCAGCAACGCAGACAGCCGGTCTGGCAGTCAGTGTTGTGTTCGCGGCTCCGCCAGCATCAAAGACGTAGAAACCTTTTACAGAGAACTTCTCTCCGTTCCGTTCCTTTACTAAACGGAAGTAATGAACTGACTCTGTCTCAAACTCGCTTTCCTTAGTTCGGAAATGGGGCGAGTTATCGTAACCGAGCAATCCCAAAAGTGTGCGAAGCTCTATCATAGTTATGTTGTAATGATTGTTGAACGACGCATTGATAGCAAGGGCGCAGGCGATGCGCTCCAGCAGGCCAAAGCGCCGTTGCAATCGCCGTAGCATGATTTCAGCCACGCCCTGCTTGAAACCCAATCGCTCTATTGACGTTACATACTTCGCTTTACCTTCCTCTATAACGCATTCGGCTGGCCGTTGAACTCTTTCCGGTGAGGCAAGCTAGACAGGGGCTTCGGCGGGCAACTGATACTTTTGCAGCCACGCGGTCAAATCTGCCAACGTGTTGAACTTGAACAAAGCATCGCCAAGTTCTTCGATTTGCTCCAAAGGTAAGGCGCGAATGTGCGACTGCGTAGCCTCATCCAACAAACCAATACGCTGTTGCAGTTGCCGCAGAATAATTCCAGTACTGCCTCGCAGTACTCCTATCTTGATGCCACGTCGTTCAGTGGATGTGATGTATTCCATCGTTTGTTCCTCCTCGAATTCGCTCAATCTCTCGTCGTATTCCGCCGCCAAATCTTCGGGCAAGGTCAGCACCCAATCCAGAAAGCGGTATAACCCGATGATGACGCGCTTGTCGAAACCGCGTTCGTAAAGCCGCCGCGTCAGTTGCCACTTGGCCTGCCAGCGTTCCTGTGCGTCGTTGCCGGTGCGTTTTGAAGGAATGGCTGTTGGTGCAATCCGTGCGACGTACCAAGTTGCGCTGCCAGGCAAGGCTAATTCACGCGTTCGTTGGCGGGCGCAGCGTGCAGTTGCAACCACGCCGTCAACTCTGCGGGCGCGCTGAAATCCAACACGGCGACAGTCAGTTCCTGAGCTTGTTCCAGCGGCAGCGCGTTGATATGCGATTGCGTAGCCTCATCCAGCGCGCCGAACCGCCGTTGCAGCAGCCGTACTGCGGTATCTACGACCCCCGATTTAAGCCCTTTCTCAAAGCCTTTTTGCATGCCGTGCCGTTCAATAGAAGTCACGTATTTCATTTTTTGTTCCTCCTCGTATTGCGTCAGTTTCCCTTCATACTCGCCCGCCAGATCATCCGGCAAAGTCAGCACCCAGTCCAGAAAGCGGAACAGCCCGATGATCTCCCGCTTGTTGAAACCGCGTTCATAGAGCCGCCGCGTCAGATGCCATTTCGATTGCAACCGCTCTTGCGAGTTGTCGCGTGTACGCAGGGCCGTCAAATGCGCTTGTACGATAACAGCAAACGGACCGTCGCTTTGTTCCAATTCATCCCAGCGGTCGCCGTAATCCAGCAGCTTGGCAATGGGAAACTCGAACTGCAATTTGGTACCCAGTAATCCCGCCCGATATTCAGCAGGCCGCCAGTTTCGTTCATCGTCAGTCAGAATCACGAAGCTGGCGACGGGTGCATTGAAGCGGTCGAAGATGCGGAAGTTGTAAACGTATACCCGTGTGGCAAAATCAGTCTCGCGTTGCCCCTGCACTTCGAGATGGAGCAAGACCCAAAGTTCCTGTCCCGTCTTGAGCCAGACCTTGACGAGTTTGTCGGCTACGCGGCGACCGAGCGCAGCATCTGCCGTGATCTTTTGCAGTTCCTTGTCGAGAAACTCGTAGCCGCGCGCCCAGTCAATTTGCACATGGGCAGCGGGAAAGAAGAACTCCAGCGCGGCCTCAAAGAAAAGGTCGAGCACATCTTTCCACGGACTGTCAAAGTCGGCTTGATTCACGCTTACATCCCCAACGCCTCTTGAATGAATTGCTGTTGCTCCAATCCGTGCAAGGTATACGAACCGGTCGCCGGACTCGCGCTGGCCGTGCGCCCGACGTAGCGCAATTCCTGTCCGGCTTGCGTCAACGCTTCGAGCCGCGAGCGCATGAACCACCAGCCGCCCATGTTGCGCGGTTCTTCCTGCACCCAAAAAAGCTGGCGGGCCTGGCCGTAATGCGCGAGCCAGCGTTGCAACAGCGTTTGCGGGAAAGGATAGAACTGTTCGAGCCGCAGGATGGCCGTGCGCTGGTCGCCGCGTTTTTCGCGTTCGGCGTGCAGGTCGTAATAGACCTTACCGCTGCAAATCAGCACGCGCTCGACGGCGGCGGGTTCAACTGTATCGCCGATGACTGGCAGGAATCCGCCCGTGGTGAATTGATCGAGCGAAGAAACAGCTTGCGGCAGGCGCAGCAGGCTCTTGGGCGTCATCACGATCAGCGGGCGCAGCGTTTCCTGTTTCACCTGCCGCCGCAGCAGATGGAAGTACTGGGCGGGCGTGGTCGGATAGCAAACCTGCATGTTGCTTTCGGCGCAGAGTTGCAAATAGCGTTCGAGGCGCGCGCTGGAATGTTCCGGGCCTTGGCCTTCGTAACCGTGCGGCAAGAGCATCACCAGGCGGCTGGTCTGCTTCCACTTGTCTTCGCCGGGCGCGATGAATTGGTCAATGATGACTTGGGCGCCGTTGGCGAAATCGCCGAATTGCGCTTCCCACATCGTTAGGGCGTCGCGCGCGATGACGGCATAACCGTATTCATAACCGAGCACGCCGAATTCAGACAGCGAACTGTCAAGTACCTCGAAGCGCGTGCCGTTGCTGGCTAACGATTCCAGCGGCGTCCAGGGCTGGCCGGTGCGCGTGTCGTACAAAATCGCGTGGCGCTGGCTGAAGGTGCCGCGCCCGACATCTTCGCCAGAGAGCCGCACGGGCGTGCCTTCGAGCACCAGCGAGCCAAAGGCCAGACTCTCGCCAAAGCCCCAATCAATCGGCGTTTCGCCGCTGCCCATCTTGGCGCGCCGCGACATCTGGCCGACCATCTTGGGATTCAAATTGAAGCCGGGCGGAATGACGCTGAGCGTTTGCGAAATCTGCGCGAGCACGTTTGAGGCGACGCCGGTTTCCAACACTTCAGAAGCATCTTCTTCGGGTTCGGGCGCGGGCAGTGTCTTGACGCCTTTCAAACGCGCGACGATTTCTTTGGCGCCGAGCAGCGCGTTTTCATAACGCCGCCAGCGCTCTTCGATCATCTGCTGAACCTCTTCCGTCGTGAGCACGCCCTCACGAATCAATTGACGCGAATACAACTCGCGCACGCCCCGGTGCTCTTTGACGCGCTGATACATCAACGGCTGTGTGTAGCTGGGTTCGTCGCCTTCGTTGTGGCCGTGGCGGCGGAAGCCGATCAGGTCAATCACGATGTCTTTGCGGAATTTCTGCCGCCATTCGAGCGCGATTTGAATCGTGCGGTGCGCGGCCTCCACATCATCGCAATTGACGTGGAAGATCGGCAATTGCGTCATCTTCGCCGCGTCACTCGAATAGAGCGAAGAGCGGCTCGATTCGGGCGAAGTCGTGAAGCCGATCTGATTGTTGATGATGATGTGAATGGTGCCGCCCGTGCGATAACCTTTCAGGTCGGCCAGGTTGAGCGTCTCCATCACGACGCCCTGGCCGATGAAGGCAGCATCGCCGTGCAACAACACGGGCAGGATGCGGCCCCGCGCTTCTTCGCGGCTGCTTTCGGCCAGCAAGGCGTCCTGCTTGGCGCGCGCCATGCCTTCGACGACGGGGTTGACGGCTTCGAGGTGGCTGGGGTTGGGTGCGAGCGTAAGCTTGATGTTTTTGCCGCCGATCTCGCGTTCGGCCATTGCGCCCTGGTGGTATTTGACGTCGCCGCTGTCTGCCGGGAAGTTGGGATGGACGGAGCCTTCAAAAATGGTGAAGAGGCGTTCGCTGAAATTGCCGATGATGTTGGCCAGCACGGTCAAACGCCCGCGATGCGCCATGCCAAACACGACTTCTTCGATGCCGCGTTCCGCCGCGCCCGTGATGATTTGATCCAGCATCGGGATGATGGTTTCGCAACCTTCGAGCGAGAAGCGTTTCTGGCCCAGAAACTTGGTGTGCAGGAATTTCTCGAATTGTTCGGCGGCGACCAGGCTGCGCAGCAATTGCTTTTTGACTTCGGGTGGTATCGCTTCAGGATCGCGTTCGACCGCGCCGATGATCCACTGTTTTTGTTCGCGGCTGGTGATGTGGCGGCTCTCGACGCCGACCGTGCTGCAATAGTAACGCACGAGCATCGCCCAGATTTCGCGGAAGCTGGCTTCATCTTTACCGCCCAGCCCGCCGGTGAAAAAGGTGCGATCCAAATCCCAAATCGAAAGGCCATAGGTTTCGGCTTCCAGTTCGAGATGCTCGTGCATCGAGATCAGGTTCAGCGGATCAACGTCGGCGATCAGATGGCCGCGCACGCGGTAGGCGTTGATGAACTCGAAGATGCGCGCCTGTTTCTTGACCATCTCGCGTTCGCGGTCAACGCCGAACAGGATCGGGTTGTAATCCTTCGACCAGCGCAGCGGTTTATAGGTGATGCCCAGATCGAAAAACAACTCGTCATAAAAATTGTGCTGGCCCATCAGCAATTCGTGCACGTAGGCCAAAAACGAACCCGACTCCGCGCCCTGAATGATGCGGTGATCGTAGGTCGAAGTCAGCGTGACGACTTTGCTAATACCCAGTTGCGAGAGCGCCGCATCGGTCATCGCGGCGTATTCGGGCGGATATTCAATCGCGCCCGTAGCAATGATCGCGCCCTGCCCCGCCATCAAACGCGGGCTGGAAGCCGACGTGCCCAACGTGCCGGGATTGGTCAGCGAAATCGTCGTGCCCTGAAAATCAGCCACGGCCAGTTTGCCGTCACGGGCGCGTTTGATGACATCCTGATAGGCGTTGAAAAACTCGATGAAATTCATGCGGCTCGCACCTTTGACATTCGGCACCAGCAACGTGCGCGAACCATCTTTCTTCTGCACATCCACCGCCACACCCAAATTCACATCGGGACGTTTGACGCGGAAGGATGCGGCGTCGCGCGCTTCGTAGCCATCGTTCATCTGCGGATATTTGGCAAGCGCCTTAATCATGGCCCAGGCGATGAGGTGCGTGTATGAGGTCTTGCCTTTGCCTTGCGCTTCAAGATGGCGATTGACCCAGCGGCGGTTTTCATCGAGCAGCTTGATTTGAATCTGGCGCACCGAAGTGGCGATGGGCACGCTCAAACTCGCGTCCATGTTTTCGACGATCTTTAACGCCGGGCCGCGAATTTGCAGGCGTTCGGCCGTGTCTGTCACAGGCGCAGGTGCGGGTTTGGCTTCGGCTACGGGCTGCGGAGCCGCGACGGCCGTCGCAGTAGCCGTGGCCGCCGCCGCCACTGCCACGCCGTTGCCGCCACCGTTCGCGCCGTTCAGCAGTTCGTGGAAATAGGCATGCCACTCCTCATCCACCGAGCGCGGGTTGGTTTGAAATTGCCGCAGAATATCTTCGACGTAGCTGGCGTTGGCGCCGAAGTCTTCTTGAATAATTTGTAGTATGTCGTCGTGACGCATAACAGGTGCTGTTCCCTTTCGGAGATGGTTTTTAAGGCAAGCCGAATCCTACAATACCCCGGCGCGTTTGGCACAAGCAGAGTGCTGGTGGGCTTGATTTGCGTGGTGGCGTGGCTAAACAAAAGTGGAACAGGCAAAACAGCCGAATTTGTGATAGCAGATTATCGCTAGTGTCAGTAGCCCGCGCGTGAGCAAGGGCTTTGCTTGGCGAGTAAAGCCCTTGCTCACACGCGGGCTACTGACACGCTACACTCCCTCAATCAAAAGGCCGGTCAATCGCGCTACTCTGCTTGGTAAAGAAGCGCGCGCCCGTTTCGGTAATGTACAGACAATCTTCCAAGCGGATGCCGAACTCGCCGTAAATCGCGATCATCGGCTCATCGCTAAAACACATGCCCGGTTGCAGCGGCGTCTTGTTGCCGCGCACGAAGTTCGTCCATTCGTGGCCGTCCAACCCGATGCCGTGGCCCGTGCGATGCGGCAGGCCGGGCACTTTGTATTCGGGGCCGAAGCCCGCGTCCACAATCACCTTGCGCGCCGCCGCGTCCACCGCTTCGCAAGGCGCGCCGGGTTTGGCGGCGGCAAAGGCGGCATCCTGTGCGCGGCGTTCCAGGTTCCACACATCGGTCTGCCGCTTGGTCGGCTTGCCAAAAATGAAAGTGCGCGTGATGTCAGAGGCGTAGCCTTCGACGCTGCAACCGCCATCCATCAGCACGATCTCGCCTTCTTTCAACTGTTGCGGCTGAATGCTGCCGTGCGGGAAGGCCGTGTATTCGCCAAAGCCGATCAGCGCGCTGCCGCTGGAACCGAGCGCGCGAAAGGCCGCCGCGACGTTGGTGCCGAATTCATACTGTGTCATGCCCGGTTTGAGCGTGGTGGCGGCGGCGCGAAAGGCCGCGATGGTGATGTCGTTGGCGCGTTGCAGCAGCGCCAGTTCGGCGGGCGATTTGATGACGCGGCAACCCGCCGTGATCGCGTCGGCGCTGACGTATTCGAGTTGCGGCGCTTCCTTGCGAATGCCGTCAAAGAGGAAGAAGCGCACGCGTTCTTCGATACCGATGCGCCCGGTGCGCCCGCTGTTAATGCCGCGATCCTTGAAGATGTTGGCGACGACTTTGTAAGGGCTTTCGTCTTCTTCCCAAGTGCGAATGTCCGTGCCGAATTTGATCAATTCGCGGGCGCGGGCTTCCTCGAACTTGGGCGTGATCCAGGCCAATTCGCCGCGTGCGGGAATGACCAGCGCAAACATGCGTTCGCTGTTTCCCCAACGCACGCCGGTGAAATAAAACATGCTCGAACCTCCTTCGAGGTAGAGCGCGTCAATCCGGTTTTCGATCATCAGCTTGCGCGCCTTTTCGATGCGCGCGCGCCGCTCATCCGCCGCAATCGGCGTCGCTTGTCCGGGGAACGGACGCAGTTGGCGCAATGGCTCGGGCAAGCTGGCTGACTGTTCGGCAGCGTACGCGTGCGTGTCGAAGGCTGCCTCAACAGCAGCAGCGCCCGCGCCAGTAAGGGTTAAACGTAAAAAGTCTCGACGGTCTGTGCACATAAGTTTGCCTCGATTCGAGCAAGCGCCGGACGGACGTTAGTCTGTCCAGTCAGGTACTATTAAACGGCTGCTTGACGTGCAGCGCCTCATCCAAAGGCTGCTGGTTGGGGAAGCGGTGCCGCAGAAAATGACCGCAGCAAGAATAAGAGCAGTAACAAAACAACAACTGCGACATACAATTTCCAGTGAGTTACTTTCATAAGTACAAAAGGAAGAATCAAGCTACTCAATCTTCGCCACGCCATTGCCCGGTTTCGGAAACTTCACAAAGACCGCCGGATCATGCCCGGGCACAATCAAGCGGGGATCGGAAGCGAGTTGCTTCATCCGCTCCTGCGCCCGCAGGTTCGACGCGGCATCGAGCGTTTGCGCGATGGGCGCGTGCTTGTCGAGGTTCTCGTACAGATACAGATTATCCGAAGCCACGACCGCCGTGCCGCCGCGCGTGTTGACGCTGACGTACTGCGATGCATAGGTGTGGCGACCGCCCGTGAAGCAGCGGATGCCGGGCATCACTTCCTGATTGTCGCCCTTGATGAGCTTGACGCGGCCTTCGATGTTGAGTTTGACCAGCGCCAACACATCCTCCGCCTCGATGCCGCCGTGCGTATTGCGCGCCTGCCACGCTTCGCCCGTGTAGTAGCTGAACTCCTCCTGCTGAATCCAGACGCGCGCCTTTGGGAACAAGTCCATGCCATCGGCGTGATCCCAATGCATGTGCGTGATGATGAGGTCGGTGATGTCTTCCGGTTTGAGTCCGACTTTGGCGATGGCTTCCGAAGGCTTGATGAAGTCTTTGGGCTTCCATTGCGCCAAAAACTTGTCGCGGTAAAAGCCTGCGTCCACGAGGATGTTGCGCCCGCCCGGCCCTTTGAGCAGCCAGACCATCATTTGAATGTCGAGCTTGCGCGCCTTGTCCGCGCCCGCGACCAGCGACGAGACCGGGAAATCAGGAAGCACGCCGTAGCTGAGCGCGTAAATCTCATAGACCGGCGACTCCGGTGGCGGCGCTTGCTGCTGGGCGTTGGAAGAGGAGAGCGTCGCCGATAAGCAAAACAGCAGCCCGCAGAGAGAAAGCATCCATCGTTGCATAGTCGTTTTTATCCGCATCAGGTTAATCAGCCGCCGCCCGCAAAGGCTGACGATTCACTCTTCGCCGCGTCGCGGCAGTTTGAATTTAGTCGTGGGTTTTGAACCGTTTTGAACCCACGGGACGGGCCGCAGGAGCTTTCCACGTCGTGCCAGCGACGGTTGAATTCAGGCGCCGCTAACGCGATGCGGAGGTTTCGGTTCACGCTTTCCGTGGGTTGATAACGGTTGAAAACCCACGGCTAAAATCAGCCACCGCGCTGCGGCGAAGACGCAAGGCGCAGCATTAACAAATATTCTGATCTGATTGCCCATGTAAGTAATACTTTCTCGCATTGAGCCTATTATTTAGTTCATCTCCTCAGCTAGTCCCAATTGACTAAGAATTTGTCGGATATTGTCTTGTCCAAATTGGATAGCGTGGTAGTCCTTAATCCAATTAAGGATGTCGTTGTAGTCTCGCAGTTCTAGTTCAATGGGAATAGTCGAGTTGAGAGAAATCTTTTTTGCATCGCGAGTGAAATTGCTGGTTGTTGCTAATATGATTCCGGTGGGCATTTCTCCTTGAGTTACAGCAACACCAATCAATTCTCTTATTACCTTCACGTTTATCTTATTGCTCCAATGCTTACACTCAATAAGTATCTTTTTGTTATTGCCGTCACGCTTTCGTAACGCAATTATATCCTTACCCCCATCGCGAGTTCTCTTTGTAAGTTCGACCTGATACCCAAAGCCACTAAAAACCTCTGCAACTATTTCCTCAATAATCCGCGAATCTTGGAAAGGGATTTCTTTAAGTATTGCTGGGTTTGTCCATATTTTGTTCAAGAGAATCGGCATAGCTCTATTCAGTGTAGCGTCGTCGTTAGAGACACGACTGTTCAAATTGATCTTGTCTGACCAATATTCATAAGTTTGCTGCGTGGCGAGAGGCTCACGTATTGGTACGGAAGGTTCACAAATAACGATGTACCCACGAGAAGCTGCTTTTATCACTCTATGAATGTGCGGTAGTTTCTTCCCCTTATGGTTACTCGAAATAAATTTAACATGAAACCTGCTCCAAAAAGTGGCTGCCATCTCTGCACTATAAAGTTTCTTGCTTATCTTTAATTGAGCGAGATTGAATTTGCCACTTTTGAACTTGCTTTTTGGTTCACCAAAAACGGCATACATGCCGGGCAGGATTTCAGACGAAAATAGAGACTCAGTATGGGCGCGTCGAAGGCAGTGCCGATTGATGATGTAATATTGTGTATTCATGCGTCTGACTGCGCACTCCCCAGTCTCCATGCTTAGAAGCGTCGAATTTGGGATTCCGACGCCAAAATTTACTGCCTACAGATATGAGTTTCCGTAGGCAGTATGTTATTTTCGTCATTGCTTCGCTGCCACGTTCAATTGCACACCGCTCGTTTGATTGAACCGCGCCACGTCCGTATCCAGCACCGTCTTCAATTTCGCCAATACATCCTTGCGCGGTGTCGTTTCAGTCAGGCCAAATGTCTCTCGCCTATGCCGCCAACGCCCGCACATGCAGAATTTCGCGGGCTTGAATTTGGCGAATGTCATTTTCGCTCACCGTGACCAGCGCAACCGTGTGGCCTGAGCCTGAAACAAACTCGACTTCATACGCCGGGCCATTCGCATAACAATGCACGACCGCGCCCACATCGCCAGCCGCCAAGCCATGCTCTTGAAGATCGCGCGTCAGTACAACGGAATCAAGTTCTCGTATCATTCTTGTTACCTCAATGCGGAAACGCGGTGACAAAGCGTGGCCGCTCGTCAGACGTTTCGATAATCCAAACCGTGCGAAGCGCAAGCAGCGCGCCTGACGGACTCAGCACGCGGCCATCCAGAACGTACTTCGTTCCGTATGGGTTTTGCAAGATTTGAACTATAGGCGCTGTTCGGGCGACCTCGAGCAACCGTGCCTCAAGCTCGGCGACATTCGCATCGTCAAAGCCGTGCATGCGAAAGAAGGCTGCCTTCGGCCCGCCCACGGGATGCGTTTCAGACAACAAATAGCCCGCCAGTTTTTCGCGTGGCACGAATGCCTTGTCTCGATTGGGAAGTGTTTGCTCCATTCGCAATTCCAATGGCGCGCGTATGCTCTGCGACAGCACAAAGCATACGCGCGCTTGCCCACTACGGCTTTGCATCCATACTCACCTGCACGCCGCTCGTTTGATTGAACCGCGCCACGTCCGTATCCAGCACCGTCTTCAATTTCGCCAGCACATCGTCCAGCCGTTTTTTCAGAATGACGTGGAACTCCTTGCTCTGATCCGTCGGCTTGAAGCCGGGATTGCCCGCCATATCGCCCGCGCCGTTGCCGACTTGTCCCAACAGATGCAGGTAGTGAAAGTAAATGGTCATCGGCTCACGGTACGACTTCGGGTCGTTCTCGTGCGCGACGGGCGAGAGCAGAATGTCTTCGACGGCTTTCAGCTTTTTGTCGAGCACTTGGGCAGCGGCCAATTGTTCGGTGCTGCCTTTCAGGTCTTCGAGTTGTTTGCGGATGCGTTCGATCTGGTTGATGGCGTCTACGGTCAGATTGGTTTCGTCGGTCAGCGTCAGGCACATGTC
>JAYUCP010000629.1:0-3129 GCA_043740245.1 Acidobacteriota bacterium | reverse complement strand
CCAACGTCGAACGCGAGGGCCGCACTGGTTCTGAAAAAGTCGTCATCCCGGCGCTCGAAAAGATTTTCGCCGAGACGCGCGGGCGCATGATCGTCTCGTGTTTTGCGACCAGCATTCACCGCTTGCAGATCGTCTTTGATCTGGCGGCGGAGCACGGGCGTTCGGTCGCGCTGCTGGGCCGCAGCATGTTGCGCGTGACCGAAGTGGCCGAGCGCAGCGGTTACCTGGACATTGACGACGGCCAACTGGTCAGCCCGGCGCAGGCGCGCAAGATGCATCCGGACGAAGTCGTAATACTGGCGACGGGCAGCCAGGGCGAACCGATGTCGGCGCTCGCGCGCATGTCTGTGGATCAGCATCGCGACGCCAGTGTGATGGAAGGCGACACGGTGGTGCTGTCGGCGCGCCAGATTCCGGGCAATGAAAAATCCATCTCGCGCATGATGAACCATCTGTTCAAGCGCGGCGCGCGCGTGATTGATTCCAGCATCGCGCGCATCCACGTCAGCGGCCACGGGCGCGAAGGCGATTTGAAAATCATGTACGATGCCGTGCGCCCAAAATTCCTCATCCCCATTCACGGCGAGACGCGCCAACTCTATCGCCACGCCGAAGCCGCGCGCCGTTGGGGCGTCGCGCGCAACCGCATCGTGCTGGCCGAAAGCGGCGACGTGATCGGCCTGGATGAAGACAGCGCCGGCGTGGTGGAGAAAGTCACGGTCGGGCGCACGCTGATTGACGATTCGGGTTCGGGGCGGATTGATGAACTGGTGCTGCGCGACCGCAAGCATCTGGCCTACGACGGCATCGTGCTGCCGATCGTGGCGATCAACAAGGCGTCGGGCGAACTGGAATCCGCGCCCGAAGTGATTCAACGCGGCCTGGCCTTAGGCGAAGAGGGCGAGGCTTTTTTGCACCGCGCGCGCGCAATCGTCGGCGGGACGGTCAGCAACGCGACGCACGAAGAGCGCGTGGATTGGGCGGTCATCAAAGAGAAGATTCGGATCGAGTTGAAACGCTATATTCAGAAAGAGACGGGGCGGCGGCCGATGATTATTCCGGTCGTGTTGGAAATTTGATCGTAGCGCCACGGGTTAAGGGTTGGCTCTATGAAGGTTGTAGAGTGCATCTGGAAAAAGCAGTTTGTGGATAAGCTGCTGCTCAAACACAACGTCTTTACTGACGAAGTCGAGCAGGTGTTCCTCAATACGCCGCGTTACGATCTGGCGGCCAAAGGCCGCACGCCGGGAGAAAACATCTATCGCGCGCTTGGGCGAACGCACGCGGGGCGGTATTTGACGGTTTTCTTCGTGGACAAACACAAAGGCAAGGCGTTGCCGATTTCCGCGCGAGAGATGACCGCGAAGGAGCGCAGAAGTTATGCGAGAAAGTAAAAAGCAGAAAAAACGCGACCCGTTGCCGGATGAATTCCCCAGTCTGGAAGCAGCCGGGGAATTCTGGGACACGCACGATAGCGGCGATTACGAGGAATACATGATCCCGGTGCCATCCGACACGGACCTGTCGCCAGACGCGCACCACGTGGCGATTACTGACCGCTTGATGCGCCAAGTGCGCAAACTGGCCTCCCGGCAGGGCGTGCCCGCTGAGACGCTCATCAATCTCTGGGTCTCGGAAAAAGTCACGGCCGCAACCGAACGCCCGTCCTGAGCCAATGGCGCTACGGGAGAGAACACGGCGCATGAAGAGCGCGTGGATTGGGCCGTTATCAAAGAGAAGCTTCGACTGGAACTGAAACGCTACATTCAGAAGGAGACTGGCCGGCGGCCGATGATTATTCCGGTCGTGCTGGAAATTTGACGATGCAGTACCCCGCGCTACTGTCTGCCGGTTGCAAAAGGAGAGCTATGCCGCTGATAAAAGTGAAACCAAAATTCCAATTGACGATTCCGAACTCGATCAGAAAAGAAGCCAGCCTGGCTGTCGGGGATTATTTGGAAGCGATCGTCGAAGGCGACAACATCGTCTTGAAGCCAAAAGTCCCGGCCGAGCGTGACGCTGCTGTAGAGGCGGCGATTGAAGCAGGCCTGCGCGACTATGAAGCGGGGCGTGTCACCCCAGCTTTCAGCAATATGAAGGAGTTTAAGGAGTATTTGCGCCGGACAAAGGAAAAATGAAGATCCGGCACAGGCACAATACGATGACCTGCTGGCAGCGTTACAAGCGCGAGTGGATAAGCAATTCGATCTGCTCATCCGCACCTTGCCTTGCGCCGCTTGCTTCAAGGCCGCCGGCGAGAACCAATTGCCAGTATTAGCCAAGCTCAAGGCGCGCCGCTTTGGAGTGCTGCGGCTCGACGCAGCTTTTGCTTTCGCCTCAAACCCGCACCGGGGCAACTGAATTTTCTGGCAGCGAAAGAAAAGCTGCGTCGAGCCGCAGCACTCCAAAGCGGCTCCGTTTCATGCGCTTGGCTGTAGCTTCGCACACTCTTCATCTAAGCAGTTCAACCAACAACTTGAAGGCCCCGAATGGCACTGCTTGCCGGCCAGCAATTCGACCACTTCAAAGTCCTGGCCCCGCTCGGCGCGGGCGGCATGGGCGAAGTCTGGCTGGCCGAAGACACGCGGCTGGGGCGCAAGGTCGCGCTCAAATTGCTGCCCGCTGAATTCACCCGCCACGCCGACCGTTTGCGCCGCTTCGAGCAAGAGGCGCGCGCGGCTTCGGCGCTCAACCATCCGAACATCATCACGATTTATGAAATCGGCGCGGCCCCCGATGAGCAGGGCGGCGCGCATTACATCGCCACCGAATACATTGACGGCGCGACCTTGCGCGCGCATCTGCAACGCGCTGGGCTGCCGCTCAACGCCGCGCTCGATTACGCCATTCAGATCGCCGCCGCGCTCTCCGCCGCGCACGAGGCCGGCATCATTCACCGCGACCTCAAACCGGAGAACGTGATGGTGCGGCGCGACGGCATCGTCAAGGTGTTGGACTTCGGCTTAGCCAAGCTGACCGAAAAATCCGGCGAGGCTGTCATTGATAAAGAAGCTGCCACGCTCGCCAAAGTCGCCACCGACCCCGGCGTAGTGCTGGGCACGCCGCAATACATGTCGCCCGAACAGGCGCGCGGGCAGAAGGCCGATGCGCGCGCCGACGTGTTCAGCC